>JBFWOK010000007.1:0-83586 GCA_050250555.1 Limisphaerales bacterium
GGCTTCTCCGTGAAGACATGCTTGCCGGCCTCCACGCAGCGCTTGATGTGGTACGGCCGGAAACCCGGAGGCGTCGCCAGAATCACCACGTCGACCCCGCTCGCGATCACCTTCTCGATGGCGTCGAATCCCAGGAACGACGTGTCCGGCGTCACCATCGTCCGTTCGCCATGCTGCTTCTTGATCTGCGCGAGACTCCCTTTCAGGCGGTCCTCGAAAATATCCCCCATCGCGTGGAGCACCACGTTCTTGTCCGCCTCCAAGGTCTGGCTCGCCGCCCCCGTCCCTCGTCCCCCGCATCCCACGAGGCCGACCTTCAGCGTGTCGCTGTTCGCCGCGAAGGCGCGCGGCGCCACCGAAATATAGGGCGCGGCCGCCAACCCGGCCGCCACCGCCGAAGTGCGCTTGAGAAAGGTGCGTCGCGTGTCCGTCCGGGGCCTCTCAGTCCGCGTCTCTACCGGGGTCGTCATGCCCCAGACCGTCTCGCCGGACGCCCCGCGCAGTCAAGTCCGGCCGCGTCCGGCCGCGTCCCCACGCTTCTCCAGGCGCGTGGATCCATCGATCGGGTCGCCCACCCCCACTCAGGTGGTCGCCATCCGGCGGGACATCAGGTAATCGAGGTAGAACCCCAACCGCTCCTTCATTTCATCCCGCGGAACAATCACGTCGATCAGTCCGTGCTCCAGCAGGAACTCCGCGGTCTGGAAGCCCGGAGGCAACTCGGCCTGCGTCGTGTCCTTGATCACCCGCGGACCCGCAAACCCGATCATCGCGGAAGGCTCCGCCAGGATGAGGTCGCCGAGGCTCGCGTAGCTCGCCATCACCCCAGCCGTCGTCGGATGCGTCAGCACACTGATGTACGGCAACCGCGCCGACGCATGGTACGCCAGGGCCCCGCTCGTCTTCGCCATCTGCATCAGGCTGAACATCCCCTCGTACATCCGCGCCCCCCCGCTCGTCGAAATGATGACGACCGCCAGCCCGCGTTCCGTCCCCACCTCGATCAGGCGCGTCAGCTTCTCGCCGACCACCGCCCCCATCGATCCACCTAGAAATGAGAAGTCCATCACTCCCAAGGCGACCCGGTGGCTCCCCACCTGCCCCAACCCGGTGACCACCGCGTCGGTCAACCCCGTCGCCCGCAGGTTCGCCTCCAGTTTGGCCGGATAAGAGGACGGACCGGCGAATTTCAACATGTCGACGCTCACCATGTCGGCGTCCATCTCCTGGAACGACCCGGGTTCCACCAGCGAATCGATCCTTTCCCGGGCCCCAATCGGAAAATGGTGCCCGCACGTCAGGCAGACCTTCAGGTTCTTGTCGAGGTCGCCTTCGAAAATCATCGAAGCACAGCGCGGACACTTCACCCAAAGCCCCTCGGGGATCTCCTTCTTCCGCATCCGGCCCACCGCCATCTTCGGCTTCTTGAAAAAGGCCGTGTCCCCCGTGAACCCCGGGGGCGTGAACACAGGGTCCGGACCCTCCATCATCAGCCGCCTTCTCGGAAAACGCCCGGGATTGGTCCCGCCTTTTTGATCGCCGCCCATGCGCCCGACCGTATCCCCCTCAGGTCCCGCGCGCCAGCGTCCAAACCACCACCTCGCGAGCCCCCGCCGCCCGCAGCGCGCCCGCCACGGCGCTGGTCGTCGCTCCCGTCGTCAAGACGTCATCCACGACGACCCAGCGACGCCCCGCCACACGGGCCCCGTCCGTCACCTGAAACGCGCCCGACACATTCCGAACCCGCTCCCGACGATCCAGCGAAGCCTGCACCCTCGTCGCACCAATCCGCCGGACCAAACCCGCCTCCAGCGGGATCCCCGCCACCGCCCCAAGGGACCGCCCCAACCGTTCCGCCTGATTGAACTCGCGTTCGCGCTCGCGGGCGGGATGAAGGGGAACAGGGACCAGACCGTCCCACCCTCCGCCCGCCAGGACAGGCGCGGCCGCCCGCGCCAGGAGCCCGGCCAGAAAGGGCCCGAAATAGAGCCGCCGCCCATATTTATACCGGTGGATTACATCCAGAAGAAAAGGCGTGGCCACCACCGACGCGCGCGCCCACCCGAAAGCCAGGTCCAGTCCCAAACAGTTGCCGCAGACGAACTCAGTCGAAATCTCACCGTCGAAAGGAATCCCGCATCGCGAACAGAATGGCGGTCGAATCCATCTCACATTCCCCGCGCCTGACACGCATCGTCCGCACACATACCCCTCCACCGCCGTCGCCCGTCCGCCACCGCACAATTGACAGACATCCGGAAAGAGTAGCGACAGCAACGCCTCCCACGAACCAAGCGAAACGGCTAATGGATTCATTCAGGCGAACACGGAACCGGGCCTCGGATTGCGATTGTGATTGCGATTCGGACTTCGGTTGGGATTCGGGTTGGGGTTGGGGTTGGAACCCCGGCAAGGACTCAGTTCGAACTCGAACTCGAACTCGAACTCGAACTCGAACTCGAACTCGAACTCGAACTCGAACTCGAACTCGAACTCGAACTCGAACTCGAACTCGAACTCGAACTCGAACTCAAACTCAAACCTTCTACCGGCAGCGAACGGCCCGTGCCACCGAAGTGGTCACGGGCCGCTCAGTAGATGGGTTGGGTTGGCTTGGCTTGGTTGGAACGCCGGACAGAGATGCGACGACGCCGGTCTATTTCGCGACCGACTTCTTGTCGGCCCTGTACCGGGCCCATCGCGCCTTGGCCGCCGAGGCGATCCTCGCCCGCGCTTCCGGGCTCATCTTCCGTCGTTTTCCGGGCGGGCGACCGCGCCTCTTCGCCGGGGCGCCCGCGACGCTCTTGGAGCCGAACAGACCGGCGAGTTCCACCTGAAGCGATTCGATTTCCTGAAGGATCTGGGCCGCTCTCTTGAGTGTGTCTGAACTAGGAATCATCTTGGTTTTGTTTCCTTTCCGCCGGGAACCTTTGTCACAAAATCGTTGATGGGTCAATCGCCCAATCTAGCAGATAGGGCGTAGGTCATTGTCGCTTCGCGCGCCTCGCACATGGGACAGAATCAAGTAGGCGATGACCAACGCTCCCGTCAGGACTAGCGCTGGCGCGCCGGAGATCAAGTCACCTCCGGAAGGCGCGATCGGAGAAGTCGCGGTGAACAGTCCGCGCATCTTCATCCAAAACACGAGCGCCGCGTGCAACCCGACGGCGCCGTGCACGCCGCGCTCGCGGAGTCGCATGAGTGCGAATAGGACTCCAAGAAGGAATAGTGTGAGGAATGCGGGCAGGAGTCGGTCCCACGCTCCGAATCCCGACAGCATCCCGGCGAGGACTTCGAACCCTGAAACCCACGTCACTTCGTTCGGGGGCTCCGGTCTCGAGAAGAAATGCGCGAGGGAATAGGACCCGGCCGTCGCCAGCACCGCCCCGGGCGCGCCCGTCGGCGACCGCAATCCCTCAAAAAGGACCCCCCGAAAAAGCGTCTCCTCCGCGATCGCCACCACGATTCCAGCCATCGCGGCACGCAGGATCCCACCGGCCAGATGACCTTCGTCCAATCCGGACTTCCAGACCCGCGCTCCCGTCGCCATCTCCACGGCGATCAGGATTGAGAATCCGAGAAACCCGACGGTGAACCCGATCGCCATCCGACGCCATCGTCCCGGCAGCCTCGCCCACCCCGCCGCCTCCCAAGTCCGGCATCCCAGGGCCCGGGTGAGCGGCCACAAACCCGCGAGCGCCAGCGCCAGGAGGCACCGATGCACATACCGCGGGAAGGGATGGTCAACGAGCCAACCCAGATCCGCCTGGGGCCAGGCCGCCAGGGCCCAACGACCCGACCACCAGAGCCACGGGGACACCAGGGCGGCTCCGCCAAACACACCCAGCAGGAAGCCGCCGAACGCCAGCAACCGAGTCACGGATCCACCCTACCGGGGAGAACCCACCGCCTCAATCCGGCCGAATGATTTCCCCCCGGGCGGACTGTGCTTCCAAAAAACCAGTGGCCCACCCGCGGAACCCTCACGATAGTTCCGCGTCGCAACGATGACCGGCGTTGAAACATGGGACTCCGACACCATCGAACCCGAGCCTCACGAGTTCGGGCCCTACAGGCTTGAAGAGATGGTGAATCGGGGGGGGTTCTCCGAGATCTGGCTCGCAAGACACCCCGATCACCGCACCGTCGCGGTCCGCAAACTCATCAACACGTCGCTCTTCAATTTCTCCGAGCGGTCCCGTTTCTTCCATGGCTGCGAGATCCTCCAAAAACTCCAGGGCCGCGAGTTCATCATCGGCTACATCGAGCACGGACGCATCGCGGGATGCCCCTTCCTCGCCATGGAGTATCTCGAAGCGTCCAACCTCAAACTGATCCTTGCCCGCTGCGACGACCTGCTTCAGGAATACCTCGGCAACATTCTCATCGACAGCGCCCGCGCCCTCGAAAACGTCCACGACGCCGGGTTCATGCACCTCGACTTCAAACCCGAGAACTTGCTCGTCAGCCGAAACGCCAACGTCCGCCTCATCGACTTCGACCTCGCCCAACCCCGCCCCGAGGAACCTCGCAAGTCCGGAAAGAATCCCGGCACCCCCGCCTACATGTCCCCCGAGCAGCTCCAGCGGCTGCCGTTCGATCATCGCACCGACATCTTCGCCTTCGGCGTGACAGCCTTCGAGACCGTCACCTTGGAAAAGCCCTTCCCCGGCGATTCGCCTGACGAAATTCTCCGCCGCCAGCTCGACCGGTCGGATTTCCGGACCCCCTGCGAGATCAATCCCGCCATTCCACCGGCCTTGGACAAACTCATTCTTCGGTGCCTCGAAACGGATCCGTCCAAGCGGTATCCCTTCCTCAGCGTCGTCGTGCGCGATCTCGAGCGCGCGCTCTACGTCTGACCCTCCCGACGCTCGTCCGTCCCGCCCATCCCACCGCTTCACTCGGTTGCCGCGGCGGATCCGAATCCCTCCTCCCAATCCTTCCACACGGGTTCGAATCCCAGCGCCGCGATCACCCGCGCCACCTCCGCCGGAGACCGGTTGTCCGCGATATCGAACTGACCCGCCGCCCCCGTGACTCGTCCATCCGCGACCGCGTCAACGCCCGCGCCCGCGCCCGCTTCCTCGATGCGCCCCCGCCGGGTGTAGTGCACCTTTTCGCGACCGGCGCCCGTGTACCCTCCGGGCTCGGTGTGGCTTCCGGCACTCGCGAGCGTGATCCCCAGCGGCAGCACCCCGTCCCGCAGCCGCGCGGGTTCACGCGTCGACAGAACCAGCCCCGCGTCGGGCAGGAACAGGCGCATCGCGCAGATGAGCTGGACCCACTCCCGGTCGCCGAGATGGGTGAGCGGCTGGAATTCACCCGCGCACGGACGGAGTCGCGGCAGGGACACGGTGATCTGGGCCTTCCAACATTGCCGCGTCAGCCACGCGGCGTGGACCGCGACGCTCAGCGCCTCCCAGCGCCAGTCGGCGAGCCCGAACAAGGCCCCGATTCCCAACCTCCGAAAACCGGCCTCGTAGCCTCGTTCAGGTGTCGCAAGGCGCCAGTCGAAATCCTTCTTCGGACCCAGGGTGTGAACCTTTCCGTAAATCTCGCGATCGTACGTCTCCTGATAGACCACCAAGCCTTCCGCGCCCGCGCCCACCATCGTCCTGTATTCGGGCGCTTCCATAGGCCCCACTTCGATCGACACCCCGGGAACAACCGCCGCGACCGCAGCCACGCATTCCCTCAGGTACCCATCCGAGACAAACCGCGGATGCTCCCCGGCCACCAACAGCACGTTCCTGAACCCCTGTTCCTTCAAAGCCCGCGCCTCGCGCACGACCTCATCCACACCCAGGGTCACGCGAAGAATCGCGTTATCCCTCGAGAATCCGCAGTAGGCGCAATTGTTGATGCATTCATTCGACAGATAGAGGGGCGCGAATAGCCGGATCACCTTGCCAAACCGCTGGCGGGTCAGCGCCGCCGACCGCCGCGCCATGCCCTCAATCTCTCCTCCAGCCGCCGGCGAAATCAGCCGGGCAAAATCCAGAATTCCCAAGGGACCCGGCCGCCCCAGCGCCGCGCGAACATCCCGCGCAGTCGCGCTCCGACTGGCCTCCAGCCAGTCGGCGATCGGCAAACGTCCATATTCTTCCGAGAATTCCACGGTGATTCCACGGCTTCGGACCACGAACGGCCGAAGGGCCGGCCGGAGCCCTGAGTCCGGTGCCCGACTAGTAGCCCAACCTCGCCAGAGCCGCCTCCAACTCCGCCTGGAAACCCGCCACGTCCGCCTGGCTGGGCTTGTACCCCGGCGTCTTCGGAGCGACCCCGAGCCGTCCGTACTGGTCCATTTGCCAGTCGGCCGCCTGGCCGTCCGAAAAGGTCACCTTGCCGCTCACCAACGCCCCGGGCCGCGCGATCGCGTCCGTTGAGACGGACACCTTTCCGAGGGCGCCGACCGGTCCGGGCCCCGGCAGGGGCAGTGGCCCACCGCCGAGCGGACCTCCCGACGGACCCGCCAGACCCGGACCTCCCGGCCCGGCCCCCGGCGCTCCGGCTGGCCGCATCGAAGCGGGGTTGGCGCCCGCCGCTTGCGTCGGCGCCGGCGCCGGCGGCGCCACCGGGTCCTTCGGCTTCAATTGAAGATCGTCCAGGAGGAACCTGGCCTCCATGTAGGTCAGCCGGACTCCGAACTCCTCCGCCAACCGGCTTTGCACCTCCGCCACCTTCAGCCCCTGATCAATCCAGGCGCGAACCCGGCTCATCTGCGCTTCGTCTAGATTCATTTCAGATCATCCACTATCCACTGAACTCGACTCTCGACTAGTCGGGTTGTGCATCCCACACAACCCCGTTCCGGGTGGCCGATGCCCAATCCGCGGCGTCCGCCGCCGCCCGGGCCGGTTACCCTCCGCCGACCGAACCTTCGCGTCGAGCGTCAACTCGGACCCCATCCGACTCCCGACTCCCGACTCCGACTCCCGACTCCGCGGCGCGTATGCAACTTGAAGCCGGTCCGCCATCCCCGGTTTCATCGCGGCATGTTGCTCATCGAAGCCCGCTGCGACCGCAGCCCGATCCATGGTCTGGGCCTCTTCGCCGTCGCCCGAGTCCCCGCCGGCACACCCGTCTGGCGGTTCGAGCCCGGATTCGATCGCGCTTTCACCCGGGAACAGGTCGATCGGCTCCCCGATCCCGCGCGTCGACACCTGTTCCACTTCGGTTTTCTGGATGCCTCGGCTGGAGCCTGGGTCCTGAACGGCGATCTTTCCATCTTCATGAACCACTCCGGCACCCCGACCACCGGCGCCCCGGCGGCGACGGGTCCCGCCCGCGAAACCCTCGCGCTCCGCGATCTCGAGGCCGGCGACGAAATCACCTGCGACTACTCCGCCTTCGATGGATCAGAAAAAATATCCGAACTCACCTAACCGGGCCTTGCGGCGGGAGGCTCACATTCGTCATCCTCCACGCATGGGCAGGTTGTTGATGCTCTGCTGCGCGCTGGGCATTTTAGGCAGGGAGGTCGGACACTCGCAGGCTGCAACGCCGACGGCGTTCGGGTACCAAGGTCAACTCGCCGACGGCACCGGTCCCGTCGAGGGTCCGTTCGATCTGCGAATGGAACTCTTCGACGCCGCGGCCGGCGGGAATTCCGTCGCGGCTCCCGTGACGAACACCCCGGTGGAAGTCCACGCCGGAAGCTTCACGACGCTCGTGGATTTCGGTGTCAGCCCGATCGCCGGCACCCATTGGCTGGAAGTCGCCGTGCGGCCTTCGGGAGGTTCCAATCCGTTCATCCCACTGACGCCCCGCCAACCCATCGTGCCCGTCGCCCAGTCGATCCGGGCGTCGGTCGCCGATGAAGCCGCGGTCGCCCATTCGCTCGCCACCCCCGTTGCTCCCAATTCGCCCGCGGTGGCGCTCGCTCCGGCCTTCGACCGAGGCGCGCCGCAGCCGGGAGGGATCGGCTGGCTGGATCCCAACGGCGACGTCGCCGGGGGAATCGTCGCCGATAGCCCGTCCCGATTGAGTTTCAACCTGTCCCGACCGCTCTTCTTTTCGGGCGCTCCCTTGATCGTCAGTTCGGGCGACGGCCCCCGCCCCCCGCTGGGCACCAATTTCCTCCAGGTGCTCGGCAACGCCCAGGTCACGGGGGCCCTCGATGTTCACGGCGGAATCGTGTTTCCGGACGGCTCCCGTCTCCAATCGGCCGCTCCCTTCCACCTGGGCGGCACGCTTTGGGTGTCGCCCGACGGCGACGACACGACGGCCCGCCGCGGCGACCCCTTGCGCCCGTGGAAGACGATCGGACTCGCCGCTTCCAATGCCGTTTCCGGCGACGCCGTCTTCATCCTTCCCGGCACCTACCAGGTTCCCACAGTCCCCGAACTCGGCGCGCGTCGCGTGGCCGCCCCCATCCGCCTCGTCGGCCTCACCAACGTCACCCTCGCCGGATTCGGCGGAACCCCCGAGATCTACGCCCCGGATTTCGGGGATATCATCCAGGTGGTCAGCTGCTACAACCTCACCTTCCGCAATCTCCACCTCCGATCGGACGCCTCGTCGCTCGAAAGTCCACCCCACGGCCAGAGCGCGGGGATCTGCTTCCGTCCCGACCTCCCGGCGAATGCCAGGATCCTCGTCGACGGCTGCCGTTTCACCGGCGTCCCCCACGCGATCACCACCTTCGCCGCGCCGGCCGTCACCACCGATCACCTGACCGTTCGCGACTGCTTCTTTCTCGACTGCGGCTGGACGACCGGCGTTCCCACCCTGGGTCAGGATGGCGGGGCGCTCACCGGCTTCGGAAACCACATGCGGTTCGTCAACAACACCCTCGACGGCGCCATCCGCGGCGTCGAATTCTATCGTTTCCCGAAGGACCCGGGCCACACGAACTCCATCATCTCCGGCAACATCTTCCTCAATTACTGGGACTGCGCGATCTGCAGTTTCGACGACGGCGACGAAGTCGCCGCCACCATCGACGGCGTCGTCATCGCCGACAATCTCTTCGAGGACGCTCCCCATGAAGTTCCCGGCGGTGAGATTTCGGGAAGCGCCGCCGTCCTCATCAACTCCGGCCAGCGCATCACCATCCGCGGCAACCTCATCAATCGCGGCAAGCTCTACGGCATCAAGGTCAGCGCGCTGACCGGTCCGCTCGAGCGCGTCGACATCACCGCCAACGCCGTTTCGGGTGTCGCGGGCCGCGGCATCCAGGTCACCGACTACGGTCCCGGAGTCCACCACGTGCGAGTCACCAACAACAGGGTCTGGGGCAACTCCGGCGGTGGCATCCTCGCCCAGGGCCGATTCCTCGACATCTCCTTCAACGACATCGCCGACAATTACCCGGCGGGAATCCTCTTTCAGGCGTCGAAACTGGGAAAACCGTCCTCGGACAGCCGGGTCTTCGGAAATTTCCTGGTCGGCAACACCGCGCCTTTCGCCAACGAGGAACTCACCAATGTCGTCATCGAGGGCAATCACATCATCCCGCCCGACGCCGCGCCGCCGCCGGAGGAATCCACCACCGGATCCGCCGCCGCATCCAGCCCGTCGCGGGCGCACTTCCCGTCCCCGGCTTCCATCCGCACCACCCCTTTCCCTGAGGCCGGCGGTCCCCCCGCCGTCGCTCGCCGCCTCGATGCCCTTCGCGAGCTCCGGCAGGCCGTCCGCTGAACGCTTGCCACGGAAGCCTTTCCTCCCGCCCGCCCGACGGATTACCAGGCCGCGCACAGCCGTGACGGCGTCTCCCCCCGCTCCCGCAATCGACGCAGGCTGAGCGCCTCGTGGCGCTTGGCCAACCGGGTTCCCGAATCGTCCGTCATGAGCGGACAGTGATGGAAACGCGGCACCGACAGCCCCAGCGCCCGGTAGAGAACGATCTGCCGCGCCGTGGAAAGCAGCAGGTCCGCGCCCCGGACCACTTCCGTCATTCCCATCGCCGCGTCGTCCACGACGCAGGCCAGTTGGTAGCTCGGATAGCCGTCACCCCGCCACACAGCGAAATCCCCGAAATCCCGGCCCGCCACGTAGCGCTGAGTCCCAAATCCGCCGTCTTCGAAGAGTATCTCTTCTCCGTCGGATACACGGAACCGCCACGCGACACGCGACCTCGCCGGATCGACCACTTCCTCGGAACCGTCCCGACCCCGGCAGGTTCCCGGATACAGTGGCTCCTCGTCACCGGCATGCGGCGCCGAAAGAGCCGCCTGGATCTCCCTGCGGGAACAGACGCAGGGGAACAGGCGGCCCGAAACCTTCAACCGCTCGAAGGCCTCCCGATAAAACGACATCCGCTCACTCTGGACGTAAGCCCCACAGGGCCCACCCACATCCGGCCCTTCCTGCCACTCGAAACCGAACCAGCGGAGATCCTCCCGGATCGCCTCGACGTAATCCGAACGGCACCGCGCACCGTCCAGGTCCTCGACCCTCAACACCAAGGTTCCCCCGACAGCGCGCGCGCGCGCCTGGGCCACCCAGAAAGTCCGGGCGTGACCGAGATGCAGATACCCCGTCGGCGACGGCGCCAGCCGCCCACGGTAGCCGTTTCCCATCCGAACCGTCGGTTCCATTTCCCAAATCTCCCAATTCCTCCAAAACCTCACCTCCGCCTCAACCGACGGTTCGGTATCCCTGCGTCCACGCATCGAACCGGCACACCGCGCGCAGGTCGCACTGGTCGCACGCGGTCTTCGCCCCAAGCCGGTACGGTGCCGCGTCCGTGTTCCCTGAAAAAAGCAGGCCGCCCAACCCGCGGATCACCGTCCGCACCTCCCTGAGCAGCGCCACGAACTCCTCCCCGCTTCGCGCGTCCCCCAACTTTCCAGGCGTTCCGTCCTTCTTGAACTTCAACTGGAATTGCCCGCTCGAACCGCCGGGGGACCGCCCGTCCAGCCATGGAGCCGCGTCGGACCGGACCCGACCCCGATGACGATGCGCCGAGTCGGAAGGTTCCGATTCCGCCAATCCTTCCCTCCGGGAGCGCGCACCTTTCGCACCGCCACCGATCGCCACATAGCAGAACCCCGCCAGAACAAGCGGCCCCACCGCCGCCACTCGTTTCCAATCCAACAGCTCCTCCAACGCCAATGCGTAGGCCACCAACTGCAAATCGATCCCGGCTCGAACCTCGTTCTCGCGGAGCTTCCGATCTCGAAGTTTGTAGTCCAAGACCACGTACCGGTTCGCGCCGTCCTCGCAACGACACAAATCGATCCGGTCCACCTTGCCCCGAATCGACAAAGCCCGCCCCGACACCGACGCCCCGCCCACCTTCCCTTCTCCTTCCTCCACCGGGACCTGCCATGCGGCCAAGCCTCCGCCACCCCCGAACTCCAATTCCGCCAACACAGGATCAAACTGGTAGTCCCCCATCCAACCCACCAGCACACCCACCAGGTCCTGGACCTGACGGACGACGACCTCCGCCTCCCAGCGCCCTTCCGGAGTCGCGAGAAACACGCCGCCTCCGTACACCCGAAGAAACGTCGCCGCCAGTTCGCCCAGCCATTGCCGAGCCTCCCCCGGAGTCCAATCCCGCCATCGCCGCCCACCCGCGGTCATCCCCTCATGGAAACGAGCCAGCAGTCCGTGAGCCAGCGATCCCGCGTGTCGCCGATCCACCTCGAACGTCGTCCGCTCCCGACCCCGGAGACCGCGCCGTACGAAGAACTGAAACGGACACGACGCCAGGCTCTCGAGGGAACTAACGGAGACCTCCGGTCGCGGCCCATAGAGAAGTTCCACCACCCGCGGAGCCAACCGATCCACGGTCGCCGGTCGCCGCAAGTCTCGGATCCTCCCGAGCCGAATGCCGTCCCCCGCCATTCCGTCCAGGCCGGTCGGCGTCCTTTGCGCGATAAGCCACGGCAACAACTCGGACCGGTGCTCGACCCGGCGGACCGCCTCCGATTCCGACATCGACAGCCCCAGGCGCTCGTCGGCCTCCGAGTCCACCGGCACCTCCGGAAACATCGCGCGCAGGGACGCCACGAACGGCGAGGGATTCGCGAGCCTCCCGGTCTCGTCCCGTTCCGACCAGCTCACCACCAGCCTCCGCCGGGACCGTGTGCAGGCGACATACCCGAGGTACCGCTCTTGCCCGACCCGACGGCGGCTATCCCACTCCAGCGACCAACCCATCGACGCCAACCGGTCGCGGTCGCGGTCGCCGAGAATCCCGCCTCCGCGGGGCGCGGCGGGGAACACGCCTTCGTTGAACCCCAGCACCAGGGCCAGTTCGATCTCCGGCTGACGGGATCGATCGATCGCCCCGATCATCACCTGATCCTGCGACGGAGGGATCACGCCCGCGGTGAGCGCCGACAGTCCCGCTTCGACGATCGACAACCACTCGGCCATCGGCAGGCGTGTCGCCTCAAATCCCCGTTCCAACCCCGCCAGCCACCCTTCCACCTGCTCCCAGGCCGCCCCATGCGTCCGAGCTTGCAGTTCAAGCTGTCCACCCAGGCGCGCATCGGCGGTCGCCCACGCTTCAAGGGTCTCCCTCACCCGCAATTCGGACCAGAAATCACGCAACGCCGATGCCAATCCGAATCCGTCCGGCTCCTCGGACAGACGCTCGCGCAGTCTTCGGAAGGGCCGTGCCACTCCCATCCGGTCCCCCGACCGATCCGAAACCGCGGACGGCTCATCCCCGGAGTCGTCCGGTTCCAGCCAGCCTTGAACGCCCTGACCCGTCGCCAAAGCCTCGTTCTCCCAGGCATCGACGGCGTCCGCATCGATTCCGGCGAGCCCGCTCTTCAACGCGCCGAACCAGTCCTCGTGGCGGGGAGGATACGTCGCAAGCCGCACGGCGGAACGGGTCAGCTCGGCCAGCGGGTGGTGCGCCAGCGGTTCGCGGCGATCGATGAAGAAGGGAATCCCGTATCGGAGAAAGACCCTCCTCAGAATCACGTCCCGCCCGTCCAGCGACCGCACCATCACGGCCACGTCCCTGAATCGGCCCCCGTTTCGCACGTGCCGCCAGACCTCCCTCGCCGCCATTTCCACTTCGCGCTCGAAATCGTCGCACGCCACCCACCGCAACGCCGCTCCGGCCTGCTCCCGGGCCGGGCCGTCCGCCGCCGTCGGCCGCGTCCAACCCGCTTCCAGGTGCGCCAGGGCGGGCCGCCCCGCGAACCGACCGCGTCCGCGCTCCAACACCTCGGTCGTCAGCACCGCTCCCTCCCGGGAAGCCATCCGCGCGTGAACCCGCCTCGCCGTCTGCCCCACCACGGCCCACGTGGACAGCCACGGAGGATCCTCGCGGACCTCCTCATCGAGGCAGAAGGCGAGCAGCGCCTTGCTGGAAACCCCAACCACCGCCGACAGGAGTTCGATCTCCTGCGGGGTCATCTCGGCGAAACCATCCAACCAGATCCCACCGAATCGCTCCCCCTCCCTCGACGTTCGCAGGCGGTCCGCCGCCAGATCCGGGAGGAGGTCGGCGTCGAGGAGTTGGTGGCGGTCCAACCAATCCCGATACGCTCGCGCTAGAAGGGACAGGTCCGCGAGCTTGTCGGCCAGGGAGGCATCCTTCGGCGCGATCTCCCCCGCGAGTGTTTTCAGGCGTTCGGGGCCGATCCTGTGGCGTTGCAATTCGCGGAGCGTCCCGCTCAGTTCCCGGGCCCAACCCGTCATCCGCGCGGACGCGCGGAAAATCCTCAACTCGGGCTGGTGCCATCTCAGCAGCGCCCGCAGGACCATGACCCTGCCCTCCTCATCCAGAAGTTCCACCGGCCCGTGCTCGTCCAGGATCATCCGCGCCAACCGGTCGAACGACAGGATCTGCAACCGCGTCCATCCAGGGATCGCGTCACCCGCCAGCAATTGCCGTTCGAGCTGGAACGTCGACTGCTTGGGCGCGAGCAGGAGCAGGGGCGCCCCCTCCGGATCCCAGCGCAGCGACTCCCGGATTTCGTCGAGACACCGATGCGTCTTTCCGCTCCCGGCCGGTCCCAGAAGAAAGCGGATCTCCACGTTCGTTCGCCTCCCGGCTAGCCGAGCTTCAGGAAGTTGGAGAGCATTCTTCGCCCCTCCTGGGTGAGGATGCTCTCCGGATGGAACTGGACGCCCCAGATGGGGAGGGTCTTGTGCCGAAGCCCCATGATCTCGCCCGGATCCTCTTCGCACCACGCCGTGATCTCCAGGCAGTCCGGCAACGTCTCGCGCCTCACCACCAGCGAATGGTACCGCGTCGCGGTGAACGGGTCGGGCATCCCCTCGAACAGGTGCTTCCCATCGTGGCGGATCTTCGAAGTCTTTCCATGCATCATCCGGTGATTGACGACCACCTCCGCGCCGAAAACGTGCCCGATGCACTGGTGCCCCAGACAGACTCCAAGAACGGGAATCGTCGTTCCGAACTCGCGAATGATGTCGTTGGACCGGCCGGCTTCCCTCGGCGAACAGGGCCCGGGGGAAATGACGATGTGATCCGGCTTCAACGCCCGGACTTCGTCGAGACCAAGTTCGTCGTTCCGATGAACCCGCAGCTCCACGTTCAACTCTCCGAAGTACTGGACGAGGTTGTACGTGAACGAATCGTAGTTATCGATGACCAACACCATGCGCGCGCGCACGCTAACGGCCGGACCGCAAATTCAAAGAGACAAAGTGCCCCGACCTGTCCTGGACTGACCCGAACCGACCCGGCCCGCGCGGTCACTCGGCCGCGGCCCGTGTCGCCTCCAACACCTTCACCCGGATGTTCCGATAGCGGACGAACTGTTTCGTGAGATCACCTCCGCCGTGCACCTGCAACGCGATCCCGCCCGTGTCGGGATGACGCTTCACGGTCTCCGTCCACTCCATGATCTTCACGCCGTTGATCCAGGTCGTGATCACCGGCGGATTCGCCACGATGCGTGCCCGGAGTTCGTTCCACTGACCGTGCCGCCAAAACGAAGGCCACGACTCCGGCTTCACCAGGAGCGGCGTCGGCGCGTTGGTGACCGCCACAATCTCCTCCACGCTGCCGTTGAACCGGAAGTTCATCACCGCCGGTTTGCCCCCGAGTTTCCCCTCCCCGTAAATCCCCATCAGGTTGCCCCGACCATGGTAGTCGATCATCGCCTGGAACGCCGTGCCGTCCTCGGTGCTTCGCAGGAAGAGTCCGCTGTCCGGCCCAAAATCGTTCCTCATCTCCAGCACCACCTCGAAATCGCCGAACTTCTCGTCCGTGAGGATGATGCCCCCGTTCCCCACCAGATCCTGGCTCCCCGTGATCGCGCCGTCCTCCACCACCCAGCGGCCGCCCGTCTTGTTCCCGCTCGCCCGACTGTGACCCGTCAACGCGCTGACATGCCATCCCTGGAGCGTCTTTCCGTCGAACAGGGAACGCCACCCTCCCGAGTCCCGGCCGGGTTCGGCACCCATCGCGGAACCCGCCGAAACCAGGACGGCGACAAGGGGAATCCAACCCCTCAACCGGCGAACGAGGGGTTCCAACGGGATCGCGTGAGAGTTTTTCATGGCCTCCAAGGGATGGGATCGGTTTCGGCTTTCGGGTTTCCGGTTCGGGCTGGGAACCCAGCAGACGTCGATTCCCCCGTTCTGGCGAGCGCCATTTTGTTCGACAAACGCCACGCCGGACTTGAATGCCGCGCCCCGATCCGGAGTCTTTTGGACCGTGAACCGCATCGTCGCCCTCTTGGCCACCGCCATCGCTTCCACCCTCGCCACCGGCTGCGTCGTCAGCATCGGAGCGCACGAGAAACCCCAAAAACCGAAGGAGTCGACACGGCCCAGCCCGGTGGTCGTCATCCCCGGCGACCCCGCCGACACCGCCACGCTCGCTGAGATCGACGCCATCGCCCGGTTGGCGTTCGACGACGGCAAGCGCGACGGATTCAAAGCGGTGGCCACCCGCCCAGGAACTTCCCCGGGAGTCCAGGTCCATCTTGTCAACACGCTGCTTCGTTCGCTCAGCTTCGACAACACCAAGGTCGAGGTGCTGTTGGCGCTCATTGAGAATCCCGGTTTCTCGGAAGCCGCCAAGGAATCGATCTTCCGACAGCTCGACCACCTCTCCTTCGACTCGGGCCGAACCAAGATCATCAGCGCCATTCAGGAGAGAACCGGCACCGCCCCCCAATGAACCGGCGTCACACCACGAAGCGCGGGAAGGACTGGAGAGAGGCTTCAAGACGGGCACCGTCCCCTTCGTGATCTTGGTGTCTTTGTGGCGAATTCCTCCGTAGGTTTTGGAGCCAAAGCGCGAGTCGCAACTCGTTGATACCCCATGAATCGAGATCCTCTCACAGAGGCACTGAGACACGGAGGTTGGCGGACGGTTTCTTTCCCCCTCCGTGTCTCCGAGCCTCCGTGTGATGCCTCTCGGGTTCATGGAGCCAAAGCGCGAGTCGCAACTCGTTGATGCTTCCCATGAACGTCCCCGCCACAGCCCGCCGAACCGGCTTCCGACTCCACCGACTCGCACCCAGGATTCCCGCCGGGTATCTGGCGATCCTCGCCGGACTCTTCTCCGCCCTCCCGGTGCCCGCCGCCGACACCGCGCCTCCCCGGACCCCCATCCCCGCCACCATCACCATCACGGTTCCCAGCCGGGATAGCATTCTCTCCACCTTGCGTCCGGAACACCCTCGGCTCCTGGCGACCCACGCGGATTTCGAGCGAGTCCGACGGGACGTGGTCGCGGTCCCGCAACTGACGGAATGGTGGTCGAAGATCAAACCCGAGGCCGACCGGATCCTTCGAACCGAGCCCGCCAGATACCAGATCCCCGACGGACTGCGCCTTCTCGGAGTCAGTCGGACGGTGCTCACCCGGAGCTATCTCCTCGGCCTGGCGTGGCAGATCACCGGCGACCGAGTGTACGCCGATCGACTGACCCGGGAACTCACCGCGGTCGCGGCGTTCGACGATTGGAATCCCAGGCATTTTCTCGACACCGCCGAGATGTCCCATGCCGTGGGCATCGGCTACGACTGGGCGTTCGACGCTTTCCCACCGGAACAACGCGCGGCATTCCGGAAGGCGCTGATCGAGAAGGGACTCGAACCGGCCCGGCGGATCCATGCGGACGCCACCGCCAAATCAGGCTGGCCACGGGCGCGGCACAACTGGAATCAGGTGTGCAACGGCGGCATCACCCTCGGCGCCCTCGCCATCGCCGAGGACGCGCCCGAACTCGTCGCCGAACTCGTCACCGCGTCGGCGACATCGATCCAGATTCCGATGGCGGAATTCGCGCCCGACGGCGCCTGGTCCGAAGGTCCGGCGTACTGGAACTACGCGCTCATCTACAATGTCGCGATGCTGGCGGGACTCACGACGGCGCTGGGCTCGGACTTTGGCCTCTCGAACCTTCCGGGATTCGCCGAGACGGGCTTCTTCCCCCTGCACATCACGGGCCCGCTTCGCCGCACCTTCAACTATGCCGATGGCAGGGACGGCCTTCTCCGGGCACCTCAGATGCACTGGCTCGCCAAGCGATTCCAGCGCCCGCAATTCGCCGCCTACGCCCGCGACACCGCCTCGCCCCACCCGCTGGATATCCTTTGGTACGATTCCGGGCTCGCCACCTTTCCGACGCCCGACGAACCCCTCGACCGCCACTTTCGTGGAACCGGAATCGTCACGCTCCGAAGCGCCTGGCCCGCCAACGGCCTTCGACCCGGAAGTCCCGATCCCGCCCTCTTCGTCGGGTTCAAGGGGGGTGACAACAAGGCCAACCACAGCCACCTCGACCTCGGAACTTTCGTCTTCGACGCGCTCGGGGTCCGGTGGGCGATGGATCACGGGCCGGAGAATTACAATGTCCCCGGCTACTTCGGCGCCCAACGCTGGAATTACTTCAGGACCCGCGCCGAGGGCCACAATACCCTCGTCCTGAACCCGGACTCCGAACCCGACCAGGACCCCAAGGCGAGCGCTCCCATTCTCCGTTTCGAATCGCGGCCGGACGACGCCCTCGCCATCGCCGATCTCTCCGCGGCCTACGCGCGCCATGCGCGGCGTGTCGTCCGCGGCGTGGCCCTCCAGGAGCGCAGGACCCGGGTTCTGATCCAGGACGAGATTGCGACCCGGGAGCCCGTCGACGTCCTGTGGGGCTTTCAAACGTACGCCGCGATCGAACTCCAAGGTCGTCGGGCGATCCTGACCCAGGGCCGATCCCGCCTTCAGGCGGCCATCCTGTCCCCAGCCGGCGCGGAGTTTTCCACCCAACCCACCGAATCGCTCCCAACATCACCCAAAACCGAAATCGGTTCCCTCATGGGCGGGCGCAAACTCGTGATCCAACTGAAGAAAGTGGACAACCCCCGCTTGGCGGTCCTCCTGACCCCCCTGGCAGCCGGCACCACCGCACCCGACCCGGATACGAATTCCGTTCCGGTGATTCCGCTCAGCGACTGGCCTTAGCCGCCAGCAACCTTCGAAGCTCACCCACCGGGTCGTCCACCAGGCTGGCCGTGACGGCGAAACGCTTCACCCGGCTCGTGGGCAACCGGAACTTCAGGTCCCGAAACACCCTTTCGCAGACCGTCATCAGTCCCCTCGCCCCCGTGGCTTCCGCGCCCGCCAGGCGCGCCAGGCGTCGCAAACCGTCGTCGCGGAACTCCACCTCGATGCCGTACGCGCCGAATGCCCGTTCGCACTGGTGAATCAGGCTGCTCTCACTCTTCCGCAGAACATCGAAAAGATCCTCCTCGTCGAGTCCATGACAGGCCACCCGGACCGGAAGCCTCCCGATGAACTCCGGCTCCAACCCAAACTCGATGAGGTCGGGAGTCGTCATCTGGGACAGCAGCCAGTCGACATCTCCCAGGCGCCCGCCCGGATCGCGCTTCGGCCTCCCCGCCGCCCCTGGAGCCTGACCCTTCTTCGTCGCCGCGGCTCGCACCCGCAACAACCGGTTCCGGATCACGTCGGCAATTCCGGAGAATGCCCCGCTCACAATGAACAGAATGTGCCGGGTGTTCAGAGTCTCGGCCGGCGGCGGCCCGCCGCGCATCGCCGCCATCGCCGTCTGCAACTGGCCGGTCACGTCGTTGGGCGACACCAGGGGAACGTCCCCGTCCTCCATCAGCTTGAGCAGGTTCGTCTGAACCCCCCGGCCCGAGACATCCCGTCCAGCGCCGGGCATCCGGGTCGCCAGCTTGTCGACCTCGTCGAGGTAGATGATCCCGTGCTCCGCCTTGCCCGCGTCATTTCCAGACCGCCGGTAGAGGTCCCGCACCAGATCGTCCACGTCGCCCCCGACGTAGCCCGTCTCACTGAACTTGGTGGCGTCCGCCTTGACGAACGGAACCCCGATCAGTTCGGCCGCCGACCGGATCAGATGCGTCTTCCCGACGCCGGTGGGACCCAGGAGCAGGACGTTCTGCTTTTGATAGTGCGGCGTGGGGCTTCCCTCGCGGGTCATCCGCACGTGCTGGAAGTGGTCGCACAACGCCACGCTCAGGACCTTCTTCGCCTCCCGCTGACCGATGACAAAGCGGTCCAAATGCCGCGCAATCGCCTGGGGCCTGAGGTTGAAGAGAAAAGGCTGGGGCGCCGAGGCGGTCTCGGCCACGCCGGGCTTCGAGAGGGCTTCGGAAGGGCGCTTGCGGGGTGTCCGGATCTTTTCCGGAACACCGGCTGTGAGGGGTCCGAGGGGCGAGGTGGGCATGGTGGGCATGGAGGGAGGCTATGGGACCAATGGGACAAATAGGACACATGAAATGCCTCCGGCCATATGTCCCATGTGTCCCATATGTCCCATCGGCCCCGTGTCGCCCACGCCTTCCATCCGGCCCTCAGTACCTGTAGTGCTCCGGCTTGTACGGCCCCTCCACGGGCACCCCCAGGTAGTCCGCCTGGGCCTTGGTGAGTTTCGTCAGTTTGACTCCGATCTTCTCGAGATGCAGCCGGGCGACCTCTTCGTCGAGCTTCTTGGGCAGCCGGTAGACCGTCTTCTCGTACTTGTCCTTGTTCTGCCAGAGGTCGATCTGGGCCAGGGTCTGGTTCGTGAACGAGTTGGACATCACGAAACTCGGATGGCCCGTGGCGCACCCGAGGTTCACCAGGCGGCCCTCGGCCAGAAGGTAGACGCTCCGCCCGTTCGGCAGGAGGTAGCGATCGTATTGCGGCTTGATCGTGTCCACCCGGACGCCCTTGGTCCGCTTCAGCGCCTCGACCTGAATCTCGTTATCGAAGTGGCCGATGTTGCAGATGATCGCCTGGTCCTTCATCCGGAGCACGTGGTCGACCGTGATGATGTCGCAGTTGCCCGTGGTCGTGACATAGATGTCGCCCGTCCCCAGGGTGCTCTCGATCGTGTTGACCTCGAATCCTTCCATCGCCGCCTGCAGCGCGTTGATCGGATCGATCTCGGTGACGACAACGCGGGCGCCGTACGCGCGCAGGGAATGGGCGCTGCCCTTGCCGACATCACCATATCCGCAGATCACCGCCACCTTGCCCGCGATCATCACGTCCGTCGCGCGCTTGATCCCGTCCGCGAGGGATTCCCGGCAACCGTACAGGTTGTCGAACTTCGATTTGGTCACCGAATCGTTCACGTTGATCGCCGGCACCAGGAGCTTGCCCTGCTCGGCGAGCTGGTACAGGCGGTGAACCCCCGTGGTCGTCTCCTCCGAAACCCCCTTCCACGCCTTGACGATCCGGGTCCAGAGACCGGGATGATCCTTCGCCGTCCGCTTCAGGAGGGCCTTCACCACCGCGACCTCATGATTGTCGCTGGCCTGGTGGACCCAGCGGCTTCCCTGCTCCATCTCATACCCCTTGTGGATCAGGAGAGTGACGTCACCGCCGTCGTCCACGACCAGTTCCGGACCCTTGTTGCCCGGATGCAGCACCGCCTTCAGCGTCAGTTCCCAATACTCCTCGAGGGTCTCACCCTTCCACGCGAACACAGGCACTCCCGTCGCGGCGATCGCCGCCGCGGCGTGGTCCTGCGTCGAAAAAATGTTGCAGCTCGCCCAACGGACCGACGCCCCAAGCTCGACCAGGGTTTCGATCAGGACCGCGGTCTCGATGGTCATGTGCAGCGACCCGGTCACCCGGACGCCACGCAAAGGCTTTTGCTTCGCGTACTTCTTGCGGACCGACATCAGGCCGGGCATCTCGTGCTCGGCCACGGCGATCTGCTTCCGACCCCAGTCGGCAAGCGCGATGTCCTGGACGATGTAGTCGGAGCCCGCCGGTGTCCGGGCGGAGTACTTGGCGAGGTTGGCGGTCGCTGCGGCGACTTCGGCGAGCACGGCGGCGGTCGCGGCGGTTTTCTTGGGCTTGGCCATGGGATGTTTCTCGAAAGGATGGGTCGAAGAACTCGGATTCGATTCTGATTCTCTTCTCAGTCGGTTGGAATGGATCGGCCCGCTGACTTACTTCGCCGCCTTCTGGAGCGCCTTGACCTGGTCGGTGGCCTCCCACGTCAGATCGGGATCGTTCTTCCCGAAGTGACCGTAGTTGGTGGTCTTCGAGTAAATCGGCCGCAAGAGATTCAGCTGCTTCACGATGTCCGCGGGCTTGAAGCTGAAGACCCGCTGGACGGCGTCCGTGATCGCCTCGTCCGTCAACCCGCCCTGCGCCGTTCCGAAGGTGTTGACGTAGACGCTCACCGGGTCGGGGTAGCCGATCGCGTACGCGAACTGCACTTCGCAACGCCGCGCCATGCCCGCCGCAACGACGTTCTTCGCCACGTACCGACCCATGTAAGCCGCGCTACGGTCCACCTTCGAAGGATCCTTCCCCGAAAACGCCCCGCCACCGTGCCGTCCCCACCCGCCGTAGGTGTCCACGATGATCTTCCGACCGGTCAACCCCGTGTCTCCCTGCGGGCCACCCACCACGAATCGCCCCGTCGGATTGATGAGGTACAGCGTTTCCTTGGTCAGGAGTTCCTTCGGCAGCTGCTTCTTCACGACCTCCTCGATGCAGAACTCCTCGATCGTCCTGTGCTTCACGCTCGCGGCGTGCTGGGTCGAGATCACCACGTTCGTGATCCGAACCGGCTCGTCATCCCGATACTCCACCGACACCTGGGACTTGGCATCCGGGCGCAGCCAGGGCGCCAGCTTGCCCGCCTTCCGGATCCGGGTGAGTTCCCGCCCGAGCCGGTGCGCGAACATGATCGGCGACGGCATCCGCTCCGGCGTCTCGTCGCAGGCGTAGCCGAACATCAACCCCTGGTCCCCCGCCCCCTGCTCCGCCGTTTTCTTCCCGGTCGCGGCCTTCGCGTCGACACCTTGCGAAATGTCCGCCGACTGCGTGGTGACGTAGAGGTTCACGAACACCCGGTCGGCGTGGAACACGTCGTCGTCGTTGACGTATCCGATCTCCCGGATCGCTTCCCGCGCGATCGCGGCGTGGTCGAGCTTCGCCCGGGTCGTGATCTCCCCGCCCACCACCACCACATTGGACTTCGCATAGGTCTCGCAGGCCACACGACTGCGCTTGTCCTCCGCCAGGCAGGCGTCGAGGATCGCGTCGGAAATCGTGTCGCACACCTTGTCTGGATGGCCTTCACCAACGGACTCGGACGAAAAAATGAATCGCTTGCTCATTCGATCAGGGTTGTCGTTGACCCCCGTTTTCAAGGGTCGTATTAACGTATCCGGATTTGACGATACGTAGTCGATTCAGCGCGTCAAACCCGATTTTCAACGTGGATCCCATGGGATCGATCTGATCATGGCCCAGACACTCAAGAGCCTTCGCGCGCTCGCCGATCCGACCCGGCTCCGCATCCTCGCCCTCCTCGATCGCGCCGAACTCTCCGTCCACGAACTCCAGCAGATCACGACGCTCGTCCAGTCCCGCATCTCGACCCACCTCGCCCTCCTCCAGGACGCCGCCCTGGTCCAGTCCCGGCGGGAAGGCAAACGCGCCTTCTATCGGATCGCGAATTCCCACGATCCCCACGTCGCCGAAAGCCTCCGCCTCGCACAACGGGCCGCCAGCGAGCTGGCCGAACACGAATCCGACGGGACCAATCTCCGCCGCATTCTCGCGCAGCGCGAAAACCAGGCCCAACTGCTCTTCAACCAGGTCGCGGGTCGCTTCGACCGCTCCTACGGACCCGGGCGCTCCTGGCAGGCCTTCGGCCAGCTCCTGCTCCGGCTCCTCCCGCCCCTGACCGTGGCCGATCTCGGTTCCGGCGAAGGCCTCCTCAGCGAGCTGCTCGCCCTTCGCTGCCGCTCCGTGATCGCCGTCGACAACTCCGAAAAAATCATCGCCTTCGGCGCGGCCAAGGCGCGGAAATCGGGCCTCAAGAACCTGGAGTTCCGTCTCGGCGACCTCGAATCACCCCCGATCGCGGACGGCTCGGTCGACGTCGTCATCCTCAGTCAGGCCCTGCATCACGCCGAGAATCCGGAACGCGCGCTTCAGTCCGCCCACCGGATCCTCAAGTCCGGAGGGAACCTGCTGGCACTCGACCTGCGCCAGCACTCCTTCGAACAGGCGCGCCAACTCTACGGTGACCGCTGGCTCGGATTCGCGGAGAGCGACCTGACACGATGGCTGGAATCCGCCGGATTCCGAGCTGTGGAGGTCTCGGTGGTCGCCCGGGAGGAACAACCTCCGCACTTCCAGACGCTCCTGGCGTCAGGCCAGAAATAGGCCGGCATTCGTCGCAAAGTGCTTGCGCCTTCCCGCCCCGTCGTTTCCCGACTCCACCTCGTCTTTCGAGCTGCATTCGGCCCGTTTCCCACCGCATAGTCCCGGCATGCCATCCATCCAACAGACGGTTTGCGGCCTCATCGCGCTTCTCGCCCCGACCCTTTACTCGATCGCCGACGTCGGCGTGGGCGCCGCCCCGATTCCAGGCGCCACGGTCCTCATCGACGGCTCCCGCGAAACGCTGGACGCCAAATGGACCTACTGGGAGGGACCCCGCTTCAAATCATCCCTGCCGATCAAGTGGAAGATCGTACCGGACCCGGTCGATTCCGGCACGGTCGTGATGACGGACGATCCCGCGGCGGCCGGTGGAGTGTACGGCGCGGCCGACATCGTGACGAAGGAGGCGTACCGCGATTTCCGTCTCCACGTCGAATTCCTGGTGATGAAGCCGGGCGGCAACAGCGGGGTCTACCTCCAGAATCGCTACGAAATCCAGGTGCTGGACGGTGATAAGACCAGCCACGGCATGGGAGCCGTCATCAATGAGACGCCCTCGCCGTACGACGCCTACAACGGAGTCGGCAAATGGAACGCCTACGACGTCTTCTTCCGCGCGGCACGGTTCAAGGGCGACAAACGCATCGAGAAAGCCCTCGTCACCGTTTATTTCAACGGCAAGAAGGTCCACACCAATCAGCCCATCAGCCAGGTCTGGGGCGGTCCGAATTCAGGAATCGACGGCGGCAATGACGGCGGCAAGGGCATCACCGACACGCCCGGCGGACTCAAGCTCCAGGCCGAGGGACACGATGTCCGCTACCGCAACACCTGGATCAAGCCGCTCGAAATCCCCGCCTTCAACACGGACCTCAAGGACTGACGCTTCGAACGCCAACCGGCAGTCCCGAACTCGAACTCGAACTCGAACTCGGACCCCTTGCCGAGCCCTCGCGCGCCCGGGCTGCCCGTCACGGCACCCGGACGAACTCAACGTCGAAGCTCTGGTCGACGGCCGGCTGGTAGTAGGTCCCGATCATCTGGTCGACGGCGGGCAGATAGGTCAGGCGATACGTGCTGCCTGGGTATCCCACATCCTGGAGTTCGACAAACACAGTCAGCTTGCCGTCGGTCTCCTTCGCCTCCGCCTGGGCCACGTGAATTGGCCGCGGGTTCAGATACGCCGCGTCCATCTTCCCCGACTCGGAGTCCACCGACCGGATCTCCAGGATATATCCGCCGTCCGGCCGCAGCCAGCGGCCCGCGAGCTTCGCGCCGTTCACCCGTGACTTCGCCGGCGATTCCACCGCGGACGCCACCGCCTGGGTGACCACCGTCGGCACGGTGGACCCCGCGGACCCGGCCGGTGTCGCGTCGGAACCCGTCGGCGAAGGCTTCGAAGCCGGATCCCCGCACCCCGACAGCAAGCCCGACAGCAACACCACCAGAAATCCCGCTCGTCGCATTCCCGGGCGCCGTCGCTCCCGGGCGTCCGATCGGTCCGTGGCCGAGACAGCCACTTTCACATTCAAGGTCGGAGGTTCCATCGTTGTGCCGGCACTCTCCGCCGTTCAGCCCCCGGCGTCAGCCCAATCTTCCGAAACGTCCACACCCACTTCTCACTTCCCCCTTCCCACGTCCGCGCCTCCCAGCCGGGAACCGGTATCAGCGCGGATTCCACCAGGAATCCAAGGCCCTTTGAAGACGTCGAACCCGTCGGGACTGGGTTTCCGCGAGGTTCCTCGTCTCGAGCGGATCCGCTCCCAGGTCGTAGAGTTCCACGCTGCCGCCAGGTTCATTCCAGGCGGCGGGCGCGATCAGCTTCCAGTTGCCCTCGACCCGCCACCGCCATCGCAGACCGCTGGAAGGTCGATCCAGATCCACCGCGTCGTGGGTGAAACACGCGCCATTCACCGCCCCGCGTCGACGGATCGCGCGCGGATCCCGGAGATTGATCCCCGGAAGCCCCTCGGGCGGAACCATCCCGACCACGGAAAGGATCGTCGGCATCAGGTCCACGCTGCTCACCGGTGTCTCGATCCGGTTCGGCGCGATCCTTCCGGGCCAACGCAGGAGAATTGGGGTCCTCAAACCACCGTCGTAAGGGGATTGCTTCGACTTCGAAGCATAGCGACCCGTCGCCGGATCGGTGATCCAACCGTTGTCGGCGACGAACACCACCAGCGTGTTGGAACTCGCGCCGCGGCTTTCGAGGGCATCCAGCAACTGCCCGCAGGTTTCGTCGAACCACTCGACCATCGCCCAGTACCGGGCCACTGGAAGCGACGGCGTCCGATCGCGGTACTTCGCCAGCAACCGCTCGGGAGGCGTGTGAGGGTCGTGGGGCATCAACGGCGCGTACCACACCAGCCAGGGCTTTCCCTCCCGCCCGGCCGCATCCACGAAATCCAGGATCGGTTGAAGGCCTTTCCGACCGATCTCCAGCCCGGCGTCCCCGTGCCGCCCCCCGCGATCCTCGTCCCCGAGGGTCATTCCATGGGTGAATCCCCCGCGTGAAAAATGCCCCTGCCACCACTTGCCACTCTGAAAACTCAAATACCCTTCGCGGCCCAGCCATCGGGGCAACGTCGGAGTCTCCTCCATGAATCGCGCCATGCGTTCCCGGCCTTCCCGATACTCGGCGCTCCGATAGTACCCGGCCGCCGCCCGCCCTCGCCGAGGCGCGGGATCATTGCACACGACCCGATGCTCGTGCGGGTATCGCCCCGTGAGAATCGACGCGAGACTCGGACAACAGAGACTCGCGGGAACGTATCCGCGCGGGAACACAAGCGATTCCGACGCGAGTCGATCCAATCGCGGCGTCCGCACCTCCGGATGTCCCATGAAGCCGTAATCGGTCCAGGCCTGATCGTCCGAGACGATCAGGAGGACGTTCGGCCGCGCGGTCCCGTCCGAGGCGCCACCCGCCGCGAACCCGGCCCAGCCCATGAGAAACGGAACCAGGATGAGAATCGCGCCTCGTGACAGCATGATGCGCGTTCGTCTAGCGACGGGGACCGTCCAGCTCAAGCCATTCCCGAGCGAAGCGGTTCCCCAGGCGCGCACGATTCAGCCCGGCTCGGTTCGAATCGGTTCGGTTCCGCCGCGTTGACCGGAAGGCGAGAAAAAGCGGCGCTTCAAGGCCACGACTTCAGGAGCCCGCTCACGTCACCCCGGAGATCCCGGAACCCGGGCCAACGATGGAACGTGATGAAATTCGCGTCATGGCTTCCGTGGGCGCCGCCTTCGCCGTCGTCGTAAGCCGTCCTCACCAGCGCGACCAGGTCGTCGCCCTCCACCTGCCAGTCGGCATACTGGAACCCGTGATTCTCCCGATCCGGATGGTGCAGCACCACGGCGCGCAATTCCCAGTTCCTCAGATCCATCGACCGCGCCAAGGCCAGGGTGTTCCGCGTCCGTTCCACATTTCCACCGCGCTGCTCAGGCGGGATGTAGTTCCCAAGAGTCCAGTACGCGCGGGCCACCGGATCCCATCGCACCGTGAACTTCTTGCACCCCCCCGGGAACCCGATGAACCCGGTCCGCGGATCAAACCGCGAAACCGTCCCGTCCGCGCTCACGTCGATCCATGCGGCCTTTTCCTCCGGGTCGCGATAGTCGGCGCGCAGCAGATTCACAATCCGACCGTCCGGCGCCACCACCGCGTTCCCCTCCAACCAACCTCCGAACCGACCGCCCAACCCGTCGGGATCGCGCCCCAGCCGGTTGCTCGCGGTCCATTGCGATGCATCGAGAAGGTCCGCGTTCTCGGGCGCCGACATCATGAACGCCCGGAAGTTGCTTCCCCAACCGCCCGGCCCCATCACGTCCTCGAAGGCCCGCCAGATCCGCCCTCCATGGACCACCACCGGCGTCGGAGCGCAGTGGTACTTCGCATCCGAGAGCAGCAACCCCGTCCGCCCGTCCTCGGGCTTCGTCCAGGTGCGTCCCTGATCCTTCGACCTTCGGATCACGACATCCCCGTCCTGCCGGCTGGTCCCGATCAGATGAAGCGCTCCACGATGAACAAAGAGCGTCGACCAGAATCCACCCTCGATGTCCGCCCGCTTGGCCCAGGTTCGTCCCCGATCCCGCGACGCATGGATGGCCACCCGGTCACCCGTGGTGCCGGGTCCGAAGAAGTCATGGGACGCGATCCATTCGCCGTCGGGCATTTGGACGAGGCTGGGTGACCCCAGATAGGTCCTACTGGATGCCGGGGAATGGGCGACCACGACTCCCGGCGGCCCCCCGCGCGGAGTCGGGTTTCGGGTGGGCATGGGCGCGCCCACCCGCTCGCGCCAGGCCACGAGTTCCCGATGCAGTTCCCGGACCAACCCGGGTTGGTCGCCCGCGAGATTGCGGAGCTGCCCGGGATCCCGCGCGAGATCGTGGAGTTCCACGCGTCCCGTCTCGAAAAACTCCAGCAGCTTCAGATCGCCCCGCCGCACCGCGCCCGCCGGCGTGGTCCGCCAAATGTCCGGGCCCGATCCGAGATAGCCGGGAAAGTGCCAGAACAACGTATCCCGCGGCAGGCGCGCCTCCGGCCCGCCGAGCAGGATCGGATTCAGGTCGACACCGTCGACCACGTGCCCGGCCGGAAGCCCCGCGCCGGAAACCCCCACCATCGTCGGAAACACGTCCACGCCGTGGACGGGCGTGCCGCTCGTGGATCCCGCGGCCACGTGCCCCGGCCAACGAACGATGAACGGAACCCGGACTCCTCCCTCGTAGAGCATCCCTTTCCCGCCCCGCAACGGTCCGTTGGCGGTGATCGATTCGCGCGTGGGAACACCCGCCGCCGCGTACCCCCCAACCCCTCCATTGTCGCTGGTGAAGATCACGAGGGTGTCGGCCGCCAACCCAAGTTCGTCGAGCAACCCCGTCACCCGCCCCACACTCTCGTCCACGCTCGCGATCATTCCCGCGTACACCGGGTTCCAATGACCGCCCGCCGCCGGTTTCCCGCGAAACGCCGCCGCCCGTTCCGGCTTGGCTCGGTGCGGCGAATGGACCGCGAAATGGTGAAGGCAAAGAAGGAACGGTTGGTCACGATGCCGACGGATGAAGTCCTCCGCCCTGTCGGTCAGGAAATCCGCCAGATACTCCTTATCGCCCACTTCCACCGGCGGAATCGTTTGAAACCCGTAATGCCGGCCCTCGGAGACCAGCGCCTCGTCGAACCCCTGCGCCCGCGGATGATGGGCCGGATCCGAACCCAGGTGCCACTTGCCAAAGAGCCCTGTCGCGTACCGTCTTTCCCGAAGCACCTCCGCGAAGGTCACCGCCTCGGGAGCCAACCGAACCGTGTTCGCCACCGGCGCCAGCGGCCGCATCGACCAATCGAATCGGTTCGTGTTCCCCACAGTGTAAATGCCCGTGCGAGGACCATACTGCCCCGTCATCAGCGCGGCCCGACTCGGCTGGCAATTGGGGCCCGCCGAGTAGGCATGCGTGAACCGCATCCCCTGGGCCGCCAACCGGTCGATGTGCGGCGTCTCGTAGTACGTGCTCCCCTGGCATCCCAGGTCCGCCCATCCGAGGTCATCCGCCATGATGAACACGATGTTGGGCGGACGCTCCGCCGCGAGCGCCACGCCCTGAATTCCGAGACCCTGCATCCACAGGGCCAACCCCACGAAAATCGATCCAAGGACAGTTCCCGTTCCCTTCCCCCAATTCCGCATGAAAGACCTGCCATGGGCCTCGGATCGGGTCGGTGAGGCGTTCCCGCCCGTCGGCCGTTCGCTCACAATCGGAGAACGATTCGGCGCCGTCACCGCCACCACCACCGCGCTACTGAATTCATCGAAGGGGAGCATGTCCGATTCTGATCCGCCCGCCCCGGGAAACGCGAGCCGGCGGTGCCCTCGGATGGAGCCCTCGGATGGACTTCGCCCCCGTCACCCACGCTTGCGAACCCTCCCGCGTCCTCCCCGATTTTCCGGAGACGTGACCCGAATCCGTTTCCCGCACCCCATCGCCCCCCCTGCTCCGCCCGATCGATCGCGCCTCGGTTCCCTTCCTCGCCCCACTCGGCGCCGCCGTCCGGCCCGGCGCCGGGTCAAGGCTCCGCCGGCGTCGAGCCAGGAGCCGCGGCCTCGACTTTTCGCACCACCATGGCGAGCAACGGGCTGTAATAGCGGCCCCCGGGCTCCAGGTACCGGCCATCGCGCGCTCCACGACACCAAAGAAGGGCGTCCGCATGGCGCCCCGCCCGCCACAAAGTTTCGATCACCAGGTAAAGCACCTGTCCCGGCGCCTGGTAGTCGAGTTCGAACCGTCCGACCGCCGGCACGCCGGCATTCATCAGAAGGGCCTCGGTCGCGAGTTGAAAAAACCGGGCGTCATCTCCCAGGTCCCAGGCGATCTCCGCGAGTCGCAGCCGATGCGATTGGCGATGCGTGTCGTCCACTTCGATCAAACGCTCCAGCACCGTCACCAGTTCCTTGGATGGCGGCTGGTAGTAGGCCGATCTCTGGTACCGGTACGCGTGCATCAGATGCCTCGAGTAGATCCGAAGCACCTCCATTTCGGATTTCGCATTTTCGAGGATCGTGTCCCGCACGCGGCTCATCCGTTGGGCCTCCAATTCCGAGACCGGAAGCGGGAAATCGAGCTTCGCCGAAAATTCGGCCACCAGGGTCGACTCGGGCGCCATATCCCGCCACCGCTCGAGAATGGACCGCAACGTCCGCGCGCTGGGCAGCTTGAAAGTCGTGTGGAATAGCGCGAACGACTGCATGTCCGTCACCGTCAGAGGGTGCCGGCCCAGATACTCCCCGAGCAACGTGGCCGGCCTCCGCGACAACGTCTCGTTGAACACCTCGTGAATCGTCGCGTCATTCCGCGCGAAGAACCCGCGCTCCGCCATGTACTCCAGCGTCGGGAAATAGTCGCTGTGTCGCGCGGTCTCGGGCGGCGCGAGAAATGGCGCGTTGTAGTCCGAAACGATCTGCAACCCCAACAGGACGGGTAGTCGAAAGAGGTCCACCCGCCGCAGATCCTCCGTCACCTCGGGCTCGTCAAACCGCTCCTGAAGGGCGTCCAACTCGACCCGGTTCGGCGCCAACGACCCCACCAGGACCAGGTCGCCCGGCAACGTCTGCCAGATCGTGACGAACGGGAACGACGACGTCACCGTTGCGAGCACCGTCTGAAGGGTCGCGTCGTCGCTCTCGTAGATGTGCACCCACTGCACCATCAATCCTCCCGGCTTCAGGCTTCGCCGACAGGTCTCGTAGAACTCCGCGCTGAACACGCCCGCGACCCCCGCCATCCACGGATTCGACGGCTCGCTGATGATCACGTCGTACGTCTTTCCCGAGGTCTTCAGGAACGATTTCGCGTCGTCCAGGACCACGGTCACGCGAGGATCGTCCAACGCTCCGCGATTGTGCGCCCCGAAGGCGGTCCGCGCCGCCTCCGCCACCTCCGGGGAAATCTCGATCGCATCCACGTGACGGACCGTCCGGTGGGTCAGCGCCGACGCGCAGGTCGTCCCGCTCCCCACCCCGACCACCATCACGTCCTGGGCGTCCAGCTTGAGCAGAAGCGGGATGTGAGCGAGCAGCACCTGGGTCGACAAATCTCCCTGCGTGGTCGCATCCGCCTTCCCATTCACCCTCAACGCCAACTCCGTCTTGGAGTTCACCGGGTTCGTCCACGTGCTCACCGCCACCGAAGCTCCCGCGCCGTCCCGGTAGTAGCGAAGGTCGAGGGTCCGAACCATTTCCCGGTACTCCGACAGCGACTCCGGCACCACCTTCGACCGCCACAAACCCAGGGAAAACGCCTGTTCCCAGGTCGCCTTCAAATAGGCCCCGGCCACCCACATGAGCCCCAGGACAATCAACGGCGATCCCCACGCAACCGCCCGCGCCAGCGGGACGCGACGTCGAAGCAATACGACCAGCGCGATCGCCAGGTTCAAACCCACCCCCAGGGCGAACGACCGCGCCAGCCCCAGCCACGGAAGAAGAACCAAACCCGCCAACGCCGCGCCCAAGACCGTCCCCAGCGTGTTCACCGAGAACACCAGGCCCACGCTCCTTCCCGTCCGGGCCAGTTCCGCCGTCGCCACCCGGCTCGCCAGCGGCAACGTCATCCCCAGACACAGCGCCGGCACGAACATCACCAGGAAACAAACCAGCAACTGCACCCCCTGGTAGATGCCGTGGGTCTCCGGACTCCGCGTCACCATCAATCCCAGCCGGATGAAGACGTACGGCAGGTAATGATAGAAGAACATCGAACCCAGCAACGTCAGCGCCAGCGCCAGTTCCGCCCATCCAAACGCGTCGAAAGTCCTTCGCAAACCCCGCCAGCGCCCCACCCACCACGCACCCACCGCGATCCCCGTGATGAACGTCAGAAGCATGATCGAAAAGGCATGGGTCGAGGATCCCAGCACCAGCGCCAGCAACCGCGTCCACACCACCTCGTAGAGCATCGCCACAAACCCCGAAAGCCCCGCCGCCGCCACCGCCAACCGAAGCTCAAACGGCGAATACGTCTCCTCCGATCCAACGGCCCCAACCCCTGCTTCACCGCCCCCGACCGGACGCCCGGCACCCCCCATCGACTCCCGCATCCACGCATTCACCACCAAGGCCACCCCGCCCACCACCGCGTTCAGAACCGCCCCCCCCACAACCGTCGCGTCCAATCCGTACGCCGGGATCCACCAGAAATCGGCGACCAACACCCCGATCACCGCCCCCGCGCTGTTCACGAAGTACAGTCCCGCCACACGCGCCCGGAGTTCCCCCAGCGATCGCGTCACCAGCCGGGTCAGGATCGGCAGCGTCCCACCCATCAGCGTCGTCGGCACCAGTATCGCCGCGAAACTGAAGGCGAACTTCAGCGCCAGAAGGCCGGGACTCCCCGGCGCGGCCGCCCTTCCCATAGCCTCGTAGGCCCCCTGGCAGATCTCGAAATAGGTCGGGAACAACATCGCGTACGCCGCGATGCCGATCTCCAGCCACGCGTACAACGCCAGCGGACGCTCGATCCGGTCCGCGTACCTTCCCAGCCAGGCATTCCCCAACGCCAGCCCCCCCATGAAAGCCACCAGCACCGCCACCACCGCGTAGCTCGTGTGCCCCAGGAAAAGGGCCAGATACCGCGCCCAAACCACCTGGTAGACCAACCCGGCGATCCCCGACAGCAGGAGGCAAACGAAAGCCGTCGGGTAAAGCCAGCGGACGTTGGGACTCATGGCGGCCGAATATAGAAAGCTCCGAATTCAACCCGCAACGTCCGAGGCTCCAGCACGCCGCATTGCCACCACCCTCGTCCTGAAGCTAAACCTCCCCCCCGAATGCTGGTCATGGTCCCTGTCTTCGCCTGCCTCGCCCTGCTGAGCGCGACCCTCCTGGTCTGGCAGTGGATCGCCGCCGCCCGCTTTCATCTCCAGCCCCCGCCCGATCCCGCCTCTCCCGCGCCCGCCGCCACCGCCCGTCATCCCCAGCTTTCACATCCGCTCCCTCCGGTTTCCATCTCCGTTCTCAAACCCGTCACCGGCAGCGACCCCGGCACCGCCGAAGCCCTCGCGTCCTGGCTCCGATTCCATTCCCAACCCGCTCATTCGGTCGAAGTCCTGTTCGGAGTCGGAAGCACCGAAGACCCCGCCCACGCGCTCGTCCTCCAGCTCCTCGACCGCCACCCCAACGCCACAGCCCGGCTCGTCGTCTGCCCGCGACACCACGCGCTCAACAGAAAGGTCGCCAAACTCATCCACCTCGCCCGCGAAGCGCGAGGCGACGTTGTGATCATTAGCGACGCCGACGTCGCGGCCCCGCCCCACCTCCTGAACGAGTCCATCCCACTCCTCGACTCCCCGGGGACCGGCCTCGTCCACTGCCTTTACCGGATCTCCAAGGCCGACACACCGGCCAACCGATGGGAGGCCTTCGTCGTGAACGCGGACTTCTGGAGCCAGGTGCTTCAGAATCGGTCGTTCCGCCCCGTCGACTTCGCCCTCGGCGCCGTCATGATCCTCCGAAGAACCACCGTCGACGCGGTCGGAGGATTCGAAGCGCTCGCCAACGTGCTCGCCGACGACAATCGCCTCGGACGCCTCGTGGTCGACCAAGGCCTCCGAACCGTCCTGTCTCCCGTTGTCGTAGATTGCATCGCGGCACCCGCCGGCTGGAAGGAGGTCTGGCGCCACCAGCTCCGGTGGGCCGTCACGATCCGGGTGTGTCAGCCGGGCGCCTACTTCCTCAGCATCCTCGCCAACGGCACCTTGTGGCCCATCCTCTGGGGCGCCAGCGCCGGGTCCGGTCCCGCGATCCCACTCGCCGCCCTGCTGATCGGATTCCGAGTCGTTCAGGCGATCTCCCTGGAAAGCCGTTTCACGGGAACGCCAAGAAAATGGGCCTCCGCATGGCTCCCGCCCGTCAAGGACCTCCTCCAGGTCGGACTCTGGGTGTCCGCGTTTCTCAAGAATCACATCGTCTGGCGCGGCGCCCGATACCGCGTCAACCCCGACGGCACCCTCCAACCGGCGCTCTCCCAATTCAAACCGCCCGCCCCACCCTCCGCCTCCGCCCCCGCCTCCGGCAAACCGCCCGACACCGACGACGCGCTGGCCGGTTCCGGAATTGGAATCCCGCGGGGGAAGAGGTAGGGTGGCCCCGTTGCTATGGCGGAAAAATCACTGAACGACATTCCCCGCGCCCTTCGCGAGCAGTTCGATCGCGGCATGGCCGCCTACAACAAACAGAACCTCGGCTACGCGGTCACCCTCTTCACCGACGTCCTGAAAAAGGAGCCGGCGTTCTATGAATGCCGGGAAGCCCTCCGAGCCGCCCAGTTTCGCAAGGGCGGCAAATCCGGTGGCCTGTTCAAACGCTTCCTCGGCCAGGCCCATCCCGTGCTCGCCAAAGCCCAAATCGCGCTCCGATCCAATCCCTCGGAAGCCCTTCACAGCGCCGAAGAGGTCCTCAACGACGACCCGCGCAACAACGCCGCCCACGAACTGCTCGCGCGCGCGGCCATGAGCATCGGACTGCCCCGCACCGCCGTCCTGTCCCTCGAAATCGTCTTCAAAGCCACTCCCGCCGATCGCGGCGTCGCCATGCGCCTCGCCCAGGCCCTCGTCGCCGCCGGTCAGGTCGAACGCGCCGACCGCATCTACTCCGACCTCCTCGCCGCCAATCCCGCCGACCTCGAAGTGGCGCGCGCCTACAAGGATCTCGGCGCGCGCCGCACCATTCACGAAAAGGGATACGCCGAGTTCGGATCCAAGTCCGCCTCCTACCGGGACGCCCTCAAGGACAAGGAGGAAGCCGTCACGCTCGAACAGGAGAGCCGCACCCTCAAGGCCGAGGAAGTCTCCGATCGACTGCTCGCCGAATACCAGGAACGCCTCGCCCGCGAACCCGGCAACCCGAAGGTCCTCCGCACGATCGCCGACCTCCACGCCACCGCCGGACGCCACGACGACGCCCTCGCCGTCTACCAGCAGATCCTCGATCTCGAAGGCCGAAAGGATCCCGCCCTCGAAAAGGCCGTCGCCGATGTCCGCCTCTCCCAATTCAACGCCCGGATCGATGCCCTCGATCCGTCCGAACCCGAATACCCTTCCCGCCTCGCGCAGCTCGAGCGCGAGCGCGCCGATTTCGAACTGGCGGACTGCAAGTCGCGCGTCGAACGGTTTCCGACCGACCTCGCCATCCGCTTCGAACTGGGCCAGCTCTGCTTCCGCCTCGGAAGGTTCCCCGAGGCGATCCAGGAATTGCAGAAGGCCCAGTCGCATCCGCACCACCGCCTCGCCGCCATGGGACTGCTCGCGCGCTGCTTCGCCCGTCGGGGCATGAACGATCTCGCCGCGCGCACGCTGCAGAACGCCCTCAAGGAAAAGCCCGTGTTCGATGAAGAGAAAAAGGAGCTCCTCTACGAATTGGGCGTCGTGCTCGAGAAGATGGGAAAGGCGTCCGAGGCGATCGAGCAGTTCAAGATGATCTACGAAAACGACATCGGTTTCCGCGACACCGCGGCCCGCGTGGACGCCCACTACGCCGCGCAGGCTGGCAGTATCCCCCCGGGCTGACTCAACCGCGAAACGGCGACGGCAACCACCGACAAAGCGGCAAACCCGGAATGTAAGGAGGTTGCGAACAAAGCCCCGGCAACCTCCCGGAACGTACCCACCAGCCCTCCAAATCCCCCCGTTTCCGTGTATTCCGTGCCTTCCGTGGTTGAAACTGCCGTTCCCTTTCCCAGTCTCACCGATCCCGTTTGAGCAGGAATTCCGCCAACGCCTGAAGCGCGACCGCCCGGCCGCGAAACGGCTTCAGCGCCGCGAACGCCTTCGAAGTCAGTTGCTCCGCGATCCGCCGCGACTTCTCCAGACCCACGATCGACGGATAGGTCGCCTTCGCCGCGGCCACATCCTTCCCCGCCGTCTTTCCCAGGTTCTCGCTCGTCTGCGTCACGTCGAGAATGTCGTCGATCACCTGGAACGCGAGACCCACGTGGTAACCGAAATCGGTCAACGCCTCCAAATGCGCCGGCGTGCAATTGGCGCTCATCCCACCCAACCGGACCGAGGCGCACAGAAGCGCCGAGGTCTTCCGCTCGTGGATGTAGCGGAGTTGGGGGACGGACAAATCCCGGCCTTCGCCCTCGAGGTCGGCGACCTGCCCCGCGATCAGCTGAAGCGATCCCCCGGCCTGCGCGAGCTCCCGAACCTGCGCCGACACCGGATACCGCTTGCTCGCCGGAGCCTGCGCGAGAATCTCGAACGCGACCGTCAGCAAGGCGTCCCCAGCCAGAATCGCGATCCCCTCCCCGAACACTTTGTGGTTGGTCGGCTTGCCCCGCCGGAAATCGTCGTTGTCCATCGCCGGAAGATCGTCGTGGATCAACGAATAGGTGTGGACGCATTCCACCGCCGCCGCCGCGGGCAACGCTTCCAGGATGCCCCCTCCGCACGCCTCCGCCGCCGCCAACACCAGCGCGGGCCGGATGCGCTTGCCCCCGGCGAACAGGCTGTACCGCATGGCCTTGTGAATCGTCGAAGGCCGAACCCCCGCTTTCGGCAGAAATCCGTCCAAGGCGGCATTCACCGACGCGGTCCGTTCCCGCAGGTAGTTCTCCAGATCGAATTCGACTTTGGATTGGGACCCCGGTCCGGAACCGCCGGGCGACGTCTGACGTGGCATGTCCGGCGACGTATAGGGAGCCACCCTCCGGCCGGCAAGATTTTCCATCCAAGTTTGGTATTGCCCACCGCCTTCCACCCACTACTCTTCCCGCCCCTCGACGCAACCAGGGAAATCCCGAACGTGAATTCCGACCTGATCCGCAAGGCCCTCGACAAGGTGGGCAATCCCAACGTCCTCGTGAACCTCGTGTCCCGCCGCGTTCGTCAGCTGAACGGCGGCGGCGGCGGAATGGGACGTCCCCTCGTGTCGGATACGATCGGCCTCGGCGTCGCCGACATCGCCCTCGTCGAAATCCTCGAGGACAAAATCACCTGGGAACACGCCCTCGACGAAATCGAGGCCGAAACCAGCCGAAAACGGCGCCGACGCCAACCCACCGTCCTCGAGTGACCCCTTGACTCCCTGACCCTTTGACATTCCGCGGGCCCGGCCCGCCTCGAACGCCCCGGGACCTCCACCCCCGGGGCGTTTCGCTTTCACCGCCAGCCCCTCTTCCCCAACTCTCAACCCAGCCATGGCCGACATCGTCCACAACCCGAAAGCCCGGCGGGATTACGAGATCCTCGAAACCTACGAAGCCGGCATCGTCCTCCGTGGCACCGAGGTCAAAGCCCTTCGCGCCGGCAAAGCCCAGATCTCCGACGCCTTCGCCCGCATCGAGAACCAGCAGGCCTGGCTCCACAACGCCCATATCGACGAGTACTCCTGGGGCAATCGGAACAATCACCAGCCCAAGGCCCCGAGAAAGCTCCTCCTCCACAAGAACGAAATCCGCAAACTCGCCGCCGCGGCCAGCATCAAGGGCCACACGCTCGTCCCCCTCGCGTTCTATTGGAAAGCCGGCCGCGTCAAAGTCTCCCTCGCCGTCGGCCGCGGCAAACAGCTCCACGACAAACGCCAGGACCTCCGAAAACGCGACGCCGATCGTGATCTCCAACGCGCCCTCAACCACCGCGTCTCCCGGTAGCCGTCCCATCCGTCCCATCCGTCCCAACCGGCGCCCTCTCGCAGGCGCCAGGTTCCCCGGCCGCCCGGCCCCCCGAAATCTGGCCTGCAACTTCCCGCCCCTCCGCCGGGTGTTGACGCCACCGCCGCCAGTCGATGGCCGCGGAAAACTCAAAACAAAAACCAATCCTTCCCTCACGGAATCCTCGCCATGAAATCATTCGCCCGTCTCGCCGCCACCACCTGCCTCGCCATCGCCTGCCTCACCCCCAGCCTCCACGCGGCCGACCCAGTCGCCGACCCCGCCGCCGGCTTCGTCGACTTCGGCAAGTTCACACCTCCAACCGGCGGCGGCCAGTTCGTCGAGGTCAACATCAAGTCGTCCCTCATCGGCCTCGCCGCGCGCCTCGCGGAATCCGCCGAACCCGATGTCGCCGATCTCCTCCGCAAACTCCACGCCATCCGCGTCAATGTCATCGGCGTCGATGACGCCAACCGCGCCGAACTCGGCGAACGCCTCGCCCGCATCCGAACCGAACTCGACGCCAAGGGCTGGGAACGCATCGTCACGGTCCAGGAAAAGAACCAGGAGGTCGGAGTCTACCTGCGCCAGCGCGGCGAAGAGGCCATCGAGGGAGTCGTCGTCACAGTCCTCGAACCCAACAAGGAAGCCGTTCTCGTCAATGTCGTCGGCGACATCCGCCCCGAGAAGATCGCGGAACTGGGCGAGCGCTTCGGCATCGATCCCCTGAAGAAGCTCGGGGCCGCCACCCGCAAGAAGTCCTGATCGAACCCAGCCCCGTCGCGAATCCGATTCCCGACGGCGCTCCCGCTCCCGCTCCCGATCCCGATCCTCACCCGCGTCGATGGGCGCCGCGTGGACGGGATCGGGAACATCCCCCGGACCGTTCCCTTCCGAAAAGCGCCGAATCGAATCCAAGCCATGAACACACTTTCCACCACCCCCTCCCTTGCGGACTGCGCCCTTCCGATCCCCGCCTCCTCCGCCTCCGCCTCCGCGACCGTCGCCACACGAGCCACGCGATCGCGCTCCCCATGGCGTTGGTTCTTTCTCGCGTTCGGAATTCTCGCGGCGATCGCCGTGTTCGCGATCGTCTCCCTGATTCTCTCGTTCCGAATGGGCGGGGAGGCGCGTTCCATCCGCAAGGCGGTCTTCGCCGCGACGCCGGGCGAATGGAAACGGGATTTCGAATTCGGTGTGGGCCGACTCCCCGCCTTCCTTGCCCGCGCCGGATTCCAGTTCGCCGACTCGAAGCTCAATCTTCCCCCCGAGGCCGCGGCCGGAATCGCCGCGTTCCGGTCCGCCGACGTCGGGATCTACCGGCGCCGCGGCTCCTCAGCCGACCTCGAGGCCACGAGGACCGCCCTCGGAAATGTCGACGACCTCATGGAAGCGCGGGATTGGGATTCGATCGTCTCGGTCCAGGAGGGGAGCCAATCCGTGCGCGTCTTCGTTCCAAATTCGCTCAGCGATCCGAGCGACACACGGGCCTGCGTGGTTGTCATCGAGCGGGACCAGATGGTCATCGTCTCCGCGCGCGCCAACCTGGAACCGCTCTTGGAAATCGTCCGAACGAAGCTGGCCGAGCAGCAGTTCCTGCATGTTCACTGACGTTCATGCGGTTCCTCGATATTCCCGGTGGGTCATCGGCCCAGCCGATTCACGCCTGGGGCTTGGGTCGCTCCTAGGAGCGGCCCGTTCCGACGGCGTCTCACGTTGATTCCTCGCGATCTCAGCCCATCCATCCACTGGAATCATCGCGGAACCGTTCATGCCCGCCGGATTTCTCGTTGTTCATGGGCTCCTCCGGCGTAGCATCGCCGGGTTCCCATGGCCGAACCGACCGAACATCCCACTCGATTTCCATCGCCATCGTCGGGCCGACCGTCGCCGCTCCTGATCCACCGGCTCCTGGATCGCCCCAGGACCTGGGCGCCGCAGCAAAAGATCACCTATCGGAACTCACGGGAACTGACGTACACGGAGTTCCTTGAACGCGTCCGGAGGCTCGGCGGCGCGCTCACGAGGCTCGGAGTCCGCGCCGGCGACCGCGTGGGGGTCATCGACTGGGACAGTCACCGGTATCTCGAATGTTTCTTCGCGATTCCGATGCTCGGGGCGGTCCTCCACACGATCAACGCACGGCTTTCACCGGAGCAAACTCTCTTCACCATCCGGCACGCCGAAGATTCCGTCCTCCTCGTCCACCCCGATTTCCACCCACTCGTCGAGGGCTTGCTTCCCCACCTTCCGTCGGTTCGAACCTGCGTCGCGCTCCCGGACCCACCCGCCACGGTCGCTTCCACTCCGCAGTCAGTCCCATCATCCGCCCTCCGTTTCGCCGGCGAATACGAATCCCTGCTCGCCGAGACGCCGCCCGACTTTGCTTTTCCGGAGTTCGACGAAGACACCATCGCCACGCTGTCGTACACGACGGGCACGACCGGCGACCCGAAGGGTGTCTTCTTCAGCCACCGTCAACTCGTCCTTCACACCCTGGGCGCGGGCCTTGGTCTCACCGCCATCGACGACCCCGTCGGTTTGAGCGCCGACGATGTCTACATGCCCCTCACGCCGATGTTCCACGTCCATGCCTGGGGCGTGCCCTACATCGCCACCCTGCTGGGGATGCGTCAGATTTACCCCGGCCGGTACGAGCCCCAAGGGCTGCTCGACCTCATCACCCGTCATCGGGTCAGTTTCTCGCACTGCGTTCCCACGATCCTTCAGATGCTGCTCAATCACCCGGCGTCGGCCGCCGCGGACCTGTCCCACCTCAAGGTCATCGTCGGAGGTTCGGCGCTTCCCCGGGACCTCGCCCAACGGGCCATGGACCGCGGCATCCGCATCATGAGCGGCTATGGCATGTCCGAAACCTGCCCCATCATCGGCGTCGCCCATTTCAAGCCCGACGATCATCGCGCGGATCACGATCGCCGGCTCGACCTCCTCACGCGCAGCGGATTCCCGGTTCCCCTGGCCCAGGCCGCGGCCGTCTCCCCGGACGACAAGCTGCTTCCTCCGGGACCCGAAAACACGGGCGAACTCGTCGTCCGCGCGCCCTGGCTCACCCCCGGCTACTACCGTGACGTGGAACGTTCCCGCGACCTGTGGCGCTCGGGTTGGCTCCACACCGGCGACCTCGCCCACCTCGACGACGAGGGCTATATCCGGATCACCGACCGCCTCAAGGACGTCATCAAGACCGGCGGCGAATGGATCTCATCGCTGGAGCTCGAGAACGCGCTGGGACAACACCCCGCCGTGAAGGAGGTCGCCGTCGTGGGTATCGCCGACCCCAAATGGGGCGAACGTCCCCACGCCGAAGTCGTCCTCCGGGAAGCGCCGGAGAATCGCCCCTCGGAACGGGACCTGATTCACTTTCTTCGCGCTTTCGTCGACCGCGGCACCCTCCACAAACGTGCGATCCTGACCGCGATCCGATTCGTCGACGCGATCCCGAAGACCAGCGTGGGCAAGGTCAACAAGCGCCAACTGCGAACCCAACTCGCCGCGACCGCGCCTTCCACGAACCCTCCCGACTCCCCCTGAGCGCATCCACCCCTTGATTCACGCCATGAAATCCAAGCCACCCTGCCTCCTGCTGCTCCTCGCGGCGACGCTCCTTCTGTCTCCCGCCCGCGCCCGCGCGGCGGACGGCGCCGCCAACGCTCCCCGGCCCAACATCGTGTTCATCATGTCCGACGACCACGCGGCCCACGCGATCAGCGCTTACGGGAGCGTCATCAACCGGACGCCCTTCATCGACCGTCTCGGCGCCGAAGGCCTTCGGCTGCAAAACTGCTTCGCCGTCAATTCCATCTGCACACCCAGCCGGGCGACAATCCTCACGGGCCAGTACAGCCACATCAACGGAGTGCCCGTCTTCAACCATCTCCCGATGTCCACCCGGACCGTCGCCCAACGGATGAGGGACGCCGGTTACTTCACCGCCATGGTCGGCAAGTGGCACCTCGGCACCGATCCTCAGGGCTTCGATTACTGGAACATCCTTCCCGGCCAGGGCCGGTACAACGATCCCATCCTCTACCAGCACGACGGCCACCGCGTCTATCGGGGCTATGTCACCGACGTCATCACCGACATCGCCATCGCCGCCCTCGAATCCCGTCCGAAGGACAAGCCCTTCTTCCTGATGTGCCACCACAAGGCCCCGCACAGGGATTGGACGCCGAACGAGAAGTACCGGCGGGAATTCGCCAGGCGCACGATTCCCGAACCCGCCACGCTGCGCGACGATTACGCCGGCCGTTCCGACGCCCTTCGCGAACAGAAGCAGTCCGTCTTCCGCGATCTCACCCGTCGCGACCTCAAGCTCACCCCGCCCTCGGAACTCGCGGGCGCCGAACTCCAGCGCTGGCTGGGCGTCAAACCCGACTCCGTCGAGATCGAACGGGACGGCGTCAAGACCACGCTGTCCGGACCGGAGCTCGATCAATGGAAATACCAGCGGTACCTCCAGGACTACCTCGCCTGCATTCAGAGCGTCGACGACAACGTCGGACGGCTCACGGACTGGCTCGATGCCCACGGCCTTCGGGACAACACACTCATCATCTACACCTCGGACCAGGGATTCTTCCTCGGGGACCACGGGATGTACGACAAGCGGTTCATGTACGAACACTCCCTTCGCATGCCCTTCCTCGCGCGCTGGCCCGCCGGCATCGCCCCGGGAACTCGCGCGGACGCGCTCGCCATCAATTGCGACTTCGCGCCCACCTTCCTGGAACTCGCCGGTGTGCCGACCCCTCCTGAAATGCAGGGCCGCAGTCTCGTGCCGCTGTTCGGCGGAAAGAAACCCGGCTCCTGGCGGGATGCGGTCTACTACCGCTACTACCACGACCCCGGCCACCACGACACCCGCGCCCACTACGGCATCCGCACCGAAACCCACAAGCTCATCCATTTCTGGAAGAAGGATCAGTGGGAACTCTACGATCTCACCCGGGATCCCGACGAACTCGACAATCTCTACTCCAAAGCCTCGGCGACCGAAACCGTCCGAACCCTCAAGGAGCGGTTGTACCGCCTCAAGGCGGAGCTCAACGACAACGGGCAGTATTCGGAAGCCATCCCGCGCGACGACGTCGACCGGGCGCCACCCCAGCTGAAGACGCGCCTCCCGGATTCGCAGCTCTGATCCGGCCCTTCCCGGGCGCCCCGCGCCTCCGCGGCTCCGTGAGAGTTCCCTGGGACGACCATTACGGGACAAGGCCCGTAGGGCCCCGGAGGGGCACCGGACATTAGCCGGCGGCAAGCCCGCTCCGGCGGGCGCGGCCGCCGGTCCCCGAACCCGCGCCATCGCGCCCCGGAGGGGCGCCGGACAAGCCCATCGAGCAAACTTCCGAACTCGTCGAGGATGCGGGGAGATCGCCTCGCCAAAGGTCGCCCGCAGAATCCCATCCCTTGCCCCCCACAAAAAAATCGCCACTGAATGTTCGCGGATCGGCTCACGCTGCCGATGAATAGGGATTGTTCCGCCGGGATTGGATCCCGGGCGTGGCCGATGGATCGTGGATTTCTGGACTCGAAATTCGCTTATGAAAACCTGGCTGACTCTTCTCTGTACCGGACTTCTCTCACTGACCGCGTTCGGCCAGGGGACCATCCTGTTCTCGACCCGGATCACCCCGCTCGTCGATGCCAGGATCTACGATGTCGATGGTACGACGCCGCTCTCGGGAACCGCGTTTAAGGCGCAAATCTACGCGGGCTCCACCGCGAACAACCTGACCCCCGCGGGCGATCCCCTTCCCTTCCGTTCCGACGCCGGCGCCGGTTATGTCGATTCGCGGACCGATCCGTCCGGAGGCGTCCGCATCGTCCCGGGAATCGCTCCGCTTCGAACCGCGTACGTCCAGGTTCGCGCTTGGGACGCCACAAAGGGCGCCACCTACGAGGCCGCCCAGGCCGCCGGAGCGCGCCACGGCCAAAGTGGCACCATCACCATCGTCCTTGGCGGTGATCTCGTCGTCCCCGCGAGCCTGATCGGCCTTCAAGGCTTCCGTCTCCAGGTCACAAGCCCGCCCTCGATTCTCCAACACCCGCGAAACGTCACCACCGGGCTCGGAGGCACCGTCCAGTTCGAGGTCACGACCGGCGGTTCCTCCCCGTTCACCTACCACTGGCGACGGAACAACGTCGACATCCAGGGCGCCCAGTCCCGCGTCCTCACGATCGCCGGTGTCACCGCGAACCATGCCGGAAACTACTCGGTCCGCGTGTCCAACGCCTTCGGATCGGTCGAAAGCGCCTCGGCCTCCCTCGTCATCGCGCCGCTCCCCGTCATCACCGACACGTTCATCAATCCCCAGTCGCCCCTTCGCGGCCGGCCCCTGCGACTCGAGGTCGTCGTCCAGGGCGATGGTCCCATCACCTATCAATGGCGCCTCAACGGGATCAATCTGCCCGGGGCCAACCAGTCATATTACGACAGCACGGCCGCCAGTCCTGGGACGTACTCCGTGCTCGTCACCGGCCCGGGCGGTTCCATTCATCCGGATATCGCCACGGTTCCCTCCGGTTACTCCCTTTCCCTCGTCCCCCTCGGCGGCGGAACCATTTCCCCCAACCCCGCCGGAACCTCCCACACCGCGGGCACCGTCGTCACCCTCACGGCCGTCGCCGACCATGGATACCGTTTCAGCGCCTGGAATGGGGCGCTCTCGGGAAACGCCAATCCCGCGACGATCGTGATGAACGATCACAAGAGCGTCGAAGCCGTCTTCGTCCCCGTTGGCGGAACAGTCCTCTTTTCCAACCGCAATCTGGGCCAGGGCCTCGACGCCCGCGTCTTCGACACCGACGGTGTCACACCCCTTTCGGGTCCAAACTTCGTCGCCCAACTTTACGCCGGTCCCACCGCCGAGACCCTCGAACCCGTGGGTCCCACGGTTCCCTTCCTCACCGACGCCGGCGCGGGATATTTCCGCGGCGAGGATCGTTCCATCGCGTCCGTGGCGCCGGGACAGACGGCCTTCGTCCAGATCCGGGCCTGGAGTCTGCTCGCCGGTCCCACCTACGAAGCCGCCCGCCTCGCCAACGGCAAACACGGAGCCAACCCACCCATCCCGGTCGTCACCGGGAATGTCGGCAACCCTCCCACGTTCCCCACGCTCCCCACCGAATGGGCCTCGTTCCGCCTCCAGATCGGCTCCGCCCCCGTGCTGCTCACCCAGCCGAAATCCCTGAAAATCCCCCTCGGTTCCACCGCCCGCTTCGAAGTCCAAGCCTCCGGATCGGAACCCCTCGCGTATAAGTGGCGCAAAGGCGCTTCCGACATTCCAAACGCCACAGGTCGCATCCTCGAAATCCCCAACGCCTCGGCCGCCAACGACGGCTCTTACTCCGTCCGCGTCTCCAACAGCCAGGGGTTCGTGGACAGCGACCCCGCCACCCTCCTTGTCGTCGTGGCGCACACGCTGACCCTCGCGACGAACGGCCCCGGATCCATCGTCGCCACCCCGGAATCCTCCGAGGGTTTCGAAAGCCTCGTCTTCCTGCCCGACACCGAAGTCACGCTCCAGGCGATCCCCGAAGGCACCGCAACCTTCGTCCGATGGGAAGGAACCCCCTCGCCCTCGGTCAATCCTGTCACCGTCCGGATGTCCGCGTCGCTGACGGTCACGGCTGTGTTCGAAGGCTCCGGCGACGGTGGCACCGTCGATTTCCGGAACTTCGGCGGCGGCGTCGACGCCCCCATCTTCGACACCGACGGCACAACCCCGCTCGCCGGACCCGCCTTCCTCGCGCAACTGTACGCGGGCCCCTCCGAATCGGACCTCGCTCCGGTGGGCGTCGCCGTCCCGTTCCGCACCGACCTCGGCGCGGGATACATCGACAACCGAGGCGGCTCCATCCGCGTCGTCCCAACGGTTCAGCCCGGCGGACGGGTGTTCCTTCAGATCCGCGCCTGGGACGCCTCGAAAGGCTGGTCCTTCGACGAAGCCGTCGAGAACGGCGGACGCTCCGGCGCCAGTACCGTGATCTCGGTGATCGCCGGCGGCGGCCTCGTCCCGCCCGCCCTTCCCATCGGGCTCGCATCGTTTCAACTCCGCCTCGCCACTCCGCCCTCCATCGTCAAGCAGCCCGAAGCCGTGCTCGTCGGATTGGGCGGCAAAGCCCGATTCGAAGTCTCGGCCGCCGGATCCACCCCCCTGAGCTTCCAATGGCGCAAAGGCGCGTCCGACATTCCCGGCGCCACGGACGATTTCTTCGAAATCCCCTCCGTCGCGGCGTCCGATGCCGGCGAGTACTCGGTCCGCGTCTCGAATCCACTCGGAGGCGTCGATTCCGAAACCGTGGCCCTCAGCATCGCTCCTCCTCCCACCATCACCCGGTTCGTCGCCACTCCGGATCCGGCGCTTGTCGGTACCCCGCTCCGGATCGAGGCCACCGTGGAGGGCCCGGGACCTTTCACCTACCAGTGGCGCTTCAACCAGGCGGACCTTCCGGGAGCCCGCGATTCGGTTCTGGAGATCGCCGCCGCCCAAGCCGGCACCTACAGCCTCCGGGTCTCCGGCGTCGGTGGTTCCACCACCCGTGACGCCATCACCGTCTCGACCGAATACCACCTCACGATCTCGGTGCTCCGGGGCGGCTCCGTGACCGCCGATCCCGCCCGTGAAACGTACACTCCCGGCACCACGGTGACACTGACCGCGATTCCCGAACCCGGTTACGATTTCGGCGGCTGGTCCGGCGATATCGACGGCTCCGCCAACCCCACCTCGATCGTCCTCAATGGCCACCGTCAGGTCGAAGCCCTCTTCTTCCCCACCCACGGCACCGTCTATTTCGTGAATCGCAACCTCGGCCTGGACCTCGACGCGCCCGTCTACGACGAAGGCGGGGACGAACTCGCTTCCGGACCCGGCTTCGTCGCGCAACTCTACGCCGGACCCACGGCTGACTCCCTCGCACCCGTCGGACGCCCCATCCCACTCCTGGAAGCCGAAGGCGCCGGCTACTTCCGTGGCGAAGACCGATCCATCCCCACCGTTCCGCCTGGCGGCATCGCCCACGTCCAGGTCCGCGCCTGGGAACTTTCAGCCGGGGAAACCTACGAGGCCGCCGCCGCCGCGCTCGGCAAGCACGGGAGCAGCCCCACCCTCGTCGTCGTCACCGGCAATCTCGGCAACCCTCCGACCGTCCCGTCGTTCCTCCTCGGTCTCGCTCCCTTCGAACTCCGACGCGGCATCGCCCCACGCATCGTGACAGGTCCTGCGGCCCTCACCGTCGTCGACGGCGAACCGGCCACGTTCACGGTCGAAGCCACGGGCAGCCCGGCGCCGTCCTACCAGTGGCAACGCCACGGGACCAATCTCCCCGGAGCCACGCTCCCCAGCCTCACCTTCGAGGCGGTCACCCCCGCGGACGCCGGCCCATACTCGGTCGTCATCTCCAACATCCTCGGCGTCGTCTCCTCGGACTCCGCCCTCCTCACCGTGCTGGTCCCGCCGACGATCCAGGTCCTGACTCCAAACCCTGTCGTCCTTGCCGGGAATCCCGCCGAACTCGCCGTCGCCGCCACGGGCTCCGAACCCCTCGCCTATCAGTGGTATCTCGGCGCCTCCGGGGACATCACCGTTCCCCTCGGATCCTCGTCCCCCACCTTCACGTCCGAGCCCCTCACCGCCGCCGCCAGTTTCTGGGTGCGCGTCAGCAACGCGGCGGGTTCCACCAACAGCCCCACCCTCCCCGTCACGGTCCAACGCCGCACCCAATCCATCGAGTTCATCGTCGAGTCGCCCCGGACATTCGGTGATCCGCCCGTCGTCCTCGTCGCATCGGCCACGAGCGGCCTCCCCGTCGTGTTCGAACTCCTCCAAGGCCCCGGCTCCCTGACGGCCGATCTCCTCACCCTCAACGCCGCCGGCACCATCGTGGTCCGCGCTTCCCAGCCCGGCAACGCCATTCACCTCCCGGCTCCGCCCGTCGAGAAATCGATCCTGGTCCAGAAGGCCTCGGCCGTCGTCAGCCTTTCCAGGCTCGATCAGACGTTCGACGGCCTCCCCAAAACCCCTACGGTCGGTGTCAGCCCTCCGGGCCTCATCCACAACGTCACGTTCGACGGTTCAACGGCCGCCCCTTCGGCCGTCGGCGAATACACCGTGGTGGCGACCGTCGACGACCCGAATTATGCCGGCTCCGCCCGCGGCACCCTCCGGATCATCGCCGACGTGAACCTCGCGGGGGTGGTCTTCGACGACAGCAACGGCAGCGGCACGCGGGACGCCGGCGAAACCGGCCTCGAAGGAGTCCAGGTCCGCCTGCTCGCCCTCGACGGACAAACGGAGCTTCGCTCAACCACCACCGACTCCAACGGCGCCTACCGCTTCACCGGAGTCGCCACCGCCAGCTATTACGTCGCCGAGAACAATCCCGCCGGCTACATCAGTACGACGCCCGACCTCCGACTCGTCGCCCTCAGCCCGGGGACCATCAGCCAGGTTCACTTCGGCGATCAGGCCGTCGCCACGCTCGCCGGAGTGGTCTTTGAGGACTCCGACGCCGACGGCATCCGGGATGATGGCGAACGCGGCCTCGCCGATGTCACCATCCGCCTGGCGGGCCCCGATGGACAACGAACCCTGACGACCTCGGCCGACGGCTCCTTCCAATTCCTCAACCTCAGCCCCGGTCCGCACACCGTCGAGGAGATCGATCCCCCCGGATTCTTCAGCACGACCCCGAACCTCCGGAACGTCAGCGTTTCCGCAGGGGGGGCCGGGTCGGCGAGCTTCGGTGACCAGGCCGCCGGGTTCGTGAGCGGCCTCGTTTTCGAAGACCGAAACGGCAACGGATCACCCGATGCCGGCGAGAACGGAATTCCCAACGTCTCCATCCGACTTTCCGATGGAGCGACCCAGAGGACCACGCGCACCGATGCGTCCGGGCTGTACCGGTTCGCGGACGTCCCGCCCGGCACCTACACCCTTTCGGAAATCGACCCGCTCGGCTTCACGAGCACGACCCCCAACCTCCGCACGATCTCGTTCGGCAGCGGCGGCTCGTCGACCACCCATTTCGGCGATCAAGCCGAGGCGACCGTGGGAGGCGTCGTCTTCGAGGACCTCGACGGCAATGGTCTGCAGGATCCCTCCGAGTCGGGCCTCGCCGGCGTCGTTCTTCGCCTCGTCGGCCCCGAAGGCGCCCGCAGCACCTCCACCGAACCGGATGGGACCTACCTGTTCGCGGGCGTCCAGCCCGGCAGCTACACGGTCGAGGAAACCGACCCGGCCGGTTACACCAGCAGCACGCCCAATACCCGCGCGGTCAGCGTCGCGTCCGGCGGCTCCGCCCTGGCCCATTTCGGCGACCAGGTCCTCGCCTCCATCAGCGGCGTCGTCTTCGAGGACCTCAACGGGAACGGGTCGCTGGACGACGGCGAACCCGGCGTCGGCGGAGTCGATGTCTCCCTCGTCCGCGCCTCCGATCGCGCCAACGTCGGCGAGACCACCACCGCGTCCAACGGCTCCTTCCTCTTCGCCAACGTGCCGTCCGGCGCCTACGAAGTTCTCCAGCTCATCCCGTCCGGATACACGGTCCTCTCCCGGAACGTCATCCCGGCTTCGCCCGCGCGTCACGCGAACACCCCGACCGACACCGTCACCAAAAACGTCAGCCTCGCCGAAGGCGGCGCCGGCAGCGCCAGCTTCGGCATCAACGTCGTCCGAACCCTCAGCGGGATGGTCTTCAACGACCTCGACGGCGATGGCCAACCCAATCCCGGCGAACCCGGCCTCGGCGGAATCACCATCGAAGTCCGAAACACCGACACCGACGCCCTCGTCGCATCCACTTCGACCGCCGGCGACGGCCTCTTCGTCGTCCCAGGCCTCGCGACGGGTTCGTACTCCGTCCATCACGCTCCCATCCCCGGGTTCGCGTCGCTCCATTCCCCCGCCGTGGCCACCGTCTCCGCAACCACCGCGGCCGCGGTCACGTTCCCAGTTCGGGCCACGGCGACCGCGTCCGGCCGCGTGTTCAACGACGAAAATGGCGACGGCGTCCGCGGCACGTCCGAACCCGGCATCGGCGGCGCCCGCTTGACCCTCCTTCGGTCCGGCGACAATTCCCCACTCGAAACGCAGACCGCCAACGACGGAACCTTCCTGCTCACCGGACTCCCAACCGGCGAGTGGAGGATCGAGGTCGGCGGAATCCCCGGCTTCCAGAGCACCACTCCGGCCTCCGTCACGATCGACCTCGCCGCCGACACCTCCCTCCACGCCTCCTTCGGCGTCCAAAGCGAACAGCTGCGCAATCCGTCGATCACGCTGGAGCCCGCCGATCTCGTCCTCTCCGAAGGCGGCGCCGGAACGCTCACCGCCTCGGCCCAGGGCGCTCCCCCACTCGAGTTCCAATGGCTCAAGGAGGGAACGCCGATCCCGGGCGCCACGACCGCCACGCTCAGCTTCGCCGCGGCGGGTCCCACCGACGAAGCCACGTACCAACTCCGCGTCCGCAACGCCTACGGAACGGTCCTGAGTCGGGCCGCAAGGGTCACCGTGACCGGCGCCACCACCGATCCCTATCTCGCCTGGGCTCTCGCCCGGAAGATCCCCGAAGCCGTCCGTCTCCCCGGCCAGGACGCCGATCTCGACGGCATCTTCAATCTGCTCGAATTCATCCTCGGCACCGATCCGCTGATCCCGACCCCCGAATCCCGGCCGGTCCCCGTCGTCGTCACCCGCAACGGCGCCGCGTTCCTCGGCTACGAGATCCGTACCCAGGTCGCGTCCGCGGCCCGGCTGATCCTCGAGTCGACGTCCGACTTCATCCAGTGGACCGAAATCGCCGCCCGCCGGGAGTCCGGTGGCACGGACGCCAACAGGGAACTGATCCGCGTCTTCGACACGGAACCGCTCACGTCAATGCCCCACCGCTTCGTGCGCCTCGGAGTCGCGCTTCAGACGCCCGACGCCGGTCCCGCGATCCTGCGGGTCACCCACGGGTCGCCCGTGACCCAGTCGTTCCGGATCACCCTCGAGGGCGACCCGGGCCGCACCTACGCCGTCGAAGGTTCGGACGATTTCAATCGCTGGACCCTCATCGCCGAGGTGGTCGCCACCGGGGAACCCCTCGCCTTGACGGATGACACCCTCGCCGGGGCGCGCTATCGCTTCTACCGTGCCGTGCCCCGCTGAAAGTACCGATTCGGTCAAAGTACCGATCCAGATCCCGGGTCCCGTTCAGGCCCAAGCCCAAGCCCAAGCCCAAGCCGTCCGGATCGACAAGTGGCTCTGGTCGGTCCGGTTGTACAAGACCCGGTCGAACGCCGCGGAGGCCTGCCGGTGCGGCCACGTCCGCATCGACGGCCATCCCGTCAAAGCCTCCCGCGACGTGCGACCCGGTGACATCATCCAAGCCAAAACCGGACTGATCCAGCGGACGGTCCGCGTTCTGACGGCCCTCGAAAGCCGCGTCGGCGCCGCCAAGGTTCCCCTCCACATGGAGGACCTCACACCGCCCGAGGAACTCCAACGCCTGAAGGAGGCCTCCCTCCACCCCGCGTGGCGCCCACCCGGATCCGGCCGCCCCACCAAGAAGGAACGCCGCCTGCTCGACGAGTTCCTCGCCCCCTGACCCCCCTTCCCGCACGCTCCGCGACCAAGGATCCGTGAGTGGAAGTTTGGGCCGAAGCGGACCCGCAGGGGACCATCACGGAACACGCCGAGCCGACGGAATCGAAAAAGGTCGGCGAACAGCGACAACTCGAGCCCATCGACCGGTGATTCCAACGCCGGCAGGTTCCGACCTGGCTTCCCCTTCTGATCCGTGTGCTCCGCGTGCTCCGTGGTTGTGAATCAGTGGGCCGCGGCAATTCCGAATCCCAGACGACGACCGATCCCCCCGGGCTGCGCCCGCCCACTCCACCCCTTGACACGACTGTCCCAGTGTACTATGACAGTGCGCGTCACCCATGCGGATCCAAATCCAATTCGACCTCGGACAGCCGGTCTACATGCAGATCATGGACCAGGTCAAATCGGCGGCCGCTTCCGGCGCCTTGCAACCCGGCGATTCGCTCCCCGGGATCCGGCCGCTCGCGGAGGAGCTGCGCGTCAACCGCAACACCGTCGCCAAGGCGTACCTCGAACTGGAGCGCGAGGGCGTCGTGGAGACCCGGCCCGGCAAGGGCTGCTTCCTGCGCAACGGCCAAAGCCCGTTCCGCAAGGCCACCCGCACCGGAATGCTCCTCCCCCAGATCGACGCCGTCGTCGTCCAGGCCCACAACCTCCGGATCCCCGACGACGAGGTGATCCGCCTCCTCCGCGACCGACTCGCCCATTTCGGAGAATCCCGCGAAACCCAGAAGAGCTGACGCCATGACAAACCCCGCCCCCGCCATCGAAATCCGCGGACTCGTCCGCCGCTTCGGCCGCACCGAGGCCGTCCACGGACTCGACCTCACGGTCCCGGCCGGTTCGTGCTACGGCTTTTTCGGCCGGAACGGCGCCGGAAAGACGACCACGATCAAGTGCCTGCTGAACCTGCTCAAACCGGACTCGGGCACCGTCCGGGTCTTCGGTCTGGACCCGGCCCGCCAGGAACTCGAGGTGAAACGCCGCATCGCCTATGTCCCCGACCAGGTCGCCTTCTATCCGTGGATGTCGGTCCGTGACGCCCTCGATTACGCGGCCTCTTTCCGCACCCAGTGGAACGTCGCGACCGAGGCCGGCCTACTCGAACGCTTCCGCCTCGACACCCGCAAGCCGGTCACCGGGCTTTCCAAGGGCCAGCGAACCCAGCTCGCGCTGATCAGCGCCATCTGCCCGGATCCCGAATTGCTCATCCTCGATGAACCCACCTCGGGGCTCGATCCGATCGTCCGGCGCGAGTTCATCGAGGCGGTCATCGGGGCGTATCAGGACGCCGACCCGAGCCACCGCACGGTCTTCGTCTCCACGCACCTCATCACCGAGTTCGAGGGTCTCATCGACCGGTTCACGATCGTCAACGAGGGGAAGGCGTTGGTCTCACTCGAATCCGACGAAGCCCGGTCCAAGTACCGCCGCCTGCGCGCCCGGTTCGCCGGGGAACCTCCCGCGCTCCAACACCCGGGAATTCTTCGCCAGTCCCGCAACGGCCGGGACCTTGACGTGGTCACCAACGGCGCCACCGAGCAGGTCCTCGAGGAGATCCGAAAATCCAATCCCGAGGACATCCAGTCCGAATCGCTGTCGCTCGAGGAGATTTTTGTCGTCGCCAACGGTTGAACCGTCGCCGCCATGAACGCCTCACTCACCGTGCCGCTGGGTTCGCGCCACCCGTCCGCGTACGCGCCGTTGCTCCTGCCCATCGTTCCCTTGATCGCGGGGGTGTTGGCGACGGACGCCATCGATCGGCTCCACCACCTTTTGGGAGCGCTGGCCCTTGGGATTCTGGGGATCCTTCTTTCGATCGGATTGGGCGCCTGGATCGACGGGGCTTCAAGGCTGGTCAGGAAGGAGGTTGAACAGCTCCGGTCGACCTGGTTGGTGGGGCTCTTTGCGGCGCAGGTCGGACTGCTCCTTCGGGATGGCAACGACCCGGCCGGGGTGCTCGTGGTCCCCGTGTTTCTCTTCGCCCTGCTGGCCTCGCTCCCCCTGGGCGTCGAGTTTCAACAACGCACACTCGCGACCCTCCTGGCCGCCCCGGTGGAGCGACAACGGGTCTGGAACATCAAGATCTCGGTCCTCGCGGTGGGACTGTTCTCCCAGATCCTGGTCCTGCTCGTGACCGGACTCGTCGCGCAGGGAGGAATGACCCACCAGCTCGTCCTTGTGATCGGATGGGCCCTGGCCTTCGCCCTCGCCGCATGGGCCACGGTTCCCTGGTGGAGCCTGGTGACGCGCAACCTCATCGCCGGCCTCGTCTTCTCCGTGGCGGTTCCCCCGCTGACCCTTGTGCTGCTCGGCTCGCTCGTGGACTGGCTTTCCTCACCCTTCGCATGGCTCTCGAACGCCTCGACCGTCTTGCTCGGGATCCTTGGGGGCGGCTACCTCCTTGGAGCCCCTTGGTTCGCCCGCAAACGCTGGCTCACGATGGAGGCGCCCGACCTGGCTGAGCGCGAGCTCAGCGGACTCTTCCTTCCCAAGCGCTCGTCGATCGAAGCCCGGCGACCGTCCCGGAAACCGTGGTTGGGCGAGCTGGTCGGCAAGGAACTCCGCCTCCAGACCACCACGCTGGTCACCCTGGCCGCCGGCGTGCTTCTGGCCGGCGTGAAACCGATGCTTCCCCAGACCGTCGTCTCCCAGGAGCTCGCCTCCCTGTTGATCGGAATGTTCGCCGTGGTCTCCGTCATTCTCGCCGGTTCCACCGCCATCGCCGAGGAGCGCCGACTCGGAACGCTCGACAGCCAGGTTCTCCTGCCGGTGTCGCGTGTGACCCAATGGTGGCTCAAGTTCCTCGCCGGTCTCGTCATCACGGGAGTCGCCGCCCTCCTGCTCTTTCAGCTCGTCCCTGGGTCGCAGCGGACCTTCGGTTTGCTGATTCAGTTCGCCGTGCTGCCCACCCTGTTCGTGTTCTGTTTCCTTGCTTCATCCGCCGCCCCGAATTCCCTGCGCGCCCTCCTCCTCGGTCTCGCCTTCACCGGGGTCCTCCTCGCCCTTTGCTACGGGCTGGCCGCATTCGGACTCACGGACACCCACATCCGCGTGTCCGGCCAGTTTGAGGAATTCCGGGAGAATCCCGAGCCCTGGCTCGCGAGGGCCCGGGCGCTCTCGGAGTCCGAGGTCGCCAGACTCAACACCCCCATCGTGCCCCGCTATGTCGGATACCTGATGACCGCCGGTTTCGTTCTGGCCGCGATCCCGGTCGTGCTCGCGGTCGCGTTCTCCTTTCGTAACTTCGCCCACCCGGCCACCGCTTCGCGTTCATTGCGATTTCAGTTCCCCGCCTGTGTCCTCGCGACGCTGGCATCGGGAACGGTCCTCATCGGTGGCGCCGTCCAACTGCAACGCGCCTCCGTCACCCAGGAAATCCTCCGCCTTGCGCGTGGCGAAATCGAAGTTGTGGGCTGGCTTTCCCCGGCGGAACTCAAGCTCAGAAAGGCCCTTCGAGGATATCAGTTCGACGGCACTCCGTGGCGTCTGACGATCCGACGCCGCCTTCCACACCGAGGGCTTCTTCCGATTCCGCCGACGCCGGATTCGGCTCCCCGGAATCGGGACGGCAGGGAGGTGCTCCGATGGAGTCAGGAGACGGTGAGCCTCCCTCTAAATCGGGAGTCCAGGGCTGTGCTCATCCTCGACGGCGACATTCCCGAGGACATCCGCGAGGCGCTTCGCCAGGAGGCCCTCGCCCACGGGGAGCCGGATCTCCCCGCCTCTCCCGGCCGCCCACCCGGCCCCTGGCCCGCCGACAGCCTGGTCAGAATGTCCCCCGATCTGATGAGACGCTACGGGCTGGTTCCCAAGCCCAGCGACACCCCACCCGAACCTTCGCCTGCGACAAATTCGCCGGGCCCGGTCCAGATGTCCCCGGAGCTGATGAAGCGCTACGGACTCTCGCCCGACGGAGCAAAGGACCAAAGCCCCGTCCCTTAGTCGACGCCCCGACGTCGCTTCCCCCCACGATCCGTGTGCTCCGAGTGCTCCGTGGTTGTGAATCAGGGGGCCGCCGCGGCGCCGACAAAAGACCCGTCCCTTAGTCGGAGTCGCCACCCAGCAGGAACGCCCGCACCTCCTCGAACCTCCCGACCACCGCATCCGCGTCCGCCAGTCGGGAGGCCTCGGTCGTGTTCGTGATCGCAATCACCCGCATTCCGGCCGCGCGCGCCGCGCTCACACCGGGGTTCGAATCCTCGATCACCACGCAATCCGCGGGAGCCACTCCGAGAAGCTCCGCCGCGCGCAGGAACAGGTCCGGCGCCGGCTTTCCCCGCGCGACGTCCTGGACGGAGACCGTGTGCTGGAAGTGCCGGCGCAATCCCCGCATCGCGAGAACCCCGGCGATCGCGGTCCGCAGCGAACCCGACGCGACCGCGAGCGCGTATCGGCGGGCGAGATCCTCCACGAGCGCCGGAATTTCGGGGAAGATCGGCTCCTGCTTCGCGAGGAGATCCAGAAACAACGCTCCCTTTCGTTCGAGCAGCTGGTCCGCCGTCGCGGCGACATCGCGCCCCTGGATTAGCTTCAGCAAGACCGGCCGGTCCGCCGTTCCCACGTACTCATGCCAGTTCCCGAGCACCGATTCCTCGATTCCCAGTTCCCCCATCAGAAGGCGGAAGGACTCCTGATGCAGCGGTTCGCTGTCCACGATCACGCCGTCCAGATCGAAGATCACGGCGCGCGTGCCATGTCGAAAATGTGTCACCGGCGGACCGTATCGGGAACATCCCCGCCTGCCTACGCCATCCTTGCCCGTTGAATCCAGCGCACACACCCCAGCGCCACCAACACCACCGCCGCCAGATGGTAGCCGCTCAAGGGCCCCATCACCCGGGCCGTATCCCGATGGAACTCGGAATAGAACCGGAACACCCCGTACGCGATGAGGTACGCGTGAAATCGCTGGCCCCGCAGACGTTGGGTGACCCGGAGTCCCAACACGGCGGCGAAGGCCAAGGCGTGGAATGCCAGCTCCGCCGGAACCGCGGGCCAGCGGGCGACCCCGTCCGCATCAACCCGCGCGTACCAGGCCGACGCCGGACACGCTTGGCCTGGACAACACCCGTGGCTCAGGCATCCCAGCCGTCCCAGGAAGAGTCCCACCGGAACCACCTCGGCAAACCGGTCGCCCGTGGCCTCGGTGTATCCCAAGGCCTTCTTCGCGAGTTCGACCCCCACATAGCCGAAAATCAGGCCGCCGAGAATCGTCTTGCCGGTGGACCACCGGGTCCAACGGTCCGGCATCGGCCAATCCCGCCAACCTTCCGCCAGGAGGTAGACGATCTTGGCCCCGAGAAATGCCCCAAGAAGACCCGCGAGAAACAACACAGGAAGGCGCGGATCCCTGCGGCCCGCTCGGACCCAGAGCACGCAGGAGAGAACGACTCCCGCGACCATCCAAAGCGAGTAGGACGAGACATGCATCGCGCGCCTTCCACCCGGAGCATGAAGCAGCGGGTTCTCAATGTCCCGACCGGGTTGATCCAACTCCGTTCCGCCCGGCCCGCGACGGCGTTTCTTCGTGAATTCCCCCACGAAGCGGACAAAAATCATCGACGACGCCTATCCGTCCGAAGCGCACGGTCAACATGCCCATCGCGCGGGTTGAACAGCGAAAGCGGTGTCGCATCGGCGTCACCATGACATGCGATCGAAATCGAGTGTTCCCCATGCACGAGCCATGAACCCTTCGGCGGAAGGGATCCCCAGGTTCGACGCGATCGCCCCCACACCGGCCGCCCGGGATCGGAAGCCCCACGGGCCTCCGGAGCCCGCCGCCGTGCGGCGGTTTCGCCGATCCATCGTCCCTTGGTTCGCGTTGGTTCTCCTCGCGGCGCCGTCGCGCGGCGACGTTCTGACCGGCACCCGGGGTGAACGGCTGATCGGCCGCGTTATCCAGGAGCTTCCGGACTCCGTCGTCTTCGAATCCGAGCTCGCGGGCGTCCTGACCATTCCCAAGAGCCGTATCCAGGCGATCGAAAAGACGCCCGACCCAGTCCCACCCCCACCCGTCACGCCACCCGTTTCCCTGTCCCCGTCGACCGCGCCCGCCGAACTCGTCAAACCCCCGCCTCCACTCTCCCTTTCGCCCTCGCCGCCACCGGAGTCGTCGTCCCCGCCCACCCCACCCCAGGTCCAGCCGGCGTGGTTTACGATGCCGTCGTCCGGAAAGGGGTCGGATTGGATCCAGCTGAATTCAGGCGAGTGGCTGCGGGGACAGTTGAGGTCGATGCAGAAGCGTCGACTCGAGTTCGACAGCGAAAAGCTCGACGACCGCTCCTTCGATTGGGACGACGTCACCCAGGTCTGGGCGCCCGGCGCGAACGATGTGCTGTTCGAGGATCGGATCACTGCGTCCGGAGCGCTTCGGATCACCCCGGAAACGGTGACGGTCTCGGGACTCGAGACGAACACGTTTCCGCGCGCGGATCTCGTGACCATCGCTCCCGGAGGCAAGTCCGAACTCGACCATTGGACGGCCCGGATCTCGGCCGGACTTTCCCTTCGCACGGGCAACACGCGGCAGGTCGACTACAACGCCCACGTTCAGCTCGGTCGGTACAGTCCGTCGACACGCCTGACCCTGGAGTATCTCGGCAACGTGGGGCGGGTCGACGACACCGACACGATCAACAACCACCGGGCCACCGCCCAGTTCGACTATTTCCTGTCGGGCCGGTTCTTCGTTCGCGTTCCCTCCGTGGAGTACTACCGGGACGTCCTTCAGAATCTGAAACACCGGATCACGGCGGGCGCGGGCGCGGGCTATGACATCGTCTCGAACGACCGGACGCTCTGGAGTCTGTGGTCCGGCCCCGCCTACCAACGAAACGAGTTCGACTCGGTCGAATCCGGCGATGATCAGACCACGGAGGCTTTGGCGTTGGTCATTGGAAGCCGTTTCGAGTACGAGCTCAACCGCCGCATCGATCTCAGCCTCGAGTACCGGGGCCAGATCACCCGGCGTGAAGTCGGTGAAACCACCCACCACGGCGTCGCGGTCTTCGAAATCGAACTGACCCGGCGGCTGGACTTGGACGTTTCCCTGGTCTGGGACCGAATCTCCTCCCCCCAGTCGCAGAGCGACGGTTCCACCCCCCTCCGCGACGACTTCCGGTTGACCCTCGGCCTGGCCGTGGATCTTTGACCGCCCCCTGCCCCCGTCCCGGGTCTGACCGTTCTGCGCCCCCCGGAATCCGGGCCCCCTGCTACGGGTCCTCCTCCGACTCGCGCACCGTGAAGGTGATTCCGCTTCGCAGACCGTTCGTCACCACCTGACGTCGTCCCGACGGCCAGAGGACTTCGACGGCTTCGACCTCGGTCGAGTCGGCCAGGCCGAAATACAGCGGCATCGCGCTGTGACCGAGGTACCCGGACTTGCCGTCGTGAAACTGCGTCCAGACCCGGCCCCCTGAACGAACGGCAACCCTCGCCCCAAGGCCGTCCCGATTCGAACGTCTCCCCTCCAGTTTCAATTGCAGAAAGCGCGCCGGCCGCCGGTCGGCGAGATCGCTCAGCAGGATGCGCGGACGGTCGTGGAACTCCCCCAGCACCACGTCGAGGTCGCCGTCGCCATCGAGATCGCAGATCGCCGAGGAACGCGAACTCAGGGTCCCCAGGACATTCGTGCGCCCGGTGAAGGATCCGCAGGCCGGGTGACCTCGATCGGCACCTCCACATTCCAGCGTGAACCACACCTTCTCGGTCCTTCCGTCCTGTCGGGGCTCGATTCCAACGACAAACTCCGCGTCGAAGAACCGCCGTCCCCCCTCGTTGAGAAGAACGGAATTGATCGCGTACCGAAAGGGGTACCCCATGCCCGCCGTCACAAGAACGTCGGGGAAGCCGTCCGCGTTGAGATCCCCCACGCTCGCGCCCCACGGCCAGTAGGTCTCCAATCCTAGTTCGTCGGACGCTTCAAGGAACGTCCCGTCCCCGAGCGCGCGATAGAACGCATTCCCGAACAGGTTGTTCGTCGACCCCTGGAAGTAGCTCTCCGGAAATTGCGCCGAACAGTAGGCCTCGCTCTTCGCCTTCTCGATCTCCTGCCCGAACGACAGGGCCTTCTCGGTCTGCAACCCGGTCATGTCCGAATGCATGTCGGTGACGAACAGGTCGGGTCGCCCGTCCTGATCGTGATCAAAGAACTTCACGCCCGTCGCACCCCACGCCGTCTTGGGAAAGAACCCCGAAGCGCGGTCCTCGAATGTCTTCCCCCCGAGGTTGACGTAATACCGGTCGTCACCCTGCATGTTCGGCAAGTAGATGTCCGGATACCCGTCCCGGTCGGGATCCGCGAAGGTCGCATCCCCAAACCACCCCGCGCCCCGAATCCCCACCCGCTTCGACACGTCTTCGAAACGACCATCGCCGAGATTCCGATAGAGGAGACTCGGCTCCGTTCGATCGGGATGGAGATGCCCTTGGAAAGCGTCAACGAGGGCACGGTGGAATCCCCCGGGGCCCAGGACGTCCGACGTGTAGACGCCCACGTTGGCCACGAACAAATCCAGGCGCCCGTCCCGGTCGAAATCCAGGAAAACGGCCCCCGACGAATGCCCCACATAGCCCAGCCCCGAAGCCGCCGTCGCATCCAGAAAACGCCCATTCCCCTGGTTCAGAAAAAATCGGTTCCCGTGACGGACGGTGGTCACGAAAAGATCCGGATCCCCGTCGTTGTCGACGTCGCCGAACGCCGGCGCCACCGAAATCTGATCCACCATCGCCAAGCCGGCCTTCTCGGTGATGTCCTCGAACCGTGCTCCGCCCAGGTTGCGCCAGAGCTGGTTCGAACCCAGCTGGGTGCAGAAATAGAGGTCGAGCCGTCCGTCGCCATCGACGTCCGCCACCGCGAGTCCGCTGCCGTGATCGTAGTGCGCCGCCTTGTAGTCGCGTCCCGCGTCGTCCACCGCGCGGTGCTCGAATCGAATCCCACTGGCGTCCGTGCGGTCCGCGAACTTGAATCCGCGAAACGCGCGGTACCGCTGGACCGACGCCTCCTGGATCTTGCGCCGGACTTCCAATTGCCGCTTCGCGTACCGATGTTCCGGACTTTGCTCGGGACCCCTAGGGACTACAGCCCCGGCGGCGGCGATGCCCAAGGTCGCCAGAACCAACGTCGCGACCGTGCACGCCATCGGGAAACAGGGAAGCCCCAAGCCATGCGAGTCGGTTCGCCGCGGAAATCGGGCCCTCCATGGCACGAACCGCCCCAAGCGTGCCATCCCACTTCCTTCCGTGTGTTCCGAAGTTTCCGTGGTTGAGATCCGCATTCTCGGTTTCACGTTTGGTCTCGTTTCGGACCCAAGGTAAACGCCCCGCCCGCCAGGAAGGCAAGCGGGGCGCTCCGAAGAGACCCTTCGCGGGAAGGCCGAGTTGCCGGCCCCACGCTACTTGACCGTCCGATAGAACTTCGGCGAGGCGTTCGCCGGAGTCGTGTAGGTGTTTCCCGTGGGAGCCGGAGTCACGTCCGCCCAGGCGGCGCCGGCACCCAGCGCCGACGACTGCTGAAGCCGACCAGTGCCCACCCAGGTCACCACGACATTCCCGCCCTGGGCACGTGCCGTCAGTTCGTCCGGAACCGAGAGGTCCTCGCCACCCAGGATTCGGGCGTTGTCGAACTTGCCGATCACGACATTCCCCGTCTCATCCACATACGAGGCGAAGCCGAAGGTCAGGCCCGTGGAATACGGGAACGGGACCTCCGCTCCGAAAATGTCGTCCAGGTAGAGTTTCAGCGTGGCGCCATTCGCAACCACTTTCATCCGGTGCTTGCCGCGATCATTGAAGGCGGCGGGATCGAACGCGCCGATGTTGACGCCGACGCCGACCGCATCGTCGTCGGGAGCTCCCGTCACCTTGTTGTAGCGCCAGCCGTAATTCCGGCCGTCGTGGGCGAGGTATTCCGAGAAGAAGACGAAGTTCCCGGAGGGTTCCTTGACCCAGATTCCCGTCCGTTGCTCGGCGCCGGTGCCCGTGGTGAGCACGAAGCCGATCGACACGCGATCGATTTCGAACGTCGTCGGCGTGGTGGCGGCGGCCGAGTAAGTGTCCTTCGAGAGCAGGGCGTAGCCGGCCCAGAGCGACAATTCGGCGGTCACGTTGAACTCAGCCACGCCGCCGGCCACCGTGACGGCGGACTCGGCCGTGGGCAGTCCCGTGTCGAAGGGGGTCTCGTCCAGCACCCATTTGTTGGCATCCACGGAGGTACCCGAGAAGTCGTCGGTGAGCAGAACCTGCGGAACCGCCACGACGTCCACGACCAGCGTTCCGCCGACGCACGCCGTGGGGGTCGATGCGACTTCGAACACTGCGGAGCCCTTGCCCACCGGGGTGATGTTGAACGTCTGGGAATTGGGGGCGCCCGCCGCGAAATTCAGGGTCAACACTCCGTTGACGGCTCCCGCCGGAATCGCCACCCCGGGTGTCCGGCTGGTCACCGTCACCGTGACCGGCACCGTGTCGTTCAACAACTGCGGGATCGTCACCGTCGCCTGCCGGCCGCTGTCACGCACGGTCATGCTGACGGCGGACGGCGAAATGGTGACACACGGCAGCAGATTCTCGACCCGGACATTGTCGAACCGTCCGACAACCGTGTCGCCCGCGGCCCGGGCGTAGACCCCGAGTTCGACGTGCAGACCGGTGCTGGCCTCGAGGGCGAAGACCCCACCGGAGCGGCCGTCGAGGAAAACCTCCACGGTCTGACCATTGGCGACGAGCTTCATGCGATGGGAACCCACGTCCTGATCCAGGTCGTCAAAGGCCGCGAGATTCACGCCTGCGCCGACGTCGCCGGCATTCACCTGCCACCCGTTCTCCAGGAAATTGTGACCGAAGAAGAGGTAGCGCGACCGATCCGCGGTCGTGATGTAGACCCCGGTCCGTCCCGCGGTGCCGCTCAGATCAATCGACGCACGATCCACCTCGACCACGAGGTTCAGGTCCCGGGTGGCCACGAAGCTATTCACCGATTTCGCCGACGCGCCCGGCCAGAAGTCGCCGTCCGCGGAGCCCGAGATCTCCAGCGCGCCTCCCGTTTGGGCCACCGTGAACGCCCCGGTGCCCGTCGGTTCGAAACCCTGCGTCGAAGCCTGCCACTTGGTCGCATCCAGACTACCGCCCGCGAAACTGTCCTCGAGCAGCAAGGCCGGACCGGAAATCACCGCGACGTTGAGCCGGTTCCCTCCGGCGATGTCGCCTTCCAGGCTGAATTGGGTGCCGCCGAGCGCCACACCCCGGGCTCGGAAGGTCTGCGTGTTGGGTCCCCCCGCAGGGAAAGTCAAAGCCAGCGAGCTTCCCGTTCCGCCGTCCGGCAGCGCGATGCTTGGAGCCGCGCTCACGACACGAACCGTGATGTCCCGTTGGGAATTGAAGCCTTGCGGAATCCGCACCGTGATGGGCGGACCAACCGTCCCCACCCGCACGCTCACGTCGGAGGACACGAATGTCGCTGATCCCGTCGATTCAATCCGCAGGTTGTCCCAAGTCGTGTCCGCGGTGTCGTTGTTGGCCCGCGCATAGCTGCCGAATTGGAACACCACCGGCGAGAACGGGAATTTCACTTCCGGGCCGGGAATGCCGTCCAGAAACAGCTTCACGGTCTTTCCGTCCGCCACCATTCGCATCTGGTGCAATCCCCCGTCGTCGAACGTCGGCCCGTCGAAAGCCGTGATGATGGTCCCGCCCCCGGTGGGAGCGTCGCCGTCCTCACCGATCTTCCGGTTGTAGCGCCAGCCTTCTTCGCCCCGGACGTCCGCGAACAGCACATAATTCGCCTGGGTCTCGTCGAGAATCCACAGGGCGCTCCGCGACGCGGTCCCCACCCCTGCCTCCGCGACGCGGTCGATCGTGAGAGTCACCGTCTCGGACTCGGAAGGCGCGAAGGTCGGCACAATCCTCAAAGTGCCGCCCGACCACCATTGCTGGGTCGTTGTTCCCACGAACCGCATGACCCCGTTACCCGCCTCGGCGTGGATGTCGCCTACCCCGCCCTCGAAGAATGGCGCGTCGGGAGCGTATCGGGCCGGGTCGATCGTGTTGGATGAAAAATCATCCTCGAAGAGAGCCGGCGGCGGCCCCGTCACGATCGTCTCCACCTTGATGTTGTCCCAGGTGGTGTCGGCCGTGTCGTTGTTGGCCCGCGCGTAGCTCCCGAAATGCAGCACCACCTTGGAAAACGGAAACTTGACCTCGGCCCCGACAACACCGTCCAAGAGCAGCTTCACTGTCTTCCCATCCGCGATCAGTCCCATCTTATGAAAACCGCCGTCGTCGTAGCTCTCCCCATCGAATGCCGTGATGATGGTGCCGCCGCCCGTCGGAGCGTCGCCGTCCTCGCCGATCTTTCGGTTGTACCGCCACCCTTCCTCGCCCCGGACATCCGCGAACAGGATGTACTTGGTCTGCGTCTCGTCGAGGATCCACAACGCGCTCCGCGACGCGGTTCCAACTCCCGCCTCGGCCACCCGATCAATCGACACCACCACCGGCGTCTGCTCCGTCGCGTTGAACGTCGGCACCACCCGCAGCGTGCCGCCCGACCACCATTGCTGGCTCGTCGTTCCCACAAACTTCATGACGCCATTCCCGATCTCCGCATGGATGTCACCGACTCCGCCTTCGAAGAACGGCGCGTCCGGCTGAAACTTCGCCGGATCAATCGTGCTTCCCGAGAAATCATCGGAGAACACCACGCTCAACTGGGGCACGGTCTCGATCTTCAGATTGTCCCAGGTCGTGTCGGCCGTGTCGTTGTTCGCCCGCGCATAGCTCCCGAAATGAATCACCACCTTCGAAAACGGGAACTTCACCTCCGCCCCGACGATGCCGTCCAGCATGAGCTTCACCGTCTTTCCGTTCGCCACCATCTGCATGCGATGCAGGCCGCCATCGTCGAAGGACGCACCGTCAAAAGCCGTCATGATCGTCCCTCCACCCGTGGGCGCGTCGCCGTCCTCGCCGATCTTCCGGTTGTACCGCCAGCCTTCCTCGCCCCGGACATCCGCGAACAGGACGTACTTGGTTTGAGTCTCGTCGAGGATCCACAACGCGCTCCGCGACGCGGTGCCCACCCCCGCCTCCGCCACACGATCCACGGAAACCGTCAACGGCGATTCCTCGGTCGCGTTGAACGTCGGAACCACCCTCAGCGTCCCGCCCGCCCACCATTGCTGGCTCGTCGTTCCCACAAAGCGCATCACACCGCCGCCCGCCTCCGCGTGGATGTCGCCCACCCCACCCTCGAAGAAAGGCGCGTCGGCCTGATACTTCGCCGGATCGATCGTGTTCGATGAGAAGTCATCCTCGAAGACGACCTGCGTGAATTGGGCCTGGGCGGAACGGATGGAGCCCAGCGTCAAAGCCATGACCATGACGGCCATGGCTCCTCCGAATCGGCGGAAGGTGCTCATAGGAGTGTGGGGAACGGCAAGGGCCTACAGAACACCTTCCCTTGGGTCAAAAAAAAACCGCGTTTTTTTGATAAAACCGCTCACCCCATTTCGCCATCGCCGCATTCGGTTGCTCGACGTTTCCGGTGCCTCATCTGACAAACCCAACACGCCCGTGGCGGCGGGTCGCTCCCGGCGGAACCGAGCCGGGCAACGACGGAGGCAACCCGACAGGCGCGCCGGGGAATCGTTTTCACGGGATTGGGGATTCCAAGGCGTTGGCCTCGACCCATCCACCCAGATCATCGTGGAAGCGCGCATTCCGCCCTAACCGCTCTCGACAGAACTCGCCGCCGCTTCCCAAGCTCCCGGCCACGAACCCGGCCGCACGTCATTCTCCAGGATCCCAGGGATCTTCGCAGGGTCCCTGGATGGCTTTCGCCCTCGTCGGCGCGTTGGCGCTCAACCTGGCGCCCGGTCCGCTCCATGCCCTGGAATGGTCGCCCCTCACCGGACATCGCCAAGCGCCCATCGCACCCCCGGGAAACGAAAGCCCAGGCTTCACAACCCTTCCCCCCGCCGCCACCGGCATCACCTTCACGAACGCCCTCGACGAGGAACGGTCCCTGACCAACCAGATCCTCCTGAACGGTTCCGGCGTCGCCCTTGGCGACGTCGATGGCGACGGTCGCGCGGACATCTATCTTGCAGCCCTCGATCGTCCCAACGCGCTTTATCGGAATCTTGGGAACTGGCGATTCCAGGACATCACCACCGCGTCGGGAGCAGCCTGCGCCGACCAGGCCTCCACCGGCGTGGCCTTGGTCGATATCGATGGGGATCGTGACCTCGACCTCCTCGTCAACGGCTTCGCGCGCGGGACCCGGCTCTTCCTCAACGACGGGCGCGGACGGTTCAGCGAAGCCACCGAGGCGTGGGGCCTGCGATCGACGTCCGGCGCCACATCGTTCGCGGTCGCCGACGTCGACGGCGACGGCGCGCTCGATCTCTACGTCGTCAACTACCGCAATGACACCCTACGGGACCTGCCGGGAATTCAGTTCACTGTCGGCGCCACCAACGGCATCCGCCAGATCCTGACCATCAACGGACAATCCGCCGCCGACCCGAAATGGATGGGGCGATTCTCCCTCGAACCCGGCGGCGGGATCCTCGAAAACGGCGAGCCCGACGCCTTCCACCGGAACACCGGCCAGGGACGATTCGTCCTCCAGCCGTGGGGCGTCAGCCCGGTCTTCCTGGACGACCGCGAGCAACCCGTCCCGGCCCCGTACGATTGGGGATTGTCCGCGATTTTCAGGGACCTCAACGGGGACGGCGCACCCGACCTCTATGTCTGCAATGATTTCCAGTCTCCCGACCGCGTCTGGATCCACGCGGGCTCGGGCCGATTCCTTCCCATCCTCGGTAATTCGATCCGCCAGACGAGTCTCTTCTCCATGGGGGTCGACGTCGCGGACATCGACCGGGACGGGCTCGACGACATTTTCGTGGCGGACATGCTGAGCCCGGATCACCGGCTCCGTCAGGTCCAGGTGATGGACGCGACCGCGTTTTCGCAGATTCGGGACATCACAAGCCGCCGACCCCAGTCTTCCCGGAACACGCTCTTCCTGAATCGCGGCGACGGCGGCTATTCGGAGATCGCGCAAATGGCGGGGATCGACGCCTCCGACTGGTCCTGGTGTCCCGCCTTTCTGGACGTGGACCTCGACGGGTTCGAGGACCTCCTCGTCACCACCGGCCACTGGCGCGACGCCCAGCACGCCGACGTCGCCCGCGAACTGAACGCCGAGACCACGAGCCGACGGCTCCCCGCGCTTGAACAGCTTCGCCTCCGCCGTCGTTTTCCACGCCTCGACACGCCCAACGCGGCGTTCCGCAACCTCGGTGACCGGACCTTCGCGGAGGCCGGTTCGACCTGGGGATTCGATTCGCGCCGAATCTCGCAGGGCATGGCCCTCGCCGACCTCGACGACGACGGCGACCTCGACGTGGTCGTCAACTGCCTCAATGACGGCCCGCTCGTCCTGCGCAACAACAGCGCCGCGCCCCGGATCCGCGTCCGACTGCGCGGCAAGGCTCCCAACACCCAGGGCGTCGGCGCGCGCCTTCGCGTCCGGGCGCCCGGCCTTCCCGATCAGACCCAGGAGATCGTCCTCGGCGGACGCTACCTTTCATCGGACGACACGACCCGTTCGTTCGCGGCGGGACAGGCCTCGCACCGACTCGAAATCGAAGTCCGTTGGCGGGACGGTTCGCGGTCGATCGTGACCAACGCCCCCGCCAATCACGGCTTCGAAATCGCCCAGGAAACCGCGCAGGTCTCGCCAACGCCCCCCGAACACGAAAGGAAAACGGAAGCACTCCGCGAACCGGCCTTCGACGACATCAGCCACCTGCTCGGGCACGAACACTCGGCGGTGGACGTTGACGACTTCGCCATGCAGCCGCTCCTGCCCCACCGCCTCAGCCACGCGGGTCCCGGTGTCGCCTGGTTCGACTTCAACGGCGACGGTTGGGAAGACCTGATCCTCGGCGCCGGCCAGGGCGCCCGCATGGCGGTGTTCCGGAACAACGCCCAGGGTGGCTTCATCCCTCAGCGCGCCCGAATCCTCGAAGCCACCGCCGACCACGATCAGCTCGGCGTGCTCGGCGCTCGGACCACCGGCGACCTGACACTCCTTCTCTCGCGCGATGGCTCGACAGCCGGGTCGAACCCCACCCCACCCCTGCAAAGGATCTCCCTCGTGTCGGGCGTCACCGACACCGGCCTCCTGACAAGTCCCGGCAGCGCGGGTCCGCTGGCGCTGGCCGATGTCGATGGCGACGGGGATCTCGATTTGTTCGTCGGAGGCCGTCCCTTGCCGGGTCGCTATCCCGAAGCCACTCCTTCCTTTCTCCTCCGCGCCGAAAACAACCCCGACCCCAACCCCAACCCCAACCGCCTCGGGAATCCCGTTCCCATCGTCCCGTCCGGATCGACCCCGCTCGGCATCGTCCATGGCGCGGTGTTCACCGACCTCGATTCCGATGGCGCGCCGGAACTTGTCGTCGCCGGCCCGTGGAGTCCGCTTCGGATTCTTCGATTCCATCCCGCCCCGCTATCGGAGCTGGATCCCGCTCTCCGATGGGCCGACGCCGGCTCCACGGGGAAACGGAAACGACCGGAGCGCCTGAGTGAATTGACCGGGTGGTGGAACTCGGTCGCGGCCGGTGACTTCGACGGGGACGGCCGCATGGACCTGATCGCCGGCAACTGGGGACGGAACACCGCCCAGGAGAGGTACCTGGACCAACCGCTCCGACTGCGATGGGGCGAATCCGGCGAGGGTGCCCCGCACCGACTGCTCGAAACCCAGGTCGATCCGCGGTCCGGACTGGAAATCCCGGTCCGCAACCGGACCGCCATGGCCCAAGGGTACCCCGGGATTCCCAGCCGGTTCCCAACCTTCGCCGGTTGGGCCGTCGCGCCGATGGAGCAAATCCTCGAAGCCACGGGCCCTCTTCCCAACGTTCTGACCGCCGCGATTCTGGACTCGGTGGTCCTCCTCCAGCGGGATGATGGCGCGTTCGAGGTCCACCCCCTGCCCTGGCAGGCGCAGACGGCCCCCGTTTTCGGAATCGCGGTGGGAGATCTCGATGGCGACGGACGGGAGGATGCGTTCCTGGCGCAGAATTTCTTTGGACTGCCGACCGGGGAAAGCCGCCTCGATGCCGGAACTGGTGTGTGGCTTCGCGGCGACGGGCGCGGGGGCTTTCAGCCGGTTTCGCCCAGCGAGGCTGGCATCCGGGTCCTGGGAGAAGGCCGAGCCGCCGCCCTGGCCGACTTCGATCACGACGGCCGGGTGGATCTGGTGGTCACCCAGAATCGCGGACTCACCCAACTCTTCAGGAACACGGGTGCCCGACCAGGCCTTCGAGTCCGACTCAAGGGGACTTCCAACAACCCATCCGCCATCGGAGCCGTCCTCCGACTCGAAGAGTCCGACGGACGCCTCGGACCCGCGCGGGAAATCCGTGCGGGCTCAGGGTACTTGTCCCAGGACGCCCCCACCCAGGTCCTGGGCAGCCCCGGCGGGATTGGCACCGAACCGAAGCAACCGGTGGCGCTCCACATCCGGTGGCCCGGCGGGCGCGCCGAACGGGTTCCCATTCCGCCAGGAACGCAATTCGTGGAACCCGAAGCGCCGCGCCGTTGACGCTCCGAAAGGCGTGCCAGCCACCGGCGTCTCGAAGCCGGTATTTCGTTTGAGCGCCCAACCAACAGGAGTATGGTCCCCGCTCGTTTGCGCCGCGCAACCGTCGCGACGGCCGAGACCCTCTGTGAATACCAAGCCTGATCGCGTCAACCATCCCGTTCCGACATCCGATACGCCGGCCGTTCCGAGCCCAACTCCGGCTCATGAAGCCGAAGCTCACGAGGCGAATTGGCTCCAACTCGTCGAACAGATCCTCGCCCGCGAACTCACCCGCCAGCGGCCGGAGAAAGTGGTCACCTTCCTCGACGGCCTCGTCGGCTCCCTCCAGGCCGCCGGACTGCCAACGCCTCACATCACCCACAGTCCGTACCGGAATACCCTCCCGGCGAGCCAGCAACCCGCCTACCCCGGGGATCTCCAGATCGAACGCAGCATCAAGAGCATCTGCCGCTGGAACGCCATGGCCATGGTCGTCTACGGCAACAAGATCTCCGACGGCCTCGGCGGCCACATCTCGAGCTACGCCTCCATGGCGACCCTCTATGAAGTCGGCTACAACCACTTCTTCCGCGGCGGCGACGACGGCCAACTCGGCGATCTGATCTACTTCCAGGGTCACACCACGCCGGGCAACTACGCCCGCTCCTTCCTCGAAGGACGTCTCTCGGTACGGCATCTCCAGAATTTCCGGCGCGAACTCGCCGAGGGCGGCGGTCTTTCGTCCTACCCGCATCCGTATCTGATGCCGGATTTCTGGCAGTTCCCGACCGTGTCGATGGGCCTGGGTCCCATCAACTCCATCTACCAGGCCCGGTTCTTGCGCTACCTCAAGGCCCGAGGCCTCCTCCCGGAGGGACGCGAACCCCGCGTCTGGGCCTTCGTCGGCGACGGCGAAAGCGATGAACCGGAATCGCTCGGAGCCATCGCCCTCGCCGCGCGCGAGCGGCTCGACAACCTCACCTGGATCGTCAATTGCAACCTCCAGCGCCTCGACGGCCCCGTGCGCGGCAACGGGAAGATCATCCAAGAACTCGAAGGCGTTTTCCGCGGCGCCGGCTGGAACGTCATCAAGGTCGTCTGGGGCCGCGAATGGGATCCCCTCTTCGCCGCGGATCACGACGGCCTCCTCCAACGCCGCCTCGATGAATGCGTCGACGGCGATTTCCAGAAGTACATCGTCGAAACCGGCAGCCATATCCGGAAGCATTTCTTCGGCAAGTACCCCGCCCTCAAGGCGCGGGTCAATCATCTCTCCGACGACCAGCTCACTCGCATGGTTCGCGGCGGACACGATCCCCTCAAGGTCTTCGCCGCCTACACCGCCGCGACCCGGCACACGGGCCAGCCCACGGTCATCCTCGCCAAGACGGTCAAGGGCTACGGACTCGGCGAAGCCGGCGAAGGCCGCAACATCTCCCATCAGCAGAAAAAGATGAACGAGAAGGAACTGCGCGAGTTCAGGGCGCGGTTCAACATCCCGATCTCCGACGAGGAAATCACCGAACTCCCGTTCTACCGCCCACCGGACGACAGCCCCGAGGTGAAGTACGTCCGCAAACGACGAAAGGCCCTCGGCGGATCCATCCCCAAGCGCTCCGTCCCCGACGCCACCCTTGAAGTCCCCTCGCTCGAAGAGTTCGGCGCCGAAGCCCTCAAGGGGTCCGGACACCGCGACGCGTCGACCACCATGGCGGTCGTCGATCTCCTGAAACGCCTCCTTCGAAACGAAAAGATCGGCCGCCACATCGTCCCGATCATCCCCGACGAAGGCCGCACGTTCGGGATGGAGGCCATGTTCCCCGAATTCGGCATCTACTCGTCCAAAGGCCAGCTCTACGAGCCCGTCGACCGCAAGTCGCTCAGCTATTACCGGGAATCCCAGGACGGCCAGATCCTCGAGGAAGGCATCACCGAGGCCGGTTCCATGGCGTCGTTCGTCGCCGCCGGCACCGCCCACGCCAACGTCGGCGTCACCACCATCCCGTTCTACATCTACTACTCGATGTTCGGGTTCCAACGGGTCGGCGATTCCATCTGGCTCGCCGGCGACAGCCGCGCCCGGGGATTCCTCCTGGGCGCCACCGCCGGCCGCACGACCCTGAACGGCGAAGGACTCCAGCATCAGGACGGACACAGCCACCTCGTCGCGTCCACCGTCCCCAACCTCCTCGCCTACGACCCCGCCTTCGCCTACGAGATCGCCGTGATCGTCGCCGACGGCTTGGAGCGCATGTACCGGAAGAACGAGGACGTCTTCTATTACATCACGGTCTACAACGAGAATTACTCCCAGCCACCGATGCCGGCCAACGCCCGGGACGGGATCCTCAAGGGGCTCTACAAGTTCCGACCCGGACCCGCCGGAGCCCCGGTCAAGGCCCACATCCTCGGCAGCGGCTCGATCATCCGTTCGGCGCTCAAAGCCCAGGAGATCCTCGAACGTTACGGCGTCTCCGCCGATGTCTGGAGCGCCACGAGTTACAAACTACTCCGCAACGAGGCGCTTCAATGCAGGCGCCATAACATGCTCAACCCAAAGGCGACACCCCGCCGTTCGTACCTGGAAACCGTCCTCGCCGCGGAATCCGGCGCCTTTGTCGCCGTCTCCGACCACGTCAAGCTGGTCCCCGACCAGATCGCCCCCTGGGTGCCCGGAGGCCTTTACACCCTCGGGACCGACGGTTTCGGGCGCAGTGAAACCCGCGACAATCTCCGCCGTTTCTTCGAGATCGATCCCGAATGCACGGTCATCGGAACCCTGACGGCCCTCGCTGAAAAGGGCGCCGTCCCCCGCGCCACCGTCGCCCTGGCCATCGAAGACCTCGGCGTGAATCCCGCCAAAGTATTCCCCGATCTCGTTCTCCCCCTTTGACAGGCGCCTTGAATATTCCAAAATCTCCGCCGTCCGAAACAACGCAACGGCTCCGAATCGAGCCCAACCTTGTCACGATAAGATCCATCCAAGTCACCCGAGTCGACCTCCCCTCCCATGAAGCTTCCCTGGACTCCCTTGCTCGCCTCATTCGCGATCATCTCAACCACCGCCACGCTCGCCGCGGGTTCCGTTGACCCGTCGAAGCTGCCCCCCGCCTCCCAGCAGGCCGGCGTCACCTTCGCCAAGGACATCAAACCGATCTTCGACAAGTCCTGCATCAAGTGCCACGGCGAGGAGAAACAGAAGGCCAAGCTCCGCCTCGACTCGCTCGAGTGGGCGTTGAAGGGCGCCGACGGCGAGGATGTCGTCAGCAAGGGCAAGAGCGCCGACAGCACCCTCGTCCACTCGGTCGCCCGCGTGGACGAAGACGAGGCCATGCCCCCCGAAGGCAAAGGCGATCCGCTCACCAAGGAACAGGTCGGCCTCATCCGCGCCTGGATCGATCAGGGAGCCAAATAGGATCATCCCAGTGGGCTCCGGGTGGGCTGAGCCCTTGATGAGCGGTCTCCACTTCCGACCCACACGGGTTCCTCGACACTTCCAATGGGCAACCCGCCAAACCGAATCACGCCGGGGGTGGGTCGCTCCGAGCGGAGCTTAAGATCTTGAGTGGTCCGCGCGGCTACGGACCGGCCGGCCCTACGGGCCTTGGATTGGATGTTTTTGGTTCCTCGACGATCTCAGTGGATGGGCTGAGATCACTGGATATCAGCGTGAGACGCCGTCGGAACGGGCCGCTCCTACGGAGCTTGGAGCAAACGTGGGTATCGGCCTGCTATAGACGGGTCGCCCCTGACGGGGCTTTGGCCAAGATGGCCCGCGGGCAGGCCCGTTCAACGGAACCGTCCGCAATCCAAGGCCCGTAGGGCCGGCCTGATTATAGACGTGCGGCCTATTCGGAATCTTAAGCTCCGCTAGGAGCGACCCAGCCCCCAGGTGGGAATCGGTTGAGCCGATCACCCACCGGAAATGTCGAGGAACCATGTTTTTCGACACAGATCCCCGAAACCCTGGAGTTCGACGACACCCCGCGTTGAACCACGCGCAACCACCGGCCGATCCGAGTCCCTGAATCAAGGTCCGTGGGACCGGCCTGCCGATGCAGCCAACGCCGTGGCCCCCAAATCCCACGCCAAGCCCCCCAAAAAACGCTTCCCTCGTTCAGTGCTCGGTGCTCTCGGTGTGCTCTGTGGTGCACGTCGCCTCGATGGGCTCCGCCGGTGACCCGGGGATTCGCCCGTCCCAATCCCGTCCCAATCCTTGACACTTCTTCAACGAAGCGTTGAGACTCCCTAATCCCTCGGGTCACAACACCTAACCTCCTCCCTCCGTCCTATGCCCTCCAATCGTGGCGTCGTCTATCAACAACCCGGACTGGTCACCGTCGAAAGCATCGACTTTCCCAAACTCTCCATCGGCAAGCGGAAATGCCACCACGGGGTCATCCTCAAGATCGTCTCCACCAACATCTGCGGAAGCGATCAGCACATGGTCCGCGGCCGGACCACCGCGCCCGCCGGCCTCGTTCTCGGCCATGAAATCACCGGCGAAGTGATCGAAGCCGGACGGGACGTGGAGTTCGTCCAAGTGGGCGACATCGTCTCCGTCCCCTTCAATATCGCGTGCGGCCGCTGCCGCAACTGCAAGGAAGGCAAGACGGGCATCTGCCTCAACGTCAATCCGGCCCGTCCCGGCGCCGCGTACGGCTACGTCGACATGGGCGGGTGGGTCGGCGGCCAGGCCGAATACGTCATGGTTCCGTACGCCGACTTCAACCTCCTCCGCTTCCCGGACCGCGACCAGGCCCTCGCCAAGATCAAGGACCTGACCCTGCTCTCCGATATCTTCCCCACCGGCTACCACGGAGCCGTCAGCGCGGGAGTCGGCCCCGGAACCATCGTCTACGTCGCGGGCGCCGGTCCGGTCGGCCTCGCCTGCGCCGCCTCCTGCCACCTTCTCGGCGCCGCGTGCGTCATCGTGGGCGATCTCATTCCCGAACGCCTCAAACAGGCCCGCAGTTTCGGCTGCGAAACGGTCGATCTCCGCAAATCCGCGACCCTCGCCGAACAGATTGAACAGATCGTGGGTGTCCCCGAAGTCGACGCCGCCGTCGATTGCGTCGGCTTCGAGGCGCGCGGCCACGGCAAGGACGCCGCCGTGGAACGACCGGCCACCGTCCTCAACTCCATCATGGAAGTCACCCGAGCCGGTGGCGCCCTCGGCATCCCCGGCCTCTACGTCACCGGCGACCCCGGTGGCGTCGATGACAACGCCAAGATCGGCATGCTCGGCATCCGCATCGGACTCGGCTGGGCGAAATCCCATTGCTTCACCACCGGCCAGTGCCCCGTCATGCGCTACCACCGGCAGCTCATGCAGTGCATCCTCCACGACAAGATCCAGATCGCCAAGGCGGTCAACGTGAAGGTGATCAGCCTCGAAGAATCGCCCAAGGGCTATCAGGACTTCGACAAGGGCGCCGCGAAGAAATTCGTGATCGATCCCCACGGCATCCTCGCCGCCGGCTGAAAGCCGGCGGGCGGACTGGCGGGCTGGCGGGCGCCAACCCGGTCATTCAGAGGGCCTCGCCAAGCACCACGACGCGGATCGCGTCGACTCTCAATCGCGCGCCGGCCAGGTGGACCCTGAGCTCGGCCCGGTGGGCCTCCGCGGCGGCGACCTCCTCCGGCCGAACATTCGGATTGACCATGGCCAAGGCCCGCAAACGGTCGATCTCGACCCCCATTTCCTGTTCCATGCGCCCCGTCGCCGCTTCGATGACCTGACCGGCCGCGCGCTCGGCGAACCTGCGGGCTTCGTCGAGCATCCCTTCGAGGCGAGCCCGAAGGTCCGCGCTTTCGAGCAGATCATAGATTCGCAGGTCTTCGATCTCAGCCCGATCCAGCGCCGCCAAGGACGCTCCCCCGACTTCCCGGCCCTCCAGATCGACCACCACCCGCAACGGCGTCGGCGCGAGAAACCGATCCACCTGAAGCCGGGGTGCCGCGAGGCATTCAAGCAGCTGGATCACTTCCAGCCACAACCCGCGCTCCGGCGCGTCCGGCCACGCGAGACACGCCGTCGATCCGTCCTTCCCTCCCAGCAGGAGGTCCAACGCCCCCGTGACCAGGGGATGATCCCACGTGAGAAACGCGACGTCCTCCCGGCCAAGCGCTCGCCGACGATCCAACGTCGCCATCATCCCGCCGGCAGGCATCCCGGGGAAGGAGTCCGAAAAGACCCCGTCGGCGCCGACCTTGTACGTCCGCGGCCCGAGATCCTCCACGGGAACCCCGTAGTGATCCCAGATCCGCAGGAGGAAGACTTCCAGTCTCGTCTCCTTGTCCAACGCGGTGATTCCCGACGCGATCGCCTGCGCGGGACCCGGCCGGAACGAATTCAGTTCCAGCAACCGGTCCCGCCCGATCTCCAGCTTCATCGCGAGTCTCTCACGGGCGTTTCGTGTCCGGGCCAGGAGATGGCCGAGCTCCGTTCGCCGACCGTCGTGGGTCTCATGGAAATCCTGCGCCATGTCGACGACCTCCGATCGGAATTCGTCCAGAAGCGCGCGCCCTCCATTCAGGTGGCGCGCGAAAGCGTCCAGCCCTTCGTGGAACCACCGGAAGACCACCTCCTGCGCGCTGTTCTGCACGAAGGGTATGTGGATCTCGACGTGAGCCGTCTGCCCGATCCGATCCAGCCGCCCAATCCGCTGTTCGAGCAGCTCGGGATCCAGGGGCAGGTCGAACAGGACGAGGTGATGGGCGAATTGAAAATTCCGGCCCTCGCTCCCGATCTCCGACGCCAGCAGAATTGGCGCGCCCTCGGGATCCGCGAACCAGGCGGCCTGCCGATCCCGGTGAACCAGTTCGAGATCCTCGTGGAAAAGGGCCACCGACACGTTGAGGTTCGCCCGAATCGCGGCATCCAACGCCAGGACCTTCGCCTTCGTTCGACAGATCAGCAGGACTTTCACGTCCCGCTTGCGGCGAAAAAACTCCACCAGCCACGTCACCCGGGGGTCCTTCGAGAAATCAAACGCCAAGGCCGACTCCCGCCGCGCCGCGCCGCCGGAGCCCGTGTCCTCCGCGAACTCCGCCGCCAACCGATCGAGCAACGGATCCTCCAGGGAGGCGGCCTCCAGCGGCACCGGTCGCGGAATCCGCATCGGAAACCCCTTCATCGAGGATCGGCGGTTCCGAAACATCACCCGCCCGGTTCCATGCCGGTCGAGAAGCGCCGCAATCACCTCGTCCCGCGCGCGATCGTCCCCGCCCGCCAACGCCTCGAGCCGATCCCTCAACCCACCCGGCTCCGGAGCCAGGATCCGCCGAAGTTCCGCCAATTCGGCAGGACCCAGCGGCTCCTTCGCCGCCAGTCGGTTCGCCACGGCCGCGACGGCCTGGTACTCCGCAGACTCCGCCTTGAACGCTTCGAATTCGAAATAACGATCTGGGTCGAGCAATCGCAACCGGGCGAAGTGGCTCTCCAGCCCCAGCTGTTCCGGCGTCGCCGTCAAGAGCAGCAGCCCCTTCGCGCGCCAGCCCAGCGCCTCGACCACCTGGTACGCCTCGCTGGGCCGCTCCGGCGACCACTGAAGGTGGTGGGCCTCGTCCACCACCAGCAGATCCCACCCCGCCTCGACCGCCTGCCGACCACGCGTCGCGTTCAAAAGCAGCGGAAGCCCGCACAACACCAGCTGATCGTCCAGAAATGGGTTCCCGTCCGGATGCGACGTCTCGATCGCGTCACAACGGCTTTCGTCGAAGATATGGAACCACAGGTTGAACCGGCGGAGCAGTTCGACGAACCACTGGTGGACCAGCGGCTCGGGGACCACGACAAGCACCCGCGCCGCACGGCCCGTCGCCAGAAGGCGATGAATCACAAGACAGGCCTCGATCGTCTTCCCCAACCCCACTTCGTCCGCCAGCAACACCCGCGGCGCCAATCGGCCCGCTACCTCCCCAGCGATCGATAATTGGTGCGGGATCAGGTCGATCCGCCCGCCCACAAAGCCGCGCACCGGCGATTCCCGCCGCCTGTGTTGCAGCTCCGTCGCCAGGCGCCGCAGTTCATACACCCGGTTCGGATCCGTCCGCCCCTCCATCAGCCGCTCCACAGGCGACCCGAAGCTCAACGCGGCACTCAGCGCCGTCTCCGGCAGAAGGCCTCCTTCCGAGTCCCGGTAGATCAGGAGGTCGCCCTTCGACTCCACGGCCGCGACCGTCCGCCGGCTCCCATCCTGCCCCGTCACCTGCGTTCCAGGCGCGAAACGGACCCGCCGCAGCGGCGCGCCCTCCGCCGAATACTGCCGCTCCTCGCCCGCTCCCGGGAATTCGACCCGGACACGACCGTCCTCGACCGCAACCACGGCCCCAAGGCCCAGTTCGGGCTCCGCCTCGCTGATCCAACGCTGTCCAAGGAAAAAACGACCCATAAACCGCCTCCGCCCTCTTTGTAGTGCACCCCGATCCATCGGAAAAGCCATCATTCGCGGCCAGAATTTGCTCCCGCGCAGGCCCCCGACTCGCTACAATCCCTGCCCTCTTTATGCCAGCACCCCAGACCTACCGCTTCTGCTTCGGACCGTGGAACCTCAGTGAAGGTCAGGATCCCTACGGCCCCCCGGTCCGCCCCCCGCAGACCTTCGGCTGGAAACTTCAGCAGCTCAAGGACGCCGGCTTCGACGCCATGATGTTCCACGACGATGACATCGTCCCCGACATCGACTCGAAATCCGACATCCAAATTCTCAAGGAAACCCGCGAGATGGGCAAACGACTCAAGGACGCCGGGGTCGTCGCCGAAATCGTCGCCCCCCGACTGTGGTTCAGCCCCAACACGATCGACGGCGCCTACACCAGCAACGACAAGAAATGCCGCCAGTACGCCATCGACCGCACCCGCCGGTGCATCGACATGGGAAAAGCCATCGGCTGCAACCTCCTTGTTCTCTGGCTGGCCCGCGAAGGATCCTACATCCGCGAATCCAAAAACGCCCGGCAGTGCGTCGACCACCTCGTCGCCGCCCTCGACGCCATGCTCACCCACGACAAGAAGGTGCGCATCGCCATCGAACCCAAGCCCAATGAGCCCATGGACCACGCCTACGTGCCGACCATCGGTCACGCGCTCGCCGTCGCCCAACTCACCGACGACCCCAAACGCGTCGGCTGCCTCATCGAAAGCGCGCACGCCATCCTCGCCGGCCTCGATCCTTCCGACGAAATCGATTTCGCCTGCGCCTTCGGCAAACTCTGGTCGATCCATCTGAACGACCAGAACGGCCTCAAGTTCGACCAGGACAAACCGTTCGGAAGCGCCAATCTCCGCGTCGCCTTCAACCAGGTCCGCGCCCTCGAACGCAACGGCTACGGGAAAAAGGGCGAATTCGTCGCGTTCGACGTCCACCCGTTCCGCACCACCAAGGTCGAACACTGGATGCGGCACCTCACCAACAGCAAGCGCACCTTCGAAGCCCTCGTCGCCAAGGCCCGATCGTTCAACGAGGCCCAGGCCCAGGCCCTCATCGCCGACCGCAACTACCAGGATCTCGACCAGATGGTCCTCGAACACCTCATGGGCGTGCAGTAATCCGCCCACGCCCAAACCCGGTCCACGTTCCCGCCGCGGCGCGAAGATCATCCTTCGCGCCGCGCGATTTTCCGCCGCCCGATGGAATCGCCCCCCAACCCATCGGCAGCTTCCGACCGACCGAGGACCCGACCTTCCGAACACTCCGGCCGTCAGATTCGGCACCGCCCGCCGCCCCCCCCGAAATTGGCGCGTGATTCGGAGACTCCAGCCCTGTCAATGACGGCGTGCCCCCACCGCCATCGCCCACGACATCGCCCCGGAACGGAACTCCCCGTCCCCTGAATCCAACTCTCCCATGAACCGAGATTCCTTCTCACTCGCGCGCGGGCGCGGAGCTCAGCGACCCGTTTCTTTTCGCCTCCGCGCCTGCGCGCCTCCGGGTGATGTCCCTCCGGGTTCTTGAGCCCACCACGTGTACAGGCCCTGGAATCCTCTCCTCCCCATGCGACGCACCTTCCTCATCCCCGCCCTGATGGTCGCCGTGTCACTCCTCGGCTTGCTCCTCCCCCGATCGGACCGAACGCTCCACCCCTCCTCCGATGGCGCGGATTCCGCGATTCCCAAGGCTTCGACCGATCTCATGCGGTCAGCAATGGATTCCCGGTCCCAGCCACCCCCAACCCGCGATCACTGGCGCAAGTCCCGACCCGTCAACGGCGCCGACGCGGCCGACTCAAATCCCACCCCCTCCTCCGAAATCCGCCTTCCTTGGGTGGCCGCACTTCTCGGCACCAACGGACCTCCTCCCGTTTCGCGGGAAACCGTCGACCGCTGGCTTTCCTCGGGCCGCACCAACGCCTCCGACCTTCTCGCCCTGCGCCAGGCAGGCGCGGGATCCGAGTTTCTTGAACTCGCCCTCCGCCAGTTCCCCGACGATCCCCGGGTCTTGCTCGCCGCCACCAGCCTCAACGATTCACCGGAAGTCGTCCGGGAACGCATGGATCGCTTTCGCGCCGCCGACCCCGCCAATGCGCTCGCCGACTATCTCTCGGCCTGGAACGAACTCGCTTCGGGCAACCGGGAAAAAGCCCTCGAACATCTCACCGCCGCCAACACCAAGCCGGGGTTCCAGGACTATGTCGGCGAGTCCGCCCGAACCGCGGAGGAGCTTTATCGATCCGAAGGACGTTCGGAAGCGGAGGCCCGTGCCCTGGGATCGTCGACCGCGTTGCTTCCCCACCTCGCCCACCTCAAGCGCCTGTCCAACGACCTCGCCGATCTCCAGAAGGAATTGGTCGCCGCCGGCGACCCTTCGGGCGCCGCCCACGTCGCCCACCTCGGTCTTGGGTTGAGTGAACAACTCACGCAGGGACCCGGTTCCCTGACCCTGGTCGGCGAATTGGTCGGTATCGCGGTCGGAGCCAACCTGGTGCGGAATCTTCCCCAGGACACCGCGTACGAATTTCTCGGAGGCGACGCCGCCACCTACTCGGCGAACCTCAAACAACGCCGCGCCGACATCCGCACCGTCAGCGGCTCCTTCGACGCCTGGATTCGACAAGCCTCCGAAGCGGACGTTATCGGCTATTTCGACGTGTTGGCTCAATACGGGGAGCGGGTCGCCCTCGAATGGGTGCGGGATCAATCGCAATCCGAACCGAAGGTCCCCTGATCGCGCCCGTCTCCGCGAGCCGGCGACGTGGCCCCGGCGGGCTGGGCTCCCCCCACCCCCGGACTCGCCTTCCGCCCGGTTCCCAGCCCATCCTCCCTCCGCGCTTTCCAAAGCCCACGCCCCACGCCCCATGCCACGTCCACGCCCCCGCGCCGCCAAACGCCCGTCCCCGAAGAAAACGTCAACCGTCGTCTCGCGCTCCGGACGCTTCCAATCCGGCCCCGCGTCCGACGTCGCCTCCTTCACGGAGTCAATCAGCTTCGACTGGCGCCTTTGGCGCCAGGATATCCGCGGTTCCATCGCCCACGCCGCCATGCTCGAACGCATCGGCGTCCTCAGCGCGCGGGAACGCGACGCCATCCGAAAGGGCCTCCAGGGCATCGCCGCCGAGATCGAGGCCGAAACCTTCGCGTGGGACCCCGGCCTCGAGGACGTGCACATGAACATCGAGGCGGAACTCACCCGACGCGTCCCCGCCGGCGCCAAACTCCACACCGGCCGCTCCCGCAACGACCAGGTCGCCCTCGATATGCGCCTCTGGGTCCGGGACGAAATCGCGGCGCTCCTCGGCGAAATCACCCGACTCCAGGCCGCGCTCGTCCGTCTTGGAAGGCGTTCCGCCGGAGTGCTGCTCCCCGGCTACACGCACCTCCAGCGCGGTCAGCCCGTCTCGTTCGCCCACCACTGCCTCGCCTATGTCGAGATGCTCGACCGGGACCACGGACGCTTCGTCGATTGTGGCCATCGCGCCAACGTCTGCCCCCTCGGCTCCGGCGCGCTCGCCGGCAGCACCCTCCCCCTCGACCGCGATTTCGTCGCGGCCCAACTCGGCTTCACCGACTCCCGCGGCCGCCCACGGATCTCCCAGAACTCCATGGACGCCGTCAGCGACCGCGATTTCGTCGTCGAATTCGCCTCCGCCGCCGCCCTTCTGGCTGTCCACCTGAGCCGGCTCGCCGAGGACTTCATCCTCTGGGCCACTTCCGAATTCGGCTTCATCAGGATCGCCGACGCCTACACCACCGGGTCGTCGCTCATGCCCCAGAAGAAAAACCCCGACATCGCGGAACTCACCCGGGGCAAGACGGGTCGCGTCGTGGGCAATCTCGTGGCGCTCCTCACCCTTCTCAAAGGTCTTCCCATGACCTACAACAGGGACCTCCAGGAGGATAAGGAACGCCTCTTCGACACCGCCGACACCGTCCGAGCGTGCGCCCGCCTCGCCGCCGCCATGATCGATCACACCACGGTCCGTGAGGAGACCTGCGTCGCCGCCGCCAGCGACCCCTTGCTCCTCGCCACCGACCTCGCCGATTACCTGGTCCGCAAAGGCATGCCTTTCCGGCAGGCCCATCACGCCGTCGGCGCCGCCGTCGCACTGGCGGAAAAGGCCGGGCGCCCGCTCGACTCCCTGACCCTGGCCGAGTTGCGAACCACGTCCGACCTCTACGGCGACGACGTGACCGGCGTCTTCGATCTCCGAACCGCCATGTCCCGCAGGGACCTCACCGGCGCCCCGGGCACCCGCCAGGTCCTGCGGCAGCTTCAGAGATGGGAACGCCAGCTTCAGTAACACCGGCGCGCCAAACCGCCATTCACACGGCGCCCCAGGAAGTCACGCGATCGTCAACTTCCAGACATGCGTGCGAAATAAAGGAGGTCGATAAGGGTCCGCCTCACTAAGGCCCTTATGCAAATCACCTACCCAAAACACCTCCTAGCCCTGGCGCCGATGGCCCTCCTCGCGCCGCAACCGGTCCTCGCGGCCGGATCCCTCGTGCAACTGGATCGCTTCACCGGCCCCGCCAGCAGCTCCGAAATCATCGCCTTCGACGCCGGTTCCCGACTTCTCTACAACACCTACGGATCCGTCGGCAACGCGGGCATCCAGATCGTGGATGCCTCCAATCCCACCGCCCTGAGTTCCCTCGGCGAGATCGATATGAGCTCGTTCGGCGGCCAGTCGGTGAAGTCGATCAGCGCGGTCGCCGCCGATCCCCTCGGGCGCGGATTCGGCGTGGCGACCTTCATTCCCGAGAACAGCGGCTCGAATCCGGGAAGAGTCGTCTTCTTCGACCCCGAAACCAAATCCGTCCTGCACTCCGTCGAGGTGGGCTACCACCCGGACATGGTCCGATTCTCGGCGGACGGCTCGAAAATCTACGTCGCCAATGAAGGCGAACCGCTCAGCGAAGGCACGGCCCCCAACCTGACTCACCTCGACAGCCCGGGATCGATCTCGATCATCGACGTCAGCGCGGTCGCCTCCAAATCCGACGTCACCGGTCTTGGTGGCGGACAGGTTGGGACCTACGACTTCTCGGGTGTCGATCTCTCGGGAGTCCGGGTGCATCCCTCGAACAATCCCGACCTGACGCCCGGCGCCTTCCGCTTCAACGACATCGAGCCGGAATACATCACCGAACTCGGCAACAAACTCTATGTCAGCCTCCAGGAGAACAATGCCGTCGGCGAATTCGACATCGCCTCCCGGACCTGGACGAAGGTCACGTCCCTGGGGACGATCGCCCAAACCATCGACGCCTCCGACCGCGACGGCGGCATCCACATCGACGACGTGGTTCGAGGCATGCCGATGCCCGACGGAATCGCCAGCTACTCGGCCAACGGCCTGAATCTTGTCGTCACCGCCAACGAAGGCGACGGTCGCCCACCCGATTTCGCCCTCGACGGCCATCCCGTCTCTCTCCGCGACGATCCCAGGGTCTCCGACCTGACCCTGGACGCCGGTTTCAAGGCTCAATTGGACACCCTCTACGGCGGGGCCAATTCGACCGCCAATTCCCGACTGGGCCGGCTCCGGGTCTCACGCTTCGACAGCGACACCGATGGCGACGGCGACGCGGATCAACTGCTGATGTTTGGCACGCGCAGTTTCTCGATCTGGGACGCGGATTCCGGATCGCTGGTTTGGGACTCGGGGTCCTTCTTCGAAACCCTCACGTCGATTGAGGTCCCCGACCTCTTCAACAGCGAGGGCACGGAGGACACTCTCGACGGACGCTCGCCCAACAAGGGTCCCGAACCCGAAGGCATCACCCTCGGTGATGTGAACGGCAAGACCTGGGCCTTCGTCGGGCTGGAACGGGTCGGCGGCGTCATGGTCTTCGACATCTCGGATCCCTTCCACCCGGATTTCATCGACTACATCAACACAGGCGAGATTGCGCCCGAGGGGCTTACATTCGTGCCGGCGGCCGACTCGCCCACCGGCGTCCCCCTTCTCTACGTCGGCTACGAAGTCAGTTCCCAGATCGGCGTGTACGCCGTCGTCGTGCCTGAAACCGGACACCTGGCGCCGTGGCTCGTTGCCTTCGGCCTCGGAGCCTTCGGCTGGCATCGGCGCCAACGCCGGATCTCCTAGTCGACCCCGGCCCGACTCGGCCCATTCAGCAGTCCCGCGGGTGCGAAAGTCGTCGCATCCGCGGGACTGTCCGTTTTCGCACCCCGTCATCGCCGCCCAAAGCCCCCCCCC
>JBFWOK010000008.1:0-81574 GCA_050250555.1 Limisphaerales bacterium
GTCAGCACTGTCTTTCCCTTTTCTTTTCTACAGCCGGCGCCTGGGCGTCGGCCATCCCGCCGGATAACGACGGGATTCAGTTTGGTGTTGTTGTGGCCTCCCGGATCCAATCGGACCCGGATTCGAAGGCCGTTCAAATCCCTGAAGCCGTTGCCGGCGACAAGGGGCGGGAAGCCTAGCAATCGGTCCATCGGCGGCAATAGCTAATCCGCGCCCGGGATCCATCGATCCGTCGACCCGTCGATCGCTGTTTCGGGACCGGCCCGAGACTTTGACAGCGAATGGCGTTGCTGACACCGTCCGGCCAAGTCCCGCCGGGGCGGTTGGGCCGCCGGATTCCCCCCAGCCGGAGCCCAGTCCTGTCCAGTCCTGTCCAGTTCACGATGAAATCGTTGCTCGTCAATCTGCTGATCGTCCTCTCCCTGGTTCTTTGCGGTTTCAACACGCTGCAATGGTACCGGGAAGCCAAACTCCACGGCCGCCTCGAGGACCTGGGGGAGCAACTCTTCAAGAAGTCCACGGAGATTCAGGAGCTCCAGCAGACGGTCCAGTTCCATCAGGACGAGATCAAACGCCTCGAAAACATCCGCGAGAACTTCAACGACCTCGTGAGCAGCAACCGTCTGGTGATCACCACCCTTGAGGAGGAAGCCCAGAACCTCCGACGCGACGTCCAGGTTCAAACCGCCAAAGCCGCCCAGGTGGATCAGTACAAGACCGCCTACGAGAAGGCCAACGAAGGCATCGTGAAGGCCAATGCCGTCATCACCGAGCAGAACGAGAAGCTGAAATCCCTCGCCGACGACCGCAATCAGTTCGTCGAGCGCTTCAACAAGCTGGCCGTTGATTACAAGACCCTTGCGGCCGACTACGAGAAGGTGCTCGGCCTGTACACCAACTTGGTGGCCCAGGTGAACGCGTCCAACGAACGGAATGCCAGGCGCTAAATCAACCCCTATGCTGTCTTGACAGCATTCGTTCCGCTGGAACGATGCCGTCATGCGAACGACGGTGACGATCGACGCCGATACCGAGGCGTTGCTGAAGGAAGAAGCCGCCCGGACCGGTCAGTCCTTCAAAGTGGTTTTGAATCAGGCGGTCCAACGTGCGCTGGGTCGGCCCTCGCCCGATGCCGAAGTCGAGGTCGAACCCCTTTTCAAGGCCGCGTTCCCTCACGAACTCGCCCAGCAAAGCTTCAATCGGCTCGCCTCCGAATGGGACGACGAGGACACGGTCAGGGAGCTTTCCTCGTGATTCTCCCGGACCTCAACCTCCTCCTTTACGCCCACAACCCCCACATGCTGCAGCATCAGGCGGCCAGTCGGTGGTGGAAGGCGACGATTTCCGGCGATGAGCTCATTGGAATGCCCCTGGAAGTCGCCTTTGGCTTTGTCCGCGTGGCCACGAATCCCCGTCTGGGCGCGGCCAAGGTCGCCTTGGCGGATGCGCGACGGGTGGTCGCGGGCTGGCTGGGGCTTCCCCAAACGCGCATCCTGACTCCGGGCGCCTCCCATTTTGACCGGGTCCTGGATCTGATGACCGCCGCCATGGCGGCGGGGCCGGTCCTGTCGGACGCCATCCTGGCCGCCTACGCCATGGAACACCGCGCCACGTTGTTCACGAATGACGGCGACTTCGCGCGATTTCCGGGTTTGCGCTGGAAGAACCCGTTGCTATCCGCGTGATTTGGGCCAGCGGGCCTTTCCAGCACGGCACTGTCGACGGTCCAGCGGTCCGCCTTTTTCGTCGCGGATCGATCCCCCGGCCGGTATGCGTTGTCCATGATTCTTCCCGCGGATTCCCGCCTCGCGGATCTCACGGCCCGGGTGGAGCGGATCGTGGCCTCGTCGCCGATCCTGGACATCCACACCCACCTCTACGACCCGGCGTTCGGTCCGCTCCTCCTCTGGGGCATCGACGACCTGCTCGTCTACCACTACCTCGTCGCGGAAGCCTTTCGGCACCTGTCCCTTCCGTACGAGGACTTCTGGCGCCTCGACAAGTCCGGGCAGGCCGATCTCGTCTGGGAACAGCTCTTCATCCGGCATTCGCCGGTGTCGGAGGCCTGCCGCGGGGTGCTCACCACGCTGCACGCCCTGGGGATCGATCCGCGACGCGAGGACCTGCCTTCGCTCAGGAAGTGGTTCGCCGGCTGGAAGACGCCGGACTACGTCGACCGCTGCCTGAGCGTCGCCAACCTTCGGGGCATCCTGATGACCAACTCGCCCTTCGACGACGAGGAGCGGCCGGTCTGGGAACGCGGCTTCACCCGCGATCCCCGTTTCCATGCCGCGCTTCGAATCGATCCCCTGCTGGTCTCGTGGCCGGAAGCTGCGGCTCGCCTGGCCTCGTGGGGCTACGTCCCGTCCGCCGACCTCAATCAGGCGGCCATGGACGGCGCGCGTCGGTTCCTGGCGGATTGGGCCCGAAAGATTTCGGCCCGCTATGTGATGGTCTCGTTGCCTCCGTCCTTCCGATACCCCGACGATTCCTCCACGAGCCGCCTTATCGACGGCGTCGTGCTGCCTTTCTGTCGGGAACACGGCCTGCCGTTCGCCCTCATGCCGGGGGTCAAGCGCGCGGTGAATCCGGCCCTCCGGCTCGCCGGCGACGGCGTCGGCCGCAGCGACCTCTCAGCCCTCGAGAACCTTTGCGCGGCCCATCCCTCCAACCGCTTCCTCGCGACCGTGCTCTCCCGGGAGAACCAGCACGAACTCTGCGTCCTGGCGCGCAAGTTCCGGAACCTGCACATCTTTGGATGCTGGTGGTTCACCAACATCCCGCTGGTCATCGACGAGATGACGCGGCTTCGCCTCGAACTGCTCGGTCTGAGTTTCACTCCGCAGCACTCCGACGCCCGGGTCCTCGATCAGGTCATCTACAAGTGGGACCACAGTCGTCGAATCCTGGGGACGGCTCTCGCCGGGAAGTATGCCGATCTCGCCCGGAGCGGCTGGTGGGTGACCGAGGACGAGATCCGACGCGATGTGGACGGTTTGTTCGGGGGAACCTTCGAGAAGTTCTGCCAGGGCTGAGCGCCCTCGCCCAACCCCGCCCGTATGCGCCCGTCCGCGCCGACGACCATCTACCTCGATTACAACGCCACAACCCCTCTGGATCCCGCCCTCCGGGACCTGATGGCGACGGCTCAGGACCAGGCCTGGGGCAACCCCTCCAGCGTTCACCATGTGGGGCGATTGGCTCGCGCCCTCCTGGACGACGCCCGGGACCGGCTCGCCGCCAGTCTGGTCTGCAAACCCAGCGAGATTGTCTTCACCGGGGGTGGAACCGAAGCCAACAACCTCGCGGTGTTCGGTTGCGCGCGCGCGCGGCGTCCCGATTTCCGCCATCTCGTCAGCACCACCATCGAGCATCCGGCTGTTCTCCAAGCCTTTGAAGCGCTCGTCCGATACGAGGGGTTCACCTGGTCCAAGGTGGCCGTCGATGCCTCCGGCCGGGTCGCTCCGGAAGACATCACATCGGCTCTGAGACCGGACACCGCCTTGGTTTCCGTCATGGCCGCCAACAACGAAACCGGCGTGCTTCAACCCGTGGCCGCCATCGGACAGATCTGCCGGTCCCGAGGAATCCCGTTCCATACCGATGCCCTGCAATGGTTTGGGAAGGAGTCGTTGGCCGGGATACGGGACTTCGAGGCCGATCTCGTCACCCTATGCGCCCACAAGATTCATGGTCCGCGTGGCGCCGGGGCCCTGTGGATCCGGTCTCCGCTCCGGGTGGAGCCGCTTCAAGTGGGGGGCGGACACGAACTCGATCGCAGGGCGGGAACCGAGAACCTGCCGGCGATCCTTGGCTTTGTGGCTGCGGTGGAACGTTTTGTGCCCACGCCGGTGTTCGATCGAAGCCGGCTGACCCCGTGGATGAACCGATTGACGGAGTGCCTGGCCGGGGTGGAAGGCGTGACGCTTCACGGGTTGAAGGTTCCTCGTTTGGCGAACACCCTCGCGATGAGTGTGGCGGGAGCGGACAGCCTCAGCCTCATCGCCAACCTCGATCTGGCCGGCGTTTGTGCCTCCAGCGGTTCGGCCTGTTCCTCGGGATCGATAACGCCGTCGCACGTCCTGCTCGCGATGGGGTGTTCCCCCGAGATGGCATCGTCGCTGGTCCGGCTATCGCTGGGTCGGGAGAACACCGATGAAGAGATCGCCACCGTTTGCAATGGGTTGCCGCGATGGATCGCGCAAGCGCGACGGAAGTCCTGAAGTGCGGCTGTTTCAGCGGTCTCGGCCTGTGCCTTCGACCGACTGCGAGCAACCCTGGGGACAAGCCGCGAAAACCGCCCGGGAAAGCCCGAGTTGTTCAGAGCAACCGGACTTGTGGGTGGCTGGTTCCGGATTTGTTAGCTCCCGGTGTCCTAGGCAAACCGCTTGGCGCCCAACCCCAACAGGAGGTTGTTGAGCTTGTCCACAGCCCTTAATATGGGGCTTTCTTTATTCAAGAGATCTCTCTATTAAGGCCGCGATGAAACTCGCGATCGCCAAGGAGCAGATCCTCCAGGGATTGCAGGCCGTGCAGAATGTCGTGGGCAGTCGGACGACCCTGCCGATCCTGTCCAATGTGCTCCTGAAGGCGGTCGACAACCGGGTCGAGCTGACGGCGACGGACCTGGACGTCACGGTGTCGGTGGGAGTCGAGGCGAACGTTCGAACGCCGGGAAGCACCACGATTCCGGTGAAGAAATTCTTCGGGATCTGCCGCGAGCTGGGTCATTTCGAGATCGACCTCGAGACGGACGAGAAAAACGTCTGCACGCTGGCGGCTGGAAACTCGTTCTATCGGATCAACGGCCTGCCGGCGGAGGATTTCCCGCCGCTGCCGATGTTCACGGACAAGCGGCATGTGGTTCTTCCGCAGGAGAAGCTCAGGGCGATGCTGAAGAAGACGGCGTTCGCGATCTCCACGGACGAAAGCCGGTATGTGCTGAACGGGATTTATCACAGTCTCAGGAACCACAAGGTGACGCTGGTGGCGACCGACGGAAGGCGTCTGGCGCTGGTGGAGGAGGAAGTCGAGGTGTCGCAGGAGAGCGAAGCCGATTTCATCGTTCCCACCAAGGCGATCAACGAACTGACCCGGTTGCTTCAACCGGGCGGTGAAGTGGCGATCCGGTACACCGACAATCAGGTGGCGTACACGCTCCGCGGGGAAAAGTCCCCCAACATCCTGGTGATCTCGAAGCTCGTCGAAGGGAACTACCCCAACTACCGGCAGGTGATTCCGAATGAGTTCAAGGAGCGGGTGACGGTGGTTCGCGAGGAACTGCTCCAGGCGTTGCGCCGGGCGGAGATCATGACCAGCGACAAGTCGAACTCGGTCAAGCTGGCCTTCACGAAGAACAATCTCGCCATCACCGCCAACACCCCGGAGGTCGGTGAGGCCCGGGAAAGCCTGGCGATCGCCTACCAGGGTGCCGATATCGCCATCGCCTTCAACCCGACCTACCTGATGGACCCGCTGAAGGCGCTCGAAGGGGACGAGGTGTACCTGGAGCTGAGCGACGAGTTGAGTCCGGGTGTGGTCAAGACGAACACCCCGTTCCTCTACGTCATCATGCCGATGCGGATGGCTTGATCGACTGGGCGCCCGCCTGGGCCTGTTTTCGGACGAATCCGAACAGGTGGATGCCGAACTGAACGACCAGTCCGAGCCCCACGATGAGGCAGGCGAGGTAGGGCGTCAGCCAGGCGGGATTGCGCACGACCTGCAGGATGGTGGTGTTTTCCCCGATGAAACTGGCCTGGTAAAAGGTCAGGCCCTGGTAGCGCAACGGGGTGTTCATGTAGATCTTCACCTCGCGATCCTCGCCCGTGGAGGGGTTCCTCAGTCGGACCTGGCTCGAGTAGTTCTTCGGAATCTCGGTTCCCTTGTACTTGTCGTGGCGGAAGTCGAGCAGGGTCAGGCTGAAATCCCGGTAATGCCGGCGAAGACGAAGGTTCATGTCGTAGCGCTTGCCCTTCACTTCGAACGACTGGGGCCGCAACAGGTGCTCGCTCAACAGGAAGGAACCCAAGGATCCTTCCGGGCTGGTGACTTCAACCACCGCGCTGGGAACGTCCCGGCTGTTGAGGTCGGTGACTCGCGGCAATTCGACCGGCGCGAACTGGGTGGCCAATCCGGCCGACACCTTCGGGGCGTCCGCGACGTCGTCCCGGTTCGTGAGAAACGAATTCGGGTAGTAGCGGACCACCTTGAGCTGGAACGGCAGCTCGGGATGGGTGACGGAGGCGCCGGTCTGGAGCAGGGAGTCGGGGATGGCGACCACACGGTCGCGGTCCGCCGCCGAGCCGTCGATCACCGCCAGTTCGGTTCGGCGATCGCTCTCCGAATAGTTCTTCGTTTCACCCTCCGCCAGTCGCATCGCGGTTTCCCGCGAGAGGACGTCGGTGAAGAGCTGGCCGACCAGAAGGAGGATGATTCCCCCGTGAACGAGGACAATCCCCACCTTCTTCCGGGATATTTGAAAGCGGGTGATGTGGGCCGCGAGAAGATTCACCAGCAACAGGCTCCCCAGCAGGTATCCGCCCGGAAACACCGGGATGTAGGGCGCGTTGAGCACGTCGGAGGCGGTCGACGGCGGCAGGTGGATCTGGACCATCTGCAGGGTCTTCTTGAGCGCGGCCGTCATCGACGCGAGATCGACGAAGGCGCTTTGGAAGAACCGATCCTGCGCGATGTACAGACCGAGGGGTTCCTGGGCCATCGTACCGAGGAACACGAGCGCCAGGCTGAAGGTGAGCAGCACCAGGGTCAGGCGCAGAGAGGCCAGGGGTTTGAAGATCCAGCTCATGAGCCGCGGGTGTATTGGGCCGTTTGAATGAATTGAACGAAGCTCTCCCGGTGGGCCTCCACGGCGGCGGAAGCACCCAGGAGCTTGTAGAACCAGCTGAACCCGTCACGACGCACGATGGCCGCCACAATGCGGGAAGTGGAGCCCGTCTCGGGGCTGGTCCCCTCGAAGTCAGCCAGCGTCGCCTTGCCCCCGAGCACATCCAGATTGTCCTGGAGCGCAAGCAGTTCAGCATCCGGAGCCGGGGAAAGTCCCACCTGGCTTCGCCATCGGTTCAGATTCGGAACCAGACCGCCGGTTTCACCCGGAAATACGCTCACGGTGACGTCGGCGGTCGCGCCGTTGGCACCCGGGACCGTCCATTTGCTGTGGACCATCTGAGGCGCGGCCTGCGCCTGCCAGGCTTCGGGGACCTGCCATTTGGGCTTGGGCGGTTCACCGCTTCCGGAGGGTCGCGACGAGGCGGCGCCGCCAGCCGAAGCGAAGGGGGGCGGGGTTCCCATGCGACCTCCCGCGGACGCCATGCCGGCGTCGCCCGCGGGGGCCGTGAATTCCACCCCGGCTAGAAACGCCTTCAGCGGCTCCCGTTGGGCCATCACCGAAGCGGCATCGCCGCCCAGCTTGAAAAACCAGGTGAAGCCTTCGTTGCGGATGGCGGCCACAAGGATCTGGTTGCCCGCGGCCGCGGCATCCGACGACCCCGTCCCAACGATTGAAAAGAGCCGCACGGTCTGGCCCGCCACCGTGGTTTCGTCGGTGTGGGCGGGAAGTTCCGATTCGGCGATGGGCGGCAGGCTCAGCTGACCGCGCCAGAGATTCACCAGGTCGAGGTCGGAGCCCCCTGTGCCCGGCAGGGGAATCACGGCGAGTTCGGCCCTGCCGTTGTCCGCGCCGGCGATCGAAAAGTTGGCGACCCGCATGCCGGAGGCGCCCAGTTCGGTCCAGCCCGTTGGAAGGTCCTTCCAACGCAAACCCGGTCGCGGGGGCATCTGATCCGGCAACCCACCCGCCATGGATCCGTGCCCCGGAGGCGGCGCGGCGGGAGGGGCGGCGTCCTTCGGCGCGTCGTAGGCCGCAATCTCCTCGCGCTGGCATCCGGTGGAGACCAGAACCAGGCCGGTCAAGACCGCGAGCGTCGGAAGCACGACCGACCAGGAAGGCGAACCCGGCCCGTGCAGGCGCGGGTCGCGGCGATGAGGGAAAAGCAACGAGCGCACAGTCGGCGAAGGCTAGCGGCGGCTGAAACGATTGCAACGACGAGGGGGCCCGTTGCCACCGACGGAAATCCGATCGCTCGGCGCCCGCGGACCGGGAGGTGGCTGCGAGGGGAAGACCCGGCGGGCGGGCTGGACGGGCTATTCGCCGGTCGATTGGGGCGGGCGCACCATGTCGGGAGTGGTGCCGACCCGGTTGGCTTCCTTGCCCTCCATGCCCGCGATCAGATCCTGGGCGGCCTGATGGATGTTGAGGTCCATGCGGCTGGCGTCCTCGGCCATGATGGTTTGAACCTGCGTCACGATGCCCAGGAGCGCGGTCTTCTGGGTTTCCGAGAGGCTTTCGTGAGCCTCCTTGGCTGCCTTCGCCAGCGCGGAGGTTCCCTCCATGAGTTTCCCGGCGTTCAGGGATTTGGCGGCGGCGTCGACCTGCGACTTCAACGAAGCGTCCGCATCAGCGAACGCGGCCAGCAGTTCGGACGTGTCCATCTTGGTCTTGGCGGCGCCGCCACAACCGGCCGTGATGAAGCAGGCGGTCAGGGCGACGAGGGAGGCGAACTTGAGCAGGGCGGTTTTCATGGCGATCGGATCGGTTGGACGGACGGACTGTCCAGCGCGTCGGCGGCGGGTCTATCACAAAGCGCAAGCCCGGGCGAGACCCTCGCCAATCTTGCGCCGCCGACCCCGGGCGGCGACGGTAGCGGCCCCGCCGGGGAACCCGCCGAAGGTCGCCTGGCGAACCATGAAGATCGGCTACCACTTCGCGCTGCGTTGGGCCTTGTGGAAACGCTTGAGCTATGCCCGCCGGCTGGCCGTCGTCGCAAGGGCTCCCCAACCCCTCGCGCCCGCTACCGACGCCACGCTCTACGCGTTCTCGGGAACCCGGGACCTGCCCGAACAGGTGGCTTCCCTGAAGTCCTTTCTCAGGCATGCCGCCGATCCGAAACGCATCGTCATCGTGGGGGATGGAACCCATACCGAATCGGATCGGGCTGTCCTTCGGTCGGTGCATCCCCGCCTGGAGACCGTTCCCTGGGATTCGTTTCTTGGGCACGCCGTCCCCGAGGTCCTCCTCGCCTATGCCCGGGCTCATCCGCTCGGAAAGAAGATCGCGGTTCTGTTGTCGGTGCCGGCTTCGGGTCCCTGGGTGTTCAGCGATTCCGATATCCTGTTTTTCCCTGGCGCGGCGGACCTGCGGGAGCGGTTGGCGCCCGGAAGGAACGACGTGGAATACCTGGAGGACTGCTACCCGTCGCTCGACGGACGGCTGATTCGGGACGAGGCCGAGAAGGAGGCGCCGGTGAACAGCGGTTTCGTGATCGTCCATCGTCCCCTCGACTGGAGCGAAGCGCTGGAACGTTTCGCGGGGATGTCCGGCGAGCCGGGATACTTCACGGAACAGACGCTCTTCCACCTCACGATCCGCCGGAGCGGAGGCCGGGCTCTGCCGAAGGACCGGTACGTGATCCAGAGCGACGACCAGTGGATCGCGCGGGACCTGCACACGGGACCCGACGTGGCGCTCAGGCACTACTTCAGTTCGCTCCGGTACAAGATGTGGCTGAAGGTCTGAAGGTCTGGACGGTGCTCAAGGACTCCGGCCGCGGAGACGTCGGATGAGCCGGAAGAGCCAGGGCGCGTACAGCTTCAGGCCCAATCGGATGACGGGAACCGGCGGGATGGTTCGGAATTTGGGGTAACCGGCGAGGAACGACCGAAAGGCGGACCGGGCCGCGGCGGGCTCGTTCAGCGCGTCGTGACCCAAGGCTAGGTAGAACGTTCGACGGTGTTCCTGGACCTTCGAGGCTTCCAACGCGACGGGACCGAGCTGGGCGCCCAGCGTCCGAAACGCCTTCAGTTCCCGGTGGGTGCGGGCCACCAGCGAGGTCGATGTCCAGGACCCCCCCGCGATCCGGTACACGCTCATTGGGGAGTCCGGCAGGTAACCAAAGGTCCCGCGGGAGGCGAGAATCGAGACCATCGAGAGATCGGTCAGTTCGAGATCGTTGAACCAGGGTGGCAAGGTCCCCAGGACGTCCCGTCGAAAAAGGATGCTCGTCGTGTGCGGGAACATGTCGGCGATGACCTCGCGCAGACCCAGGTCGCGCTTCACCGTCTCCGACAGGTAGAGGCGTTTCCGGTCCAGCTCGGGGCCGTCCTGAACGTAGCAATCGTGGAAACAGGCGGAGCAATCGGGCCGCGCGTCCAGGAAGTCCGCCTGCTTCTGGAGCTTCAAGGGGCTGGTCCAGTAGTCGTCGCCCTCCAGCAGGATGGCGTATGGCGCTCGCGCGACGGTGTAGACGGAGAGGAAGTTGAACTTCCCGAAGAATCCGAGGTTCTTCGGGTGCAGGAAGGCCCGGAGACGCCCGGGATATTGACGGGCGTACTCGGCGACGATTTCGCGGCTGCCGTCGGTCGAGCAGTCGTCGCCGACCAGGATCTCGACGGGAAAGGAGGTTTGCTGCGCGAGAGCGCTGTCGAGGGCCTGCCGCAGGGTGGCGGCGTGGTTGAACGTGATGATGAGGACGCTGACCTTCGGATGGGTGGGAAGGGCGGGGGGAACGGGTTCGGGCGAAGCCGGGGACGAAGCGGAGACTGGCTTCATGGGGGTATCAACGAGTTGAGACTCGCGCGCTGGATCCATGAACCCGAGGGGCATCACACGGAGGCGCGGAGGCACGGAAGGGGACGGAATCCATCCTCAAATCTCCGTGTCTCAGTGCCTCCGTGAGAGAATTCCGGTTCATGGGTAGCATCAACGAGTTGCGACTCGCGCGTTGGATCCATGAACGGCGGACGATTCCACCACGAAGACACGAAGATCACGAAGAAGACGGGTGGATTGGATACCTTCTTTTCGCTCGGTCTTCGTGTCCTTCGTGCGCTTCGTGGTTAATTGCCGGTTCATGGAGCGTATCAGGAGGCGGCTTTGTTGGACCCCGACGCGAGACCGCGCCGCACCGGGTCTGGATCCGAAAGGGCCGTCTTCACGATGCCGCAAAGCACGTCGATGTCGGCGGCCGAAATGGCGGTCCCGGTCGGGAGCACGATGACTCGTTCCGACATCCGTTCGGTTCTGGGAAGCAGGAGGCCGGCATGCGGAAAATAGGAGCGGTACGGTTCCATCCGATGGCAGCCGGGCCAGAAGTAGCGCCGGGCGATGACATTCTCGGCGTGGAGCACGGCGACGAGTTCATCCCGCGTGAGGCCCGCGGTGTCGGGGTCGAGTTCGATGACGATGTACTGGAAGTTGCACCGCTCCGATTCGTCGTACTTGAGAAGCGACACCGAAGGCACGCCGGCCAAGGCCTGGACATAGGCGTGGTAGTTGCGCCGATTCACTTCCACGAGGTCATCGAGGCCCTCGAGACTCGTCAGACCCATCGCGGCGCAGACCTCCGTCATCTTCCCGTTCGTCCCGATGAACACGACCTTGTCGTACCCCGCGAACCCGAAGTTCTTCATGAGACGAATCCGGGCCGCGAGTTCGTCGTCGTCGGTCGCAATCGCGCCGCCTTCGAACGAGTTGAGAAACTTCGTGGCGTGGAAGCTGAACACCTCGGCGCGGCCAAATCCGCCGATCATGCGGCCCCGATGGGAACAGGCGAACGCGTGGGCCGCGTCGAACATCAGCGTCAGTCCGTGTCGGGCGGCGATCTCGGTCAGCGCGTCGATGGCGCAGGGCCGACCCCACACGTGGGTGCCGATGATCCCGGTGGTGCGGGGCGTGATGAGGCGTTCCACCTGCTCGGGATCGAGGGTGTGGGTGCGTTCGTCGACGTCGCAGAAGACGGGTGTGATCTCCTGCCACTGGAGCGCGTGGGCGGTGGCGACGAAGGTGTAGGAGGGGACGATCACCTCGCCGTGGAGCTGGGCGGCCCGGATGGCGATCTCGAGACCCACCGTCGCGTTGCACACGGGAATGCAGTGTCGAACCCCGATCAGGTGGCACAGGCGGCGTTCGAACTCCTGAACGAACGGTCCGTTGTTGCTGAGCCAACGCCGGTCGAGCATGTCGTTGAACCGTTCGAAAAGGCGCGCGCGGTCCGCGATGTTCGGGCGGCCCACATGGAGGGGCTGCGCGAAGGCCGGCGAACCGCCGCAGACGGCGAGGTCGCCGACCCGGCCCGTGGAGGAGGAAGTGTTCATGCCGGCGTTGTTTGCCGAGAAACGGCTGGAGTGGAGTGACGCGATCCCCGAATGGCTTGGTCTGGCCTATGGCCCGGGCCTGGATGAAGCGGACCCGCGCCGAGCCGGCCGTCGTGGCGCGCAGGCTAGGAGTCCGACGTTCACAGGTCAACGGGCCAAGGCTCGGGTGGAAGGCGATGGGTGGAGCGGCCCACCCACCCATCCGGGATTCGGTCCCCGCGACAAGGAGTGAACGAAACGTTGATCCGAACGATCGTTGCAGTAGACCTTTTGAACAGCGGACCGGAGTCCTGAGCGCGAAACCATGGCACCTGACCCTTCGTCGAAACCGAAATCCAGCCAGGCGACAGGAAACCCGGGAAGGGCGGCTTGGATCTTGCCCGAACTCGTGCCTGGGTGGCTTCCCGTGATGCTCGGACTTCTGGCGGCGACCGGGACCCCGGCCACCGGCGCACCACAGGCAGGCAGTCCTGATTTCAACCTCGAAATCCGTCCGATTCTCGAAGGCCGTTGTTTCGAATGCCATGGGGCTCAAAAGCAGAAAGCCGACCTTCGGTTCGACCGGCGCCGTGAGGCGATCAAGGGGGGAGAATCGGGGCCCGCGTGGAAGGCGGGGCATTCCGACGAAAGCCTTCTCATCCAGTGGGTCGAAGGCCGCGATTCGGACCGGGTCATGCCTCCGAAAGGAGAACGCCTGACGGAGCGGCAGGTGAGCCTTCTGCGGGCGTGGATCGACTCGGGAGCCGACTGGCCGAAGGACGATGCTGAGGATGCGGCGGACGAGGAGGTTCACTGGTCGTTCCGACCCGTGCGACGGCCGCCGGTTCCGAAGACCGATTCGGGGGATGTTTCGCCGATCGACGCCTTCATCGGCGACCGGCTTGCGAAGAACGGACTGACCCCCGCACCCGAGGCGTCCCGCGTCACGCTGATCCGCCGGTTGTACCTGGTGATGCTGGGCCTGCCGCCAACCCCCGAGGAGGTGAAGCTTTTCGTGGAGGATCCGGATCCCAAAGCGTTCGAGAAGTGGGTGGACCGGGTCCTGGACGATCCCCGGTATGGCGAACGATGGGGTCGACATTGGCTGGACGTGATCCGCTTCGCGGAAACGAACGGGTTCGAAACCAACCGGGAGCGGCCCAATGCTTGGCGGTTCAGGGATTACGTCATCGACGCTTTCAACCGGGATGTGCCCTTCAATCGGTTCATTCGCGAACAGATCGCCGGCGACGCGCTGGGCGCGGACGTGGCCACGGGGTTTCTGGTGGGCGGGCCCGTCGACATCGTGGGCAGTCCGGATCCGGTTCTGACGGCTCAGCAGCGGGCCGACGAACTCGACGACATGGTGAACACGACGGGAACGGCGTTCCTGGGGCTGACCCTCGGTTGCGCCCGCTGCCACACGCACAAGTTCGATCCGATCGAACAGCGGGAGTACTACGCAATGACCGCGCTGCTGGGGGGTGTTCGACACGGGGAACGAGCCCTTGCACTCCCCGCGGAAGCCGCCGAAGAAGTCGCCCGGTTGTCGGCGAAGATCGCGGATCTCGAAGAGCGTCTCACACGGTTTATCCCCAAGGCGAAGACGGAGGAACGGGCCTCTGGGGCGAAGGTTCTGAGGCCGCCCGTGAATGCGCTTTCCAATGAGGAGGCGCTGGATCCCGTGGAGGCGCGGTTCGTCCGATTCACGATCCTGGCGTCGACCGGCGGAGAGCCGTGCCTCGATGAACTCGAGGTCTATTCCGGCGACCAGAACGTCGCCCTGGCGAGTGCGGGAACCCGCGCGACGGCATCCGGAACGCTGGCCGGCTTCGAGATCCATCAGTTGGCGCACCTGAACGACGGGCAGACGGGCAACAGCCGATCCTGGATCTCCAATGAAAGTGGTCGAGGCTGGGTCCAGTTGGAGTTTCCCGAACCCAGACGCATCGGGAAGATCGTCTGGGGAAGGGACCGGAAGGGAGAATACGGGGACCGCCTCGCGACTGAGTATCGCATCGAGGTCGCTGTGGAACCGGGGGACTGGAAGCTCGTCGCGAGTTCGAAGGACAGGGAGCCTTGGGTGGGGGGGGAAAAGAAGCCGGCCGAGCCGCCGTACCGATTTGAAGGTCTGCCCGACGACGAGGCCCGGCAGGGAAAGGCGTGGCTCGCGGAGTGGGAGTCCGCGAAGGCCCGTCGGGAAGCATTGTCCAAGCCGCCCATGGTGTACGCGGGGACCTTCACCCAGCCGGGAGAGACCCACCGATTGCATCGCGGGGATCCGATGCAGAAGCGGGAAACTGTCCTTCCAGCCACGCTTTCGATGATTCGACGAGTGGAATTGGCGGCGGGCGCATCCGACCAGGACCGGCGGCTCGCGCTCGCGAACTGGCTGGCGGACGATGCGAATCCGCTCACTCCCCGGGTGATCGTGAACCGGATCTGGCAGCATCATTTCGGCGTGGGCTGGGTCGACACACCCAATGACTTTGGGAAGAACGGTTCCTTGCCGACCCACCCCGAGCTGCTCGACTGGATGGCCGCCGAACTGATGGAGCGAGGATGGAGCCTCAAGGCGATTCAGCGGCGGATCCTGTTGTCGGCGACCTGGCGGCAATCGAGCGCCCCCCGGCCGGAACCCGAGCGCGTCGATGCCGGCAACCGGCTGTTGTGGCGTTTTCCACCCCGCCGCCTGGAGGCGGAAGCGGTCCGCGACGGCATTCTTCACCTGAGCGGCGCGCTCGATCCCACGCGGGGCGGCCCGAGCTTCCATCTGCTCGAGGTCGATCGCGAAAACGTCTATCACTACCATCCCAAGGACGACTTCGGGCCGGCCGAATACCGCCGCATGGTCTACTCGTACAAGGTCCGGATGGAACAGGACGACGTCTTCGGGGCGTTCGATTGTCCGGACGGAAGCCTCGTCGTGCCGCGGCGCAGCGTTTCAACGACGGCATTGCAGGCACTGAACCTGTTCAACAGCCGGTTTGTCGTGCGGCAGGCGGAGATCCTTTCCAAACGACTGGAACGGGAGGCGGGACCCGGAATCGAGGATCAGGTTCGGCTCGTCTGGAGGCTCGCGTTCAACAGGGATCCGGGAACCGTCGAGGTCCGCGAAGCGACCGACTTTGCCGGGACCCACGGTGTGCAGGAACTGGCCCGCGCCGTCTTCAACGCGAACGAATTCCTCTTCATCCCATGACCTTGCCGAAGCTCGGACTGCCCCTGGCCGGAAATCCCCTGCTGGATCGACGTCGGTTCCTCTCCGACGCCGGCGTGGGTCTCGGGGCCATCGCGCTGACCCACCTTCTCGGTCGTCAGGGACTTCTGGCCGCCAGCGTTTCAGGCCTGGACCCGATCAGGCCGGTCATCGATCCCGCCCGGCCGTTCGCTTCCCGACCCACCCATTTCCCGGCGCGCGCGAAGAACGTTCTGGTCATCTTCTGCAGCGGCGCGTGCAGCCATCTCGACACGTTCGACCACAAGCCCGAATTGATCCGTCGCCACGGCCAACCCATGCCGGGCAGCGAAAAGCTCATCACGTTCCAGGGCGAACAGGGTACCCTCCAGCGCAGCCCGTGGGAGTTCCGACCGCGGGGACAATGCGGCAAGTACGTTTCCGATCTGGTTCCGCACCTCGGCGACTGCGTCGACGACCTCTGCTTCATCCATTCGATGCAGGGGAAGACCAACACCCACGGGCCGGGCGAGAATTTCATGTCGACGGGCGCGACCCTCGACGGATTCCCGAGCCTCGGATCGTGGACCACCTATGCCCTGGGGACGTCCGACCAGAGTCTGCCGGCCTATGTCGCGATTCCCGACCCCCGGGGAAAGCCGCAGAACAGCGTCAACAACTGGGGTCCTGGATTCCTGCCGGCGGCTTACCAGGGAACGGCGTTCAACGCGGCGAGCCCGATCCGGAATCTGGCCCGGCCTTCCGGGGTCTCGCCGCGGGGGGATCAGGCCACTCGCGAATTCCTCCATCGCCTGAACGACCGTCACCTCGAGCGGTTTCCGGGGGACACCGAACTCGCGGCGCGCATCGCGAGCTACGAACTCGCGGCCCGCATGCAACTCAGCGTGCCCGAGGTCGCCGATCTCTCGGATGAACCGGAGCACATCCTCAGGCTCTATGGAGCCGACGAATCGGGAACGAAGATCAAGGACCTGAGGGCGGCCTACGCTCGAAACTGCATCCTCGCCCGGCGGCTGGTCGAGAAGGGCGTCCGCTTCGTTCAGTTGTTCAATGGCGCCTATCAGACCGGCGGGGAAGGGGTCAGCAACTGGGACGGCCACAAGGATCTCGCCGGCCAGTACAGCGTCCATGGGCCCGTCCTCGACAAACCGACCGCCGGCTTGCTCCGTGACCTGAAGCAGAGGGGATTGCTCGAAAACACGCTCGTCGTCTGGTGCACCGAGTTCGGGCGAATGCCGACCTTTCAAAAGGGGGCACAGGGTAGGGACCACAATCCGAAGGGATTCACGTGTTGGCTCGCCGGGGCGGGTGTCCGGGCGCCGTTCAGCTACGGAGCCACCGACGAATTCGGCTACCAGTCCGTGATCGATGTCGCGACGGTGTACGATTTCCACGCGACCATCCTTCATCTGCTGGGCCTCGACCACGAACGCCTGACCTTCTACCACAACGGCCTCGAACGCCGCCTGACCGACGTGCACGGAACCGTGATCCGCCCCGTCCTCGCGTAACCTAAGGGGTCAGTTCTTGTTAATGTCGCATTGCACTTTGGGGATTCGCCGCGGTCGGGCTAGGAGAGTTGTCAAAAACAAGAACTGACCCCTTGGTGACGTCATGCGGTGGCGCGATCGAGCGCCAGGAGGGCCTGCGCCGCCGAGGCGATTGCCGGACGATCGGCGGCCCTGACGCACGAAAGCAGGGGGAGCAACGGCCCTGTCCTGGCGATGCCCGCGGCGTCCACCGCTTCGTGGAGGACGCGGATCGGGTGGATGGCGTTTCTGAGGTCTTCAAGGGGCGAGAAGAGGGCCCGAATGCGTTCGGCTTCCTCCCAGTCGGCGCGTCCCATCGCGGCGAGCATCCGCTGGGACAACCTCGGCGCCACACACACGCAGCCGCTGGTGAATCCACCGAGGCCGAAGTCGCGAAGGTGCGCGATCGCGGGTTGTTCGCCGATGCCGCTGATGATCTTGAGCGGATCGACGACCGCGACCAGCTGGCGGAGGTAATCGTCGTGAACCGGATTCGCGCGCACGGTGGCGTACTTGACGGCGCTCACGAGACCGTCGCGGTCCAGGGCCGCGACATCGGCGGGTTCGATGAATCCGTCGTGCTTGATGTAGACGAGCGCGGGCAAACCGGCGGTTTCGACGAAACGGCGAATGGCGGTGGCCACGCCGGCGCTCGTGGTGACGCCTTGTTGCGGTAGCACCATCACCGTGGGAAATCGGAATTGCCGGACGATCTTCGCCTGCTCCATCAGCGTGGCGTAGGTCGGACCGGCGGACGGGATGACGAGGGTCGAGTCGGCGACGGCGGACGCCAGGTAGGCGAGCGTGGATTCGAATTCCGCGAGGGGCAGATGATAGAAATTGGCGTTCCCACCATAGAGGAGCAGCGAGATGCCGCCGGACTCGAGGTGACGGATCAGGCGGCGGTTCTCGTCCGGATTCACGGTTTCATCCGAACTCCGAGCCAGGGGCGGAACGGCCATGACGGAACGGAGGAGGTGATCGCGGGAAAGTGGTTGGGTGATCATGGGTGGGAGGGTTTTCCAAAAATTTGGACACGCTTAGGGACCATGAACCCGAGGGCATCACACGGAGGCGCGGAGGCACGGAGGGGGAGGGAATCCCTCCTCTTATCTCCGTGTCTCAGTGTCTCCGTGAGAGAATCCAGGTTCATGGAGGGCAGTCAGTGGATGGCGGGTTCGGGAATCGCGTCGCCTCGGTGGAGGAAGCGAAAGTCGCAGCCTTCGTGGGCCTGGGTGGTCTGCTGAAGGAAGAGGTGACCGTAGCCGCGCGAATAATGCGGACAGGGCGCCTTCCATTCGGAACGGCGTCGATGGAGTTCGGCGTCCGGGACGTCCAGGTGAAGCCGACGGCCGGCCACGTCGAGTTCGACGAAATCGCCGTCGCGGACGAGGGCGATGGGGCCACCGACCGCCGATTCCGGTGAGACATGAAGCACGCAGGTGCCGTAGCTGGTTCCCGACATGCGGGCGTCGGAGATCCGGACCATGTCGCGGACGCCCTGTTTCAAGAGCTTCTTGGGGATCGGGAGCATTCCCCATTCGGGCATGCCCGGCGCACCCACGGGCCCACCGCTCAGGAGAACGAGCACGTGGTCCGGCGTGACCTCCAGATCGGGATCGTCGAGGCGTCGCTTCAGGTCGGAGTAGTCCTGAAAGACAATCGCGGGCCCTCGGTGCTGGAGGAGCCGGGGATCCGCCGCCGTCGGTTTGATAACGCAACCGTCGGGCGCCAGGTTCCCGCGAAGGACGAACGTGCCGCCGGCTTGGGCCAGGGGTTGGTCCGGGGGCCGGATGACCCGGGGATCCACCACTTGGGCCGAGGCAATGTTCTCGCCGAGGGTGCATCCATTCACGGTCGGTCGATCCAATCGAAGGTGGTCTTTGAGAAGCGACAGCAGCGCGGGAACGCCACCCGCGTCGTGGAAGTCCTCCATCAGGAACTCGCCGGCGGGCCGTAGGTTCGCAAGGACCGGCACCCGGCGCGAAAGCGCGTCGAAACGATCGAGCGTGAGCGGAACTCCGGCGCGGCGCGCGAGCGCGATGAGATGAACGATGGCGTTGGTGGAGCCGCACAGGGCCATGTCGGCAACGATGGCGTTGTCGAAAGAATCGGCGTTGAGCAGGCGCGAAGGCCTCAGGTCCTCCCGGACCATGCCCACGATGCGCATGCCGCACGCAGCCGCCATGCGGGCGTGGGCCGAGTGGACCGCGGGAATCGTCGAAGCGCCGGGAAGGGTGAGTCCGAGGGCCTCGGTCACTGCCGCCAGGGTGGAGGCCGTTCCCATGGTCATGCAGGTTCCTGGGGAACGCGCGATGCCTTCCTCGATCTCGCGCCATTCGCAGTCGCCGAGGCAGCCGGCCTGGCGTTCGGCCCAGTACTTCCAGACATCGGTGCCGCTGCCAAGCCGGACATCGCGCCAACGGCCGGCCAGCATCGGTCCGGCGGGCAGGAAGATTGAGGGGAGATCCATGGTGATCGCCCCCATCAGCAGGCCTGGAACCGTCTTGTCGCAACCGCCCATGAGGACCGCGCCGTCGATCGGATGACAGCGCAGCACCTCTTCGGTCTCCATCGCGAGCAGGTTGCGATAGAACATCGCCGTCGGCTTCATGAACATTTCCGACAGCGCCATCACCGGGATCTCGACCGGAAAGCCGCCCGCCTGCCACACGCCGCGTTTCACGTCGGCGGCGCGTTCCCGGAAGTGGGTGTGACACTGGTTGAGGTCGCTCCAGGTGTTCAGGATGCCGATCACCGGTTTGCCCGCGGTCTCGGCCTCGCCGTAGCCCATCTGCCGCAGGCGGCTGCGATGGCCGAAGCTCCGAAGGTCGTCCGGACCGAACCAACGTTGGGATCGGAGCGAAGGCGAGTCGTTCGGATTCATCAGGGTCGCAGGTGCGGCATCGATCCTGTACGGTCCTCCCGCACCCCCGCAACCGGCGAAAACAGAACCATGAGTCCCCTCGTCATCCTGATCATCGCCCTAACCGTAGTGATCGGGGGCGTCCTGTTCCTGCGCCTCCACGCGTTTCTGGTCCTGATCGTCGGGGCCCTGGTGGTGGGCGCGCTGACACCGACGGCCGCCATCCGCCGGTTCGAACTCGGCAAGGCGGAGATCCGGATCGAATCGGTCGCGGCGGACGGTCGGACGGGACAGGTCTCCGATCGGAAGCGGCAGGTGGCGGATGGCTCCCGAATGCTGGCTTATCGCATCGAGGCCGGAGGCGAACCCAAGCGGATCGGGGAAGTCGGCGTCGTCGTGTCGGTTGGAGCGGGGTCGGCGGGGCGGCGGGTGGAAGCGGAATTGATCGGACGGGAGGGGGAGGAATCTCTGCGGTCTGGGGACTATCTGGTGACCGCCGGAGCGGTTGGAGCGGCCGAGAAGATCGCGGGCCAGGCCCTGGGACAGCGGGTTGCGGAAGGTTTCGGTCGGACCGCGCTGAACATCGGCATTCTGATCGCGATGGCATCGATCCTGGGAACCTGCCTGATGGCCGCGCGGGGGGCGGAGCGGATCGTTGTTTCCCTCCAGAACGCGATCGGTGTCCACCGGACTCCCCTGGCTTTCCTGGGAAGCGGTTTCCTCCTGGGCATTCCCATGTTCGCCGAGGCGGTTTTCTACCTGCTCCTTCCCCTGGCCAAGGCGATGTGGGCCAAGACCCGAAGTCACTACGTCCTCTATGTGCTGGCCATCGTTGCGGGAGCGACCATGACCCATTCCCTGATCCCGCCCACTCCGGGTCCGCTCTTCGTGGCCAATGAACTCGGCGTGGGACTTTCCGTGATGATGCTGCAGGGAGCGATCGTGGGCGGAATCGCCGCGCTGTCGGGTTACGGCTACGCCGTGTGGGCCGATCGACGCTGGAGCATTCCCCTGCGGGACCCCGCCGTGGTCGAGGCCGTCCAAGCGGACGGCGGGAACGCCAAGGCTTCCCCCGCGAAGTCCGGACGGTCCACGGAACGGGCGGGCTTGCCGCCGCTGATCCCGTCCCTTTTGCCGGTCCTTTTGCCTGTCGTCCTCATCAGCGCCGCATCGATCCTCGAATCGAACCCCGGCGTGGGCCTGCCGGGATGGTTGCGGTCCGCGATCGAAGTCCTCGGCGACAAGAATCTCGCGCTCACGGTGTCGGCTGGGATGGCGATCCTTCTGTTGGCAGTTCGTCAGCGAAACAATCCGGAGGGAACGCGAAAGGCGATCCGATCGGCGATCGTCGAGGGGGGTGAGATCATTCTCGTGATCGCGGCGGGGGGTGCCTTGGGTCACACCTTGAGGCAGGCTGGGATGGCGGAACTGGCAAGCGCGGCGGTGCCGGCGTGGAAACTGGCGCTGTTGCCGATGGCCTGGGGCATCACGGCCGTGATCCGGATCGCGCAGGGATCGGCGACCGTGGCGATGATCACGGCCGTCGGGATTGTGGGACCCTTCGCGGTTTCGGCCGGGCTCGGGTATCACCCGGTGTACCTGGCCGTGGCGATCGGCTGCGGTTCGAAGATCGGGATGTGGATGAACGACAGCGGATTCTGGGTGATCTCGAAGATGAGCGGCATGACCGAAGCGGAGACGCTCAAGACGGCATCGGCGATGGTGTTCATCGAAGGCACCGTGGGCCTGGCGGCCACGATGATGCTCGCCTCGGTCTGGCCGATGACCTGAGTTCCGCGGGCGAGGCTCACCCCGCCAAAAACCAGCCGGTCCGCCGGGGTTGGTTCCTGGGAGAGGAGACCCTCCGCGCGGAGTTACCGGGGCGGATGAGCGGTTGCATCTGCGCCTGTGGCGCGCGCGGAGGAGTCCAAGCGACAATAACAAGAACTGACCCCATTATGGGCGGCAGGATTTTCATTTAGAGCTTTCACCCAATCGGGGAATCGCGTAATGAACCGCATAAGTTCAGGAGAGGATTGGGGGATCCACAGCCGGGTGTGAGCGCGTCGGGTTCGACGTGGTCTCGAACTTGGTCTTCCCCGTTCGCTGGCATTCAAGGAAGAGGCCATGCCGATGTCGATGTCGATACCTGGAAAACTAAGGAAGGGGCCTAGGCGCATTCTCCCAGGCGAATCTCATGGGGAGCATCAACGAGTTGCGACTCGCGCGTTGGATCCATGAACCCGAGAGGCATCACACGGAGGCGCGGAGGCACGGAGGGGGACGGAATCCGACTTCGGATCTCCGTGTCTCAGTGCCTCCGTGAGAGAATCAGGATTCATGGAGAGGTTCGCCCAGGGACGGGGGAGTTGACCGCGAACACGGATTGTCGCCATGGCTGATTTCGCGGGCATCGCAGCGGCGGGGCGGAGCATCGAACGGCTCCTGACCCATTGCTTTGGCGAGGAAGAGCCGGTGGCCGGAAGTCGAACCCGCGCTGTGCTCATCCGGACCGCGGACCTGGAACCGACCGCGATCGCGACGTCGATCGGAACCCCGGCGCTTTCGGTTTTCATCTATCGCGTGGATTTCAATCAGACCATGCGCGCGGCGTGGTCGGCGGTCGCCAGCCAGGATGGAAGGCCTCGCCTGCCCGTGGACCTGCACTTCCTGATCACGCCGTGGGCCACGAACGCGGAGCACGAACTCCGCATTCTCGGAAAAGCGATGGAATGTCTCGAGGCCCATCCGGTCCTCAGCGGGCCGCGATTGGATCCGTCGGCGAACTGGGCGACGAACGAGTCGGTGCAGATCGTGATGGAAGAGATCTCGACCGAGGCGGTGATGAGGACTTTCGACTCGTTGCCAGCCGACTATCGGTTGAGCGTGCCGTATCTCGCCCGGGTTGTGCGTATCGATGCGCGACGCGCGACACCGGACGGGCCCGTGCTCACGGCGGCGATGGGCGTCACGCCCCGGGCAACCCCATGAACGAGTTTCTCGCATCCTCCTTCGCGGAGAATGTCCGACGCCTGGCGCTGGGACTGGAAACCCTGGATGCCGGCCGAGGCACGCGGGTCGGGCACCCGATCCGGGTGGTGTTCCACGACGCGATCAACGGACTGCCGCGACCGGTGGTGGATCGCCACGATTCGTGTCTTCACGCCTTGTTGTATCAGCCCGGAGTCGCGGACCGGGTCGACCTGCGGTTTTACGAGGCGGCGCCGCCATTCCCCTCGGGACCCCGGGGTGCGGGGCAGGCGTTGGATTTCGGCAGTCAATTCCGGAGGGTGCCGCGACGATTCGTTCCGCGACGGATCAGCTTCCCGATCCTGACCCAGGCCCAGGCGGAACTCGCTATCGGAGCCCTCCGGGTGCGAAGACCTTCACTGTTCCCGGGGGCGGCCTACGACCTGGATGCTGGGCAGACAGGGGTGCGGGGACGCGTGGTTCAGGCGGGCGTGGCGGTTCGCTGGGTGCGAGTGACCGCGACGCTGCCCGGAGGCACGCGGGTCGTGGGACGAGCGCATGGGGATGATCGCGGGGAGTTCCTGCTCCTCCTATCGCCCGCGGCGGGGTCGGTGGGAGAACTGGGCGATCCCTTCACGGTGCGCATCACGGTGACGGCGCGACCGGCGCCCCCGGTGCCGGACACTCCGGAACGGGTGCTTCGGGATCCCTGGTGGGATCTGCCGGCGGAGAGTGCCGACCCCTTGGACCCGGGCGATCCGGAACTCGACCCCGTTTCATCCGGGGAGACGATGCCTTCGGGTTACACCGCCACGGTCACAAGGGACCTCGAGGTCCCGCTGGGACGGGTCCACGCCGAGACGACCCCATTCATGCTTCCTTGAGCCGACGGGGAATAATGAACCGCGTTCGATTGAATCCACGCCGACCCAAGCAAATCGAAACCCAACCCAACCCAACCCAACGGAACCCAACCGAACCGAACCTTTCGTCCGAAGTCGCTGAATTGTCTGTCTGAAGTGCGTTCAATGAATTGATTCGATCCGCCTTTCGCCACACTCAACCCCAAGGATGATCCCATGCCCGAATATCTCGCCCCCGGAGTCTACGTCGAGGAAGTGAGCTTCCGCTCGAAGTCCATCGAAGGCGTTCCCACAAGCACCACAGGATTCGCGGGCATGACCCGGACTGGCCCGGTGCGCTACACGTTCACCGACCTCAGCGCGACCGTGACGCGGGGGCCGAATCGGCCCGAGCCTCGCCTGGTCACCAGTTTCACCGAGTTCGAACGAGTGTATGGCGGGCTGGAGGCGATCGGGACCAGCGACCGGGTCAACTACACGGCGCACGCGGCGCGCGCCTTTTTCCTGAACGGCGGCCGGCGGCTCTACATCTCGCGCGTGATCGCCGGGGATGGCAGCGCGGGCGTCGCGACGGGCGCGATTCGACCTGTGGGCGGAGCGGGACAGGCGCGTTGGCGGGCCCGATGGCCGGGGACCTTCGGAAATGTCCGGGTCGAGACCCGGTTGACCCGGACCAAGAACGTCAATTTCACCCATCCCGCTTCGGATCCGGTGCGATCGGCGTGGGGTCCCCAGGCCCGGGGCGCGCGGGCGGGAACGGTCGTGGAGATCACGCCGGCGGGGGGAGCCTCGGGAACGGTGATTTCGCCCGCCGGACCGTTCGATCTCGAACCAGGCCAGACGCTGGTGGTTTCGATCGACGGCGGCGGTAACCAGGTTTTCAACTTCAACGCGACCCGGGGGGGCCGGTTCGGCGGCGGTTCCGCTTTTGGAACGGTCGTTGGCGGGGAGACGCTGGTGGTCCGAATCGATGGCGGTCCAGATCAGACCATCACCCTTCAGGCGGGCGACACGACCGCGGCGGCGGTGGCGGACCGGATCAACGCCACCCTCCTGGGAGGAGCTGCGGTGGTGAACGGAACGGAAGTCGACCTGCTTTCAGACACCCGGGGCACGGGATCGACGGTCCAGGTTGTGTCGGCAGCCGCCGCCTTCGGGCACGCGGCGGGGACGGGCACCGGCGGAGGCGATGCCGCGGACATCGATGCGGTCACGGCGGCCGAGGTCGCCGCGTTGCTGAATGCGTTCCTCGGGGGCGGGCAGGCGACGGTCGAGAACGGCGCCGTCCGGATCACGTCGAACACGGCGGGCACCGCTTCCAGTGTCCAGATTCAGCCGGCGTCGACGGCGACCGGCATCGGGTTCGACAACAACCTCCATGGGGCATCCGGCGCGGCGCCCACCGGCAATGATCTTCCGAGCGGGGCCCGGCTTTTCGTGATCGAGACCGACGTCGACGGGCGCCAAAGGTTCGTCAACGCCACGAATCCGCTTCCGGGGATCACGCCGCTGGCGAGCGACATCGTGCAGATCGTGACCCTCCGGGTGATCGTGACCGTCGACGACGAGCGGGTGGACGTCCACGACGCGCTGGGGGTCGACGTGGACGACAAGCGCTTCATTGGAAAGATCCTGCAAAAGGACGATCCCGAGGATGAGAACGCGGTGATCTGGCTCGAACTCGACGCCGCCGCGGAGGCGGCGTCCGGGGAACTGCTGCTGCTGGCCTTGAGGGGAACGGGCGCGACGGGGAGCGCCGAGATCCTGGCGGGAGGGAGTGACGGCTTGGTCATCACGCCGAATGATCTCCTGGGTTCGGAAGCCGACCCGGACAACCCGGACCTGAAAGCGACGGGGCTCGAGGCCCTGGGGGAAATCGACGACATTGCGATCGTCGCGGCGCCGGATGCGGCGACCCTTTCGACACCGTCGGTGGCCGCGGGTCACCTGATTTCGCACGCCGAAAAATTCCGCTACCGCATCGCGGTGCTGGATGGTGAGCCCGGGTCGTCGATGACCGAGATCCGGGAATTCCGGGGTGGATTCGACAGCAAATACGCCGCGCTTTACCACCCGTGGATCGAGATCCTCGATCCGACGGAGCGAGCCGCCCAGGGGGCGCCGCCACGGCGGCTGCTGCTTCCGCCGTCCGGCTTCGTCACGGGCATCTACGCGCGGAGCGATATCGAACGCGGCGTTCAGAAGGCGCCGGCGAATGAGATCGTCCGGGGGCTCACCCAGTTCGAGGCGAACATCAACAAGGCGCGGCAGGAGGTCCTGAATCCCGAGGGCATCAACGCGCTTCGGTTCATGGAAGGACGAGGCAACCGGGTCTGGGGCGCCCGAACCGTGAGTTCCGATCCGGAATGGAAGTACGTCAACGTCCGGCGCCTGTTCATCTACATCGAACATTCCATCGACAAAGGCACCCAGTGGGCGGTGTTCGAACCCAACAACCGCCGCCTCTGGGACAACATCCGCCAGACGGTCGAGGACTTCCTGCTCGTCCTCTGGCGGGACGGAGCCCTGATGGGCGACAAGCCCGAGGAAGCCTATTTCGTCCGGTGCGACCGGACGACCATGACTCAGAACGACCTCGATAACGGGCGGCTCATCTGCCTGATCGGAATCGCCCCGGTGAAACCCGCTGAGTTCGTGATCTTCCGGATCGGCCAGTGGACCGGGGATTCGAAGGTCTGACCGTCCGGAACCCTTAAAGCATCCACGATTCAACCCAGGAGATTCCCATGCCCACATTTCGCGAAAACCCCTACGGCGCCTTCCAGTACCTCGTGGCCCTCGGCGGCGCCCAGGGCGATGGATCGAGCGGTTCCGTGATCGGCGGCTTCTCCGACGTCAGCGGCCTCGGGGTCGACGTCAGTTACTCGGAGTACCGCAACGGCAACGAAAAGTTCAACACGGTCCGAAAGGTCCCCAACACCCACAAGGTGGACGACGTCACGCTCAAACGCGGCCTCGTCGGGTCCGACGACCTCTTCGCGTGGATCAAGACCGTCCGCGACGGCACCGCCGATCCACGGCAGGTGAGCATCACACTCCTCGACGAGGCGCGTCAGCCGGTCGCCACCTGGACTCTCCGGAACGCGCAGCCCAAGAAATGGACGGGTCCGACGCTGTCCGCCAAGGGAGGCGGCGAAGTCGCCATGGAGGAACTCAGCCTGGTCCACGAGGGCATCGAGTACAAGTGACCCCGAGCGCCTGACCTTCGCCTCGGCATGGCGTCGTCGATCCTCAACGCGCCCCTGGGCGCTCCGGGCCTCTACCGCGACCCCGGCGTTCCGCTCCGCGCACTCACCGGAGTGCGGATGGACGTCGCCGCGTTCGTCGGTGTCGCCCCGCGGGGACCCGCGCGCGAACAGGTCCTGGATCCGATCCTGCGGAATTGCCGGCCGGATCCGAGGGTGCTCCGACAGCTGAGGCGGACGGTTCCCTACGCGGTGGAGAGCTTCGACGAGTACCGGCGGTTGTACGGAGGGTTTGGCGGCCCCGGTCTGCTGCCCTACGCGGTCGCCGCGTTCTTCGACAATGGCGGCCGTCGAGCCTACATCGCACGCGTCGTTCATGACTACCCGACCGCCGCGGAGAACGAGGCGCGCGTCGCCGAGGGAATCGCCGGTGGCGCCATGACCAGCGCGGGACCGCTCGCGTTGCGGGCGCGCAACGAAGGTTCGTGGGGCAATGCCTTGCGCGTCGGCCTCACGTTCACGGCGAAGCCGCTGATTCCGATCGACGTCACCACCACCGGGATCACCGTCGCCGCCGGGGAGGCGCTGGTGATCGGCGCCCTGCTGCGGCTCACCTTCGACGACGGCTCCAGGATCCATCGCGTCGTGACCACAGTCCGACGTGTCACTTCGGCGACCTCCGCGTCGGGAGTTCTGACCGGGACGTTCGAGACCCCGATTCCGGCGGTTCCCGAGGCGGTCGAGATTCTCGAAGGCGATTTCCGGATCGATGACGGCGACGGACGGGTCGAGGTCCACACCGGGCAGGGGCTGTCGTCGCTGCATCCCCGCTGGCTCGCGGCGACGCTCTGCTACGAGTCGCAACTCGTCCGTCCCGGGGATTCCTGGATCGACGCCTCGATCGAGCCGGACCCGACCGCTCCCGGGGAACCGTTCTGCGGTGGCGAGGATGATTATCCGGCCATCACGCCGGAGGATTTCTTTGATCCAACTTGGAGCCCCGCCGAGGACGAACCCGGGGACGGAATCACGGCTTTGGCGGGGCTTCCGGACCTGTCGATCCTGGTGGTCCCCGACCTTTATTCGCCGCAATCGATCGTTGGGGAGACGCCCCTCGAAGATCCCGTCGTGCCGGACAACCCGGGGTTCGTCAGATGCGGTCCGGTGGCCGCGCCGCCGTCGGCGACCGGTCCGGCGGTGGCGGATCTCGATGGGTTGCGGCTGGACCCGGAACTTCCGCAGGACCTCGCGGAGATTGAGCGGTTGCAGTCCGGGTTGGTCGGGTTCGCTTCCGAACTCCAATCCTTCATCGTCCTGCTCGATGTTCCGCCACGACTGCATTCGCGGCAGGTCCTGGCGTGGCGGGCGAAGTTCGATTCCGCGTACGCGGCGGCTTACCATCCCTGGTTGCTGGAATCACCTGGGGACGACGACCGGGACGCGCTGATCGCGGTCCCGCCGTCGGCGGTGGCGGCCGGGATCATCGCCCGGAAGGAATGGAACCACGGCGTCGCCCACGGTCCGGCGAATGAGCTGGCGCTGGCCGTGGTCGATGCGACGGAGCCCATTCCTCCCGCCTGGCACGACGTCCTTCATCCCCAGGGGATCAATGTCTTTCTGCGGGAACCGGACGGGATTCGGCTCACCGCGGCGCGGACGCTGAGTCGCGACGCCGCCTGGCGCCAGATCAGCGTGCGCCGGCTCGTGACCCTGATCCGGCGCACGATCGAGCGGCGCATGCAGTGGCTGGTGTTCGAGCCGAACAATCGCGCGCTGAGGGCCGAAGTCCGGCGACTGCTGACGGGGTTTCTCCGACGGCTTTTTCAGGGAGGCGCCTTCGCGGGCGCGACCGAGGAGGAATCGTTCTTCGTGCGGTGCGACGAGGAACTGAATCCGCGAACCGTCGTCGACGCGGGACGTTTGATCACGCACGTGGGGGTCGCGCCCGCGGAGCCCATCGAATTCATCGTTCTTCGCCTGCTGCGCGACGGCGACGGCACCCTGACCCTGGAGGATTGACCATGGCCGAATCCGATCCGCTGCTTCGCGCCTTCCGATTCCAGGTCCAATTGCGTCGGACCGACGAGGCGGGAACGGCGCTTGGAGACGGCGCTTTCCAGGAGTGCTCGGGACTCGAAGTCGAGATGGATGTCCGGGAGCACCTCGAGGGTGGGAACAACGCCGCGGTGATCCGGCAGGCGGGACGCGCGAAGTACACGAATCTCGTGCTCAAGCGCGGCATGTTCCACAGCGCCGCCGGCCGCCTCAACGCGGACCTTTGGCGCTGGATGCAGGACGCCGTCGGGAACGTCCGGCCCATCGCCCGTTACGACGGCGTCATCGAAGTCATGAGCGTCGGCGACGAGGTGGTGGCCACCTGGGAGTTCGACCGGGGCCTGCCCGCCCGACTGCGCGGACCCGAACTGAACGCCAAGACCGGCGAGGTCGCCATCGAGGAACTGCACATCGCCCATGAAGGTCTCCGACTCGTCCTGCCCTGACGCGATCGACCCCATCCCGACATGAGCCAGCTGGAAAAAGCCCAACTTCAACCGATCAAGGCCGATGGTTCGACCGACGGGCCGGCGATTCCCGTTCAGTTCAACCCGGCGACGCTCAGGCTTCAGATCACGAACCAGGTCGAAGGCGGCGACACCCGGGGCCGCCAGGTGCGGCAGTACACGGGATCGAGTTCGACCCAGTTGACCGTCGAACTGATCTTCGACACCGCCGACGAGGGCACCACCCAGGCTCCGGTGTCGGTTCGATCGAAGACCCTTCAGGTCGAGCAGTTCCTCTACCCGCGCGGCGACGACAACCAGAAGCAGGCGCCCCCGCAGCTTCGCTTCGAATGGGGCGACCTGATCCTCGAAGGCGTCGTCGAAAGCCTCACGATCGACCTCGACCACTTCGCGTCCAACGGCTTCCCGCTTCGCGCCAAGGTGGGCTTCTCGCTGAAGGAGCAGGACCGTCGCTACGAACTCAAGATCGCGGGAGACGCCGCGAACACCGACTCCGGCGCCACCCGCCCGGGCGAGGCGGGATCGGGCGCGTTGGGAACATTCAATGCGGGCTTCGGCGCCCAGGTGGGGCTCGCGATCGGTGGCGAAAGCGCCGCCGAATTCACGGCCCGCCTCGGACTCGATCCGTCCGCGTGGCGCGGACTTTCCTTCGGAGCGAGCCTGGAAGGATCCCTGTCGTTCGAAGCGGGCCTCGAAGTGGGTTTCAGCGCGGGACTCAGCGCCAACGTGGGCCTCGGAGTCTATGTCGGCGCCAGCGCGGGCCTCTCGGTTTCCCTGGAAGCGTCGTTCGGCCTTGAAGTCGACGTCGGGGTCACCGCCGTCGCCAATGTCGGTGTCAGCGCGAATCTCCAGGCCGGATTCAGTCTGGCCGCCGCGGGCGGATTGAGCGCCGCCATCGCCTCGGTCAAGACCGCCAAGGCGGACACCGCCGTGGCCGCCACCAAAACCGCCTTCGGTCTCACCGCGAGCGCTGCTTCGAACCCCGGTGCCGGCCCGGGTTCGGCAACGGGTTCCACCACCGCGGCGGGGTCGGGGTCGGGGTCGGGGTCGCGAACGAGTTCGCAGGGTGGTTCGACTGCGGCTTCCGCCGTGACCACAACCGGGGTTGCCCGACCGACATTGCCCGCGCAGACCCGGACGCCGATGCGGTTGGCGGGGATTCCGACTCCCGCGGCGCAACAAGGCGCTCCGTCCGCCCCGCCACCACCAGTCGCGGATCCGCGGGCGTCGTCGTTCGGGTTCGGCGTTCCGCTTCGGGCCACCGTGCGACCCGGCGCCGAGGCGGCCTCGTCGACCAGCCGGGGGACCGTTCCTCTCGCGGCGCGGACAGGAACCCGAAGCGTGCCGACGACCCGCGATCCCACAGTACCAGCGTGGGTGGCGTTGCCGGAGTCCTCGGTGTCGGCCAACGCGAAAACGGGCGCGCGCGGGAGCCGGCGCGGAACGCCCTGCGACTGCGCCGGACCGAACGCTCTCAAGGGGAATCACTGATGCCCGTTCATCTCGACCAACTCACTTCGGAAGTCGTTCCGGAACCGGAACCCCAAGGCGTGCCGGTTGAACCGCGCGAAGGCGCGATCGAACCGTCGCGGTTGTCGCAACTCCTCGCCCGCCTGGCGGAGGACCGGCGGCGCGTGGCGGCGGAGGGATTCGATGACTGAGGCCCTTCTGGTTTCCACGGCCCCGGTGTTCGAGGTCGACGGCGAGGTGTCGGGCGACCTCGCGCGCGACCTGCTGCGGTTGGAGGTGGAGGAGGCCACGGACGGGCTCAAGACGTTCAGACTTCAGCTCCTGGCGCAGGGGCCGAGGGCTGGGGAGATCAACGAGGGCCTGCGTTATCTGGACGGGGCGCTGCTGGATTTCGGAAAGCCGATCTCGGTGTCGATCGGACCGGCGGACGCGAGCCGGATCATTTTCGAAGGGCACCTCAGCGCGCTCGAGGTGATTCACCGGGAGGCGAAGCCGCCGGAAGTCGCGGTCTTCGCGGAGGACAAGCTGATGACGCTGCGCATGACGCGGCGATCCAAGACCTACGAAGAGATGTCGGACGCGGATATCGCGGAGGCCATCGCCTCGGAACACGGTTTGGCGGCGGCCGTCGACGCGGAGGGTCCGACCTACGACCGGGTGCAGCAGTGGAACATGAGCGACTTGGCTTTCCTGAGACAACGCGCCCGGCTCGTCCAGGCGGAGATCTGGGTTTTGGACGACACCCTTCACTTCCAGCAACGGGATCGTCGAACGGCCACGCGGGTGACGCTGGTTCAGGGCAATCACCTGATCGAACTCCGGGCGCGGGCCGATCTGGCGCACCAGCGGACGCTCGTGAAGGTGAGCGGCTACGATGCGGCCACGCGGGAAGCCATCGAAGAGGAAGCCGACGACTCCGTGATCTCGGGCGACGAATCGACCGGAGGCGTCACGGGACCGGCGGTGCTGGCGCGCGCGTTTGGCGAACGGGTCTCGTACCGGGTTCGAGAGGCTCCGTTGAACGGAGAAGAAGCAGTGGCGTGGGCGGGCGCCGAGATGCGGCGCAGGGCTCGGGGCTTCGTGACGGTGACCGGAATCACGCGGGGTTCGTCCGACCTGGTCGTGGGAAGCCGGGTGATCCTCGAAAACGTGGGGAAGCCCTTCGAAGGACCGCCCTACTCGGTCACGCGCGTGGTCCACACCTACGACACGGCCGAGGGGTTCCGAACCCTGTTCCAAGCCGAACGGGCCATCCTTCAGGAGGGCGCATGATCGGTTCCTTCGTTCCCGACGGTCAGGCGCCGAGGTACTTCGGAGTCTACCCCGCGCTGGTCACCGACATCGTCGATCCCGATCAGCTCGGGCGAATCGAAGTGAAACTTCCGTGGCTCGGCGCCGACGGCGACGCGGTTCGCGCATGGGCGACGCTTCTGTCGCCGTACGCGGACGACGACCAGGGATTCGAGGTGCTGCCGGCGGTGGGCACGCAGGTGGTGATCGCGTTCGAGGCGGGCGACCTGCGACGTCCCTACATCCTTGGATCCGCGTGGAACGGGCGCGAAGCCCTGCCCGAAGCGCCGGAGGCCGCCAACAACAAGCGCCTGATCAAGACGCGATCCGGCAGCCTGCTGGAATTCGACGACACGGAGGGCGCCGCGAAGGTCACGCTGTCGATGCGAAGCGGGCACAAGCTGGTCCTCGATGATTCGGGCAGCGAGGTCGTGCTGACCCATTCGAACGGGTCGGTACTTCGGTTCACCGCCGGCGGCCAGATCGAACTCCAGGCCAATGCAACCGTCGAAGTCACGGCTTCGGCGGTGAACGTCCACGCGGCGACGGCGACCTTCGACGGCATCGTCAATTGCACGACGTTGATCGCCAGCTCCGGCGTGGTCTCACCCTCCTACACCCCGGGTGCGGGGAACATCTGGTGAACACCTTCGTCCATCCCTGGTTGCTGACCGGACCCTGGTACCGCTGGGGCGACTACGAGAATCCCGGTTCGGGTGATCCGTACAACGGCCTGATCGGACGCCTCGCGCCGCCGGTGTTCCAGAAGTACGACACCTCGGACCTCGTCAACGCCTTCCTCAAGGATCCGCAGCGGTCCCTCAAATTCATCGAACCCGATGATCGCGTCCGGCGGATCACGACGGGCACGGGTGGCCACCGGTACGGGCTCACCACAACGGGGGTTCGGAAGCTCTACCTCGACACGCACAAGAGGTTCTATCTCGTCGTCTGCGAGCTGCATTGCGATCTGCCCGGGCTGCCGAACGCGTCGCGCGAGGACGTCTGCGAAGCGGGGTTTGTCGTGCGCCGGCGCGTGGCGCGGATTCCCGAAGGGGGCGCGGCGATCACGCGGAAGCAGTTGGGCGCGGTCACCCGGCTTCGCGCCCAGCTGGCTGAGTTCGAGGAACTCCCGGTGGGGATGAAGGCGGACGCGACGCTCGGATTGAGGGCGCGGGTCGTGGCGGAGTACCGGGAGGCCCAGAGCCGCCTGAAGGCGACCGCCCAGGAGTTCGGGATCCGGTTCGCGCTGGAAGGCTGGGTCCCCGACGCTTTCGAGGGCATGGGCTCGTGGGAGGAGGTCGAAACCCATCCCCAGACGGTTTGCGAGCACGTTTACCCGCTCTATCCGCTCATCGCGGATCCCACGAAGCCGGATCATTCGGGAGGCGGGCGCACGCTGTACTTCGGGTTGATGCCGACGGGGAGCGCCGACGTCGATGCCGAGGGGGATCCCCGTTACGACGATCGCAGCCTGTACCACGTCCGGTGCTTCGTTCGGCGGCACAATCCGAAATGTCCGAAGCGGCGGGAGCGGCCCGATTGCCATGGCGAGATCGTTTGGAGCCTGCCGACCGAGCACTACCAGCTCGCGAACCCGTTCGATCTCTCGGGGACGAGCAACCGGCCGATCAACATTCTCCTTCCGGACCTGCCCGCGCTCGAAGCGCAGGTCGCCACCCTTCAGCCGGGGCAGGGCGCCCCGGTTCGAATGATCGCCCCCGAAGGTTCCAACCTGGAGGTCAACGTCCCGGACGGCGACCTCGGCGCGATCTCCAAGGGCGGCCCGCCGGGGGCCGCGATCTGCAGTTTCTCGATACCCCTCATCACGATCGTGGCGTCGTTCGTGTTCCGGCTCTTCCTGCCCATCGTGATGCTCCTCTTCGGGCTGTGGTTCATGCTGAAGATCAAGTTCTGCATCCTGCCCAGCATTGATCTCAGCGCCGACGCCGGGCTCGCGCTGGAACTGGAGGGCGCTCTCGGACTCGACGTCGACGTGTCCCTCGACGTCGCGCTCGTCGGGCGCCTGGGCGCCGTGGTCGAACCCACAAGCGGCCTGACCTTCGGCGAACTCCGGGACCAGAACGGGGCCGCGTATGAAGGAAGACCGCTCGCGGAAATGATCGCCGCGCAGGCGACCGATTTCTCGGAAAGCCTTCCGCCCGACCTCGACGTCGGCACACCACCCGCCGAGGGGATCCGCCGTCAATTGCCGTCCGCCACCACCGGCCTCGAATACGAGGCGAGAATCGAGGTGAAATCGTGAGAACTTCGTTCGCCCGCCTCGGACGAGGCTGGGGTTTCCCGGTCGTTCCCGACCCGGAGACCCGCGGGCTGCCCTGGGTGGACGGTCCCGAGGGCGTGCGTCAATCGATCCTGATCCTGCTCGAGACCGAGCCCGGAGAACGGGTCATGCGGCCCACGTTCGGCTGCGGACTTCGCCGGCACCTGATGAAACCCAACAACGCGACCACGCGCGCCCTCATCCAGCGCGAAGTGGAACGCACCCTGGCCGAGTTCGAACCGCGCATCGCGCTCCAGGGAGTCCGCGTCGATCCCGGCGAGGATCCGGCGCTCGTCCTCATCGAGATCGCCTACATCCACCGACGCGACGGCCGGAAGGACAACCTCGTCTATCCTTTCTACCTCGAGTAACGCCATGCCCATCACCGCCCCCATCCTCGACGACCGCTCCTACCAACAGCTCCGGGACGAGCTGGTCCGGCGCATCGCCGTCTACACGCCCGAGTGGACGAACCACAACCCGAGCGATCCCGGCATCACGCTCATCGAGCTCTTCGCCTTCCTCGGCGAGAATCTGCTGTATCGCTTCAACCAGATCCCCGAGGCCACCCGGATCGAGTTCCTTCGGCTTCTTCAGATTCCACTGCGCGCCGCCCAGCCGGCCAGGGCCCTGGTCGCCATGACCACCGATTCCGCCACCGGAACGCTGGTTCCCCAGCTCACCGAAGCGCGCGCCGGCGCCCTGGCTTTCGAAACCCGCACCGAGGTCCACGCCTGGCCGGTGTCCGTCGTCGCCGTCGCCCGCGTCCGGGCGGCCGCTCCCGATCCCGACGCGGAACCCGAAAGCCATGAATACGTCCTGCGCACCCTCGACGCCCTCGGAGGACTCGAAACCGGGGAATCCGCGGACTACTACCAGAACCAGTTGGTCTCGAAGGACGACTCCGAGCCGCCGGTCGATTTCGGCGCCACGGTCGATGGCATGCTCTGGGTGGCGGTTCTCGCGGAGAAGAACGCCGACAAATCGGAACTCGCCGACGGGCTGCTGAATCTTGGCTTCGTTCCCGACGCCGAGGTTCCGTCCATGGCCGATGTCGATCCATGCCCCGGCGACGGTCTGCGGACGACCGGTCCGGCGGTGGAGTGGCAGATCACGTCGGCGACGCCCGCCGCCGATGGCCAGCCCAGGTACATCACCGTCAAAGTCGAAGGCGATTCGACGCGTGGTCTCAGCCAGGAAGGCGTTGTCCGGATCCGCCTGCCCAGGAAGGCGTCGGAGTTCGGCGTTGTGCCGGCGTCGGATCCGGACCTGCTGGGAGCGGGGGATCGTCCTCCGGCGCTGGATGACGAGACCGAGGCGAAGGTCCTGTTCTGGCTGCGGGCGTTCCGACACGATGGCAGCCGGTTCGGCAAGGTCCGCCACGTCGCCGTCAACGCGACCGAGGTCTTTCAGAGGCGCCTGGCCACTCCGCAGGTTCTCGGCACGGGAAACGCCCAGCCCGGACAGGAGTTCGCCCTGAACCACGCGCCCATCCTCGCCGGAAGCCTTCGCCTCGAAGTCGAGGAATCCGGCGTGTGGTCGACGTGGACCGAGGTCGATGGCTTTCACGCCAGCGGGCCCGAGGACCGCCATTTCGTGGTGGATCTCGAAGCGGCCCGGGTGCGCTTTGGAAACGGACTGCGCGGCAGCGTGCCCCAGATCGGGCAGCGGGTCCGGGCGCTGGAATACCGGTACGGCGGCGGATCCGCCGGCAACGTGGCTTCCGGGGCCATCACCAAACTCCCCGGCCATCCCTCGGTCAAAGTTTCAAACCCGATCGCCGCGTATGGCGGCGCCGACACCGAGACGCTGGAGAGCGCCCTGGACAGAATCCCCGGCGAACTGCGAAGGCGCGACCGGGCCGTGACCGCGGATGATTTCAGGGAACTGGCGCTGGCCACGCCCGGCGCGAACGTGGGTCGCGCCGAATGCCTGCCCAGGTTCCACCCGCCCACGCGGACCGGCGAACGCGCCGGCATCGTGAGCGTCGTGATCTGGCCCACCGAGGACAAGATCAACCCCGGGGCGCCGCGCCCGGAACGCAACCTCCTCCGGTCGGTCTGTGAATGGCTCGACCAACGGCGACTCGTGACGACCGAGCTGTACGTGATTCCGCCGACCTACCGGAAGGTCGCCGTCGCGGTGGGATTGCAGGTCAAGGACGGTTACGGAATCGAGGCCGTTCGGAATTGGGTTGAGCTGGTCATCCGCCAGTACCTGGCTCCGTTGCCGCCCTATGGACCCGAGGGGCAGGGGTGGCCGCTCGGCCGGAGGGTTCACGGACCCGAACTCGAAGCCGCCGCGCTCCAGGTGGAAGGGGTCGAATTCCTCGAGGAACTCACGGTGGCCGGCTGGGACGAGACCCAGGCCGCCTGGATCCCGGGCACGGTTGAACTCGAGGACTACGAAGTGCCCGAACTGACCGAGATCGCCGTCGTTGAAGGGCCCCTGACCTTCGCGCCGGGTGACGCGATCAGTCCGCCTCCGGCGCCCACCGTTCCCGTTCCCATTCCCGTCTTGCGGGAGGAGTGCTGATGCCGTTGCCCCGACCATTCGCGTTGGTGCGGACCGAAGACCAGTGGCGCCGCGCGGCCCACCTGGGAACGGCCCTGGTCGGGGATGTGGTGCAGTTGTCGTGGACGAACGAGCCGCGCCAGGACCTGCCACCGGGTGCGCCATTGCCGGGCGCCGGACTGGCTTTCGACGAGCATTGCCGCCTGTTTCATAGTGTTCCCGAGGAGGGTCGCGTCGAACGGCTGCTGTGGGCCGCCGCGGGAAAATCCGCGCCGCTCGAACTCTTCGCTCAACCCGAATCGGAGGTTCTTGGCGATTTCGAGGCGTCTCATCCTGCGGAACCAATCCTCGATTCCCCCCGCGGCCTCGCGGTGGATCCGCACGAACGCCTGTTCATCGCGGAAGCCGGTCGGCGCCGGATCCTGGTCTTCGATCTCTGGACCCGGCGGCTGCTCCGTGTGGTTCCGATGCCCGGGCGCCCCGTGGACCTGGCCTCCCACGGCCCGGTGATCCATGCCGTCCTCGAATCCCCGGACCGCATCGTGACCCTGAATGCGGTGTCGCATCTTCGGATCGAAACGCCGTCCGGAGGGTTCGACGGTCCCGCTCGCGTCGCGGTGTCGCCCGCGGGAGAACGTCTGCTGCTCGAGCGCGCCGGCACGGCGCAGGCCCGGATCCTCAGTCCCGGGCGGCCTCCGATCGAAGTGCCTCGCGCCACCGATCTGGAGTTCCTGTCGTCGGAGGAACTCGTGGTCGCGCGGCATCCCGGGGAGGACTTCCTCCGGTTCCGGGTTTCACCCGGCGCCTTGGAGGAAGTGCTTCCGCTCAAGGCCGCGCGCTATGACGGGCGCGGGATCGTTCGGACGCCGGACGGTCGGATCGCGTTCTGGACCGACCTCGGCGTGCGTCACGCGGTGGCCGCGCGCGTGCGTTACGGGACCCGGGGCAGGGTCACCACGTTCCGCCTCGACAGCGGGAACTTCCGCACGGTGTGGGGCCGTCTGTTTCTCGACGCCTGCGTCCCGAGGGAAACCAGGATTCTCGTCCACACGGTCTCCACCGATGAGACCTCGGCCGAACCGACGCTTCCGCGGACCGGACCGGAGAACGCGGTCACCCTGGAGATCCGACGACCCGACCTGTCCCCGGCCATGCCGCCGCTTTCCCTCGTGCCCGGCGACGATGAAGTCGTCCAGACGCTTCACCGCCGCGAGCGGGGGCGCGAACTGCCTTGGACGCCGTTCGCTCCGGATGATCCGATGGCAACCTACGAGGCACCGATTCGCGCCGCGCCGGGGCGGTATCTCTGGGTCACCGTTCAACTGGAGGGCAACACCCGGTTCACCCCGCGATTCCGGTGCCTTCGAGCCGAATACCCGACTCACGATCTCCTCCGACGCATTCCGAAGGTCTACTCGCGACAGGCGGACCAGGCCGATTTCCTGCGGCGCGCGCTGGCGTCCTTCGAGGGCGTCCTTTCGCAACTGGACGCGGAAGCGGTCGCCCGGCACGCGTGGATCGATCCGCGCGGGGTGCCGGAGGAGGCGTTGCCCTGGTTGGCGGGGTTTCTCGGGCTCGCGCTCGATCCGCGCTGGCCGGTCTCCGTCCGGCGCCAACTCATCGAGGAATGCACCTGGTTGTTCCGGTTCCGGGGGACCGTGCCCGGGTTGCTGCGGTTCCTCCGAATCTGCCTCCAAAGCGAGGTCATCCTGATCGAGAAGTTTCGCGTCCGGGGACTCGGCGGCGCCCTCGTCGGGGAGTCGTCATCGCTGGAAGCGAACTCGGTGCTAGGAGCGGGTTTTCGCATTGGCGGCGCTATCGGCACTTCGGAGTCGGTCGAAGTCCGGGCCGGCACGGACGACGCCTTCGAGACGCACGCCCACCGGTTCAGCGTCATCATTCCGCGGGCGCTCGACGAGGATCAGCTCGCGGCCGTGGCGCATCTCCTCGAGGTCCATCGTCCCGCCCACACGCTGGTCGAGGTCTGCACAGTCGGCGCCGGAATGAGGGTGGGCCGGGGTCTGCACGTCGGATTGACCTCCCTGATCGGCAGGACGAGCGGGTTCCAGTCCCTCCAGCTCGACAACGCCGTGCTGGGCCGCGGAGCCATCGTGGGACGACCGGGACCCGGGATTTCCCCCGGCGCGAGCCGGACCGGATACGACACGCGGATCGGATAGCCAGCCAAACCAACGATTCATGAACCGAGATTCTCTCACGGAGGCACGGAGGCACGGAGGTCCGAGAATGGATTCCTTGTCCCTTCGTGCCTCCGAGACTTGGTGGGATGCCCCTCGGGTTCATGGATCCCACGCGCGAGTCACAACCCATTGACGCTCTCCGTGCACGCCATCCGCATCAAGAAACTGAGCGCCCGCTACCACCTGCCACCGTCGGCGGGCGGGCAGAAGCGACGCCTCGATGGATTGCTGGCGTCCGCGCTGCTGGAAGCTCTCGAACCCGCCCTTGACCGTGTTGGTTTGGGATCCGACGAACATCTCTGCATCCGGCATCTGACGGTTCCGGTCCGGTTGCGTCTGTCGGCCCCGGATCCAAGGCTGGTCGACACTTGGGGCGATGCCTTGGGGCGGGCGATGACCCGGGCGGCGGAGCTGGGGCTTCGCGGCCGGGATGCGAATCCGTCCACCGAGATGGTCTGGTTCGCTTCGACCGCCCACGCGTTCGTCGATCTGGGTCGGCGGGTTGCCCGTCACGATCTGCGCCACGCGTGGGCCTGGCGGCAACTGGATCTCTGGCGCGCGGAGGAAGGGGTCTCGGCGTCAGGAGCGATCCGGGAGTTCCTGAGGGCGCTCCTCCGAAATCCCGAACGGATCGTGTCCACGTTCCGTGCCCTGGCCGGGACTTCCGCGCTCGGCGAGCTGGCATCCCGGCTGGATGCGGATCATTGGATCGCTTTGGTCGCCGCCGCGCTGGAGAGCGCCGGCGTTGACCTCCGTGTGGCGGATCTCCGGAACGACCCACGGTCAAGAACCGGTGACCGGGACGGGGCTCGCGAGGATCCAAACGAGGGGCTGCTCGATGAAGGCGGTCGGGGCGCGCGTTCGGCCGGGGGAGCCGTTCGAAGAGGGCGGTCCTTTGTATCGTCGCTTCAGGTTCGATCGGGAATTGGACGCGTCGTTCCGTTGGCTTCCGTTCCTGCTTCCGCCCGTCGTGCCCTGGCCTGCCTGATCCTGCTCGACGCCGACCCTGGATGGACCCTTCGCCCGAGGCGCGCGTGGTTGAACTGGCTGGACGAAATGGGACGGGCGCGATCGGGAGGCGAGGACCCGGTTGGACCGGAACCGCGGACCCGTCGGCCCGGTGACCTGACCGAGGGAATGGGGGACGAAGGTTCGACGACCCGCGGTGCAGGCGCTGGCGACCTCGTGGACGAGGAGCGGGAACGCGAATCCGATGAGCCGACGCCGGGATCGGGGCCCGCGGACGCCGCCGACGGGATGGAAGAGGCGGATCCGGGTGGTGAGTTCGACGACGCGAAGGACGACCCGTCGCCCGATCCGCGGCGAAGGGGGCGAACGAGGCATGGCGGTTTGTTGTTTGTTCTCAACCTTCTCAACACCACCGATTGGCTCGGGCGATTGGCATCGGCGCTTCCGGGTCGCGGGCTTCGCTGGGTATTGAACCAATTGGCCATGGCTTTGGTCCCGGTGGAGTCGTCGGATCCGGCGGCCTTGGCGTTCGCGGGTCTCGCTCCGGGCTCCGCCGAGTTGTTGGAGGACGAACCTCCCGCGGAGCCGGAGGAACGCGAAAGCGTGGCGGTTCTCGCGGACCGCATCCGGGGCGAATTGGCGGGCGTGCTGGAGCGGCTCGAACTGAGGCCGGAAGCCGCGGCGGAATTCGTGTGCGCGCGACCGGCGGAGATTGTGGCGGACCCGGGATGGATCGAGGCCCGGTTCGCGTTGAAAGACGTGTCGACCGACCTGCGGCGCGCGGGTCTGGACAAGGACCCCGGGTACCTGCGGTGGCTAGGGTGCGTAGTGAGGTTCGCCTATGAGTGAACGACTCAGCCATGAGATCGCGCGGCTCGCGGGTCGGCTCGGCGACTTCCTGGCCGCGACCTTCCCGAGGGCGGAAGGGGTGCTGGCGCAGAACCTGGCGTTCCTGCGGGCGAACGCGAATGCGGCTTCGAACGCGCCGGGTCAGCCGTCACGGCGATCGGGCGCGGCGGGAGATGGCCCGGAGCCGCTGGAACAACTCACGGGACCGCTCGGGTTGTCCCAGGCCGAGGTGGACCTCCTTCTGCTCGCGGGCATGCCGGAGGAGCACGAAGGCTTCTCCGCCGTCCTGCGGAGCCTTCATCCGCGGGGCGAACCCCGGTCCCCGGCGGGGCTGGCCGCCCAGTTGATACATGCGGGAAGCCGGGTCGAATTCAGGTCGTGGTACGAGGCGTCGACCGTTCAGCGCCTTGGAATCGTGCGTCTCTCGGGGACGAGCCCGTTTTTCGAGAGATCCCTGGAACTGGCGGACGATCTCTGGCCCGCGCTCCATGGCATCCAGGTCTGGCCGGGATTTGTACCTGGCGTGGAAAGCGACGCCCCGGTCTACGGTCTCCGCGATTGGCTGGATTCCACGCCCGCCCATCGGGCGATGCGGGCGCTCTGCGACGCCCGGCCGTGTTGCATTCTACTGACCGGTGATTCGGAGGAGGCGGCATTCCAGCGGGGAATCGCGTTGGTGCGGTCCGCGGGCCGTCAGGCCGCTGGGATTCGAATCACGGGGACCCTGGATGCCGACCGGTTCCGGACGCTTTTGCTGCACGCGCTCGTGAGGCGGGTCGTCCTTGTGCTCCGGTTTTCCCCTTCGGACGGCTCCGGTCAGAGCGACGTTCCGGATGCCGGCGGTCATCCGGACACGATCGTGGTCTGCGCGCGGACGGGATCGGTGGCCTTCCGGGGCGCGCGCCCCTTGTTGGGGCTCCCGATGGACAGGATGGGGCCGAAGGCCAGGAGGGAGATGTGGCGGGAAGCGCTTCCTCCATTCGCGGATTCGGCGGCCTTGCTCGCGGCGCGGTATCCGGTGGAACCAGCCGTGGCGGCGGAGATCGCCGCCGATCTGGCGTCCTTGGAATCCACGGCGGAGCGTGCCCCCGGTTTTGACGACGTGGCGCACGCGGTGCGGACCCGGGCTTCGGTGACGCTGGGAGGCGGGATCAAACTCATCCGTCCCACGGCGACGTGGTCCCATCTGGTGCTGCCACCGGAGCGAGAGGCCCAATTGCGGGCGGCGATCGGGCGTCTGGATCTCCAGGTCCGGGTTTTGGACGAATGGGGATTCCTGAAGGACCGACCCGGCGCCCGTGGGGTGCGGATGTTGTTCTCGGGTCCGCCCGGCACGGGGAAGACGCTTTCCGCGGAAGTCCTCGCTGGAGCCCTGAACGTCGACCTGCTCCTGGTGGACATCTCCCGGGTGGTTTCCAAGTGGATTGGCGAAACGGAGAAGAATCTGGCGGCGGTGTTCGACACGGCGGAACGGGCGCAGGCGGTGCTGTTCTTCGACGAGGCCGACGCCTTGTTCGGAAGGCGGACGGAGGTTTCCGACGCGCACGATCGTTACGCCAATCTCGAGACCGCCTACCTCCTGGCCCGGCTCGAACGATTCGAGGGCCTCGCGATCCTCGCCACGAATCTCCGGCAGAACATTGATCCCGCGTTTCTTCGCCGACTCGAGTTCGTCGTCGATTTCGAGGATCCGGACCGCGAGGAGCGGCAGCGGCTCTGGAACTGCCATATTCCCGACAGGAACCTGCTCGATCCCGAAGTGAACCTGGGCGAACTCGCGGCGCTGTATCCCGTCGTCGGCGGGTTCATCCGCAACGCCACCGTCGCCGCGGCGTTTCTCGCGGCCGCGGACGGATGTCGGATCGGTCGCAGCCATTTTCTCCGCGCCATACGCCGCGAGTACGAGAAGTCCGGCAGGGCTTTCCCCGGCTTCCCGGCGGGCACCCCTGAGCATTGACACCACGAAAGGCCAGCCATGTCCGACACACCCGATGTGAAATCCTGCGCTACCAGCGAAACGACACCCGGCGTCTCCGCGCCGCACACGTCGCTCCATTACCATTTCGGAATGCTTCTCGGGGTCACGGACTTCGAGACCGAACAGGCCTATCACCGCGGCAAGATGTGGCTGCACAACGCGTGGCTCCATCGCGAAGGCGTCGTCTGGGGGTTCAATGTGATCGCCGACCCCGAGGCCGGCGAGATCAAGGTGACCCGGGGCCTGGCGTTGGACCGCCTGGGTCGGGAGCTTCATCTCGAAGCCGACGCCTGCCTGACCGTGGCCGCCTGGTTCGCGGCGCATCGCAACGATCCCGGATTCGAATTCACCGAAGCCGATGACGGCACGATCACGTTCGATGCCCACGTCGTGATCCGATTCAAAACGTGTCTCACCCGGCAGGTCCCCGCGCTCGCCGAGCCGTGCGACCATGCGGGCGCCGGCACCGCCTATTCGCGGGAGTTCGAGACCGTCGAGATCCTGCTTCGTCCAGGTCTCGCTCCCGAACGCGAGGATCCCTACCACCGGCTGCGGCTCTTCATGGGATTGTCCGAGCCGGAACGCGATCCGGAGTCGGGCGAAATCCTGCCGGCCGATCTCGCCGTCCTCCAGGCGCCCCGCACCCTCGAACAGTTCCGCCGGCTCGCCGCCCTCGACGAGATCGACCTGGTACCGCCCGAGCCCGGCGAGTTCCCGGTGCCTCTGGCCAACATCACCGGCATCACGCTGGAGCCGACGGCGAACGGAACCTCCCACACCCTGTCGGCAGCCACCGTCGACGTCGGCATTCGCCCCTCCCATGTCGCCACGTCCACGATCCAGGAATTGCTCGCGGGCGCCCGGCTCGCACCCGAGGGCCCCAGGGTGGTTCCTGATTCGGTCCTTCTCACTGAAGGTCCGCCCGCGTCGGTGGCGTTGCGACTCGACCGTCCACTCGCTCCTCCGAGCGTGACGCCCGACGTGTTTTCCCTCACCGCCTTCGACCCGGCGACGGGCTGGGTCGACGTCGCGCTGGACCCACCCGCGTTGAGCGACGGGGATTCGACCATCACCCTGAACTTCACCGGACCCCTCCCGGCGGGCGCGCTCGTTCGCTTCATCGTCCGGGGTTCCGGTTCCAAACCGCTTCTCGGCGCCGACCTCGCACCCTTCAACCACGGACAGGATTTCGTCCACGACCAACGGAACTGAGTATGCCGCCCTCCATCACCTCATCGCCGACCGGACCGATCGTCCTCGTCGCCCAGAACAACGGGATCACGGTGATTCCCCAGGGAACACCGCTCGCACGGCTCAATTATTTCGATGGGAAATTTCTGCGGGCCGACGACCTCAACACCGAGCAGCGCTACCTCCGGTCCCTCGTCGAACTGTCCAACCAGGCGGGCGGACACGGAGTCGTCCATGGCTACGATGTCACTGAAGCCGGCGCGGGTCGGCTGATGATCGGTCCCGGCCTCGCGATCGATCCCGCGGGCCGTGTGCTGCTCCTGCCGGACGCGTTGACCCTGGGGTTGGCGGAACTCCTCGAGAAATCGCGTGGGACGAATGGCGCGTCGGGATCCCTGAACGGCGTGGGATCGGTCGCGGGTTCCGCGGTCTTCGGGAACTGCGTTCCGGCGACCGACGACGCGCCGGTGACGGTGACCGAGGGAGGCGACCTGTTCCTCATCACCCTGGCGCATGCCGAGGCGCTCTGTGGCGAGGAGGATGTTTACGGACGGTTGTGTGAGCAGGCCTGCATCACCAGCACGGATCGACCGTTCCGCATCGAGGGGATCGTGGTTCGGGCCCGGCCGCTCAGCCTCATCAAGCCGCTGCCGACCAGCACCGCCGAACCGCCCGGCCCGATCCACCTTCGGTCCCGCGTCGCCTCGGCGTTCTTCGCGGGCGAACCGCTCGGGACGGGTTCGCTCATCTCAAAGGCGGGTCTCGAGTCGGACGTGTGGTGTCGCGGGGCACGGATCGATTCGGGGACCGAAGTGCCCATCGCCGTGATCGGTCTCGCCGGTGGGACGCTGGCGTTCCTGGATCCGTGGATCGCGCGGCGCGAACGAATCGACGAACCGGCGCGGCGTTACTGGCAATGGCGGATGAGCATGCGCCCGTGGAACGTCTTCCTGGCCCACGTGCTTCAGTTCCAGTGCCAGCTTCGGGACAGCCTCGGAGGGGGTGACGGAGGCGGGACCGGGACCGATCCGTGTCTCGAAGCCCACAGGATGCTCGGCGAAGCCGCCCGGCACTTCGAGACGTTGAAGGCCTACTACAGGGAAACCACCGAAAGACTGGCGCGTGCCAGTCGAACGGTCCGGGAACGGATCGCGACGGATCTGGCGACCACTCCCACGGATTTGAATCGCGCCAGCGATTTCGCCAACCGCCTTGTCGAGGTGACCCAGGCGCTCAAGGCGCTCCCGACCGATCGGTTGCTCATCCGTCGAGGCATCGTGGAACTTCCGAGCGCGGGCTATCTCCCCGTCGCGCCGAGTTCCACCCTGACCGTCAACGAGCAGGTCCGCCGGTTGATGGGCGAAGGAGTGAACCTCCGGTTCTGCGTGGTTCGCCCCGACTACGTCGCCCACGCGTTGGAGGAGGCCCAACACCTTGAACGGATTTCACTGACCGAGGGCCTCGATCATCCCGACCGAAAACAGGACGTCGACATCCTCGTTCCCAACGGCGCGATTCGGGCGACCGAAGTGGTGGCGCAGGGAACCGGCTACGAGATGGCGGTGGACCTCTTCAGCGCGTCGGTGCAACTGATCGCGTTGCTGGCGCGGAATCGCGACGCCGCGACGACCGGGCTCGGCAATTCCGCCAACCGATTCGTCGCCATCTCCCAGCCGGGGGTCAGCCTCGCGTTGAAGGGAGCCGCGCGCGGCGAGACCACCAGCTCCGGAGGAACCGCGTTCTACTATTCCGGGGTCGCCATCGCCGACACCACCGGGCGCCCGCCGGAGTTCACGCTGATCGAGATCGTTCGCAATTCGGCCCTCTGGATTGCCCTCGAATCCGCCCTCGATCCCTTCTCCCTCCGTCGGAATGAAAGCACCCGGCTCGACGGGGAGCTGAAACTCCTGCTGGCGGGAAGCGCCGTTCAACTCGATTTCCGCGGCGACCTCGTCGTGGACGAGATCTCGACGTCCGGCACCAAAACGACCATCCGTTCGCGCATCATCGGGTCCCTGAGCGTCAGGGCTCCCGACGCGGCCGGCACGACCGCGGGGTCGGCGGCGGTTCCAAGCCTCGACATCGCGGATGCCGCGCTCCTGGTCCGCGACACCGGTGGCATCAACGGTTCCGCTTTCGAAGTCACCCTTCGGCAACCGAGCATCCTCGGTTCTTCAAAGGCTCTCGTCTCGCTGCGCACGAGCCGCGTTTGGAGCGATCCCACCAACGCCCGCGTGGACTCCGCGCTCTTGCTGGATGGGGCGTCACAACCGTCGTCCCCGGGCTTCACCCTCATCGAATTGAAATCGGTGCCGCTCTTCGGCGCGGCCCAGAAGGTGAGCGCGGACGCGCTTCGCCCGGGAAACCCCGCCCGCGAATCCGCCACGACGGGCATCAACGCGCTCGGCGCCGTGTTGAAGCAACCGGAGTTCGCCGAGATCGCCGCGCGCAAGTTGTTCCCGCCTCCGGCGGCCGTCCCGTCCGACCTTCAGATTCTCGCCCGCGAGGATTGGGTTCTGTTCCACCGACGTCGGGAGCGGCAATGCGCCCGCGTCGACGAGCCACCCGCCCAGCTCCTGCCGCGACGGTATCGCGTCTACGCCGTGCCGTTGCGGTCGGAGGATGCCCTCAAGGCTGCCCAGGCCGCGTTCCAGGCCGGTGACTCAGCCGCCATCGACGCGCTCAACCCAAGGGCCGTCGCGACCGTCGAGTTTTCGGCGGGATTGCAGACCTTGGAAACCTCGCCGGACGATGTCCGTTCCGCCTGGGCGGCCCGGAATCCGGCCCGATCGACCGTCGTGTTCGCAGCCATCGGCAGCCGGGGCGCCGCGCTCGAGGACGGTTCGACCCTCGCCACCGCCCGGCTCACGACTCTCGCGCAGGCGCTTCCTCCAGCCGCGTCCGTCCGAGGTGACGCCGAGTTCGGACTCCTGCCGGGTGTGCCCGAGACCCTGACTCTCAGCGCCGGGACGCACGACGGCATCATCGTCGTGCTGACCATTCCCGTGGCCACCACGTGCCATGAGGTCTTTCGGTGTTTCGTGGGGTCGGGCACCGATCTCGAAGGCGTGCTCAAGAGTCTGGGCAGCGTTCCGCCGTCCGAGATTCCCGTCGTGCTGGCCCGGCTTCAGGCCCTGCGACTCGGTCGGGTCGTCTTCGAGGAGGACTCGAATCTCATCATCGGCGAGGAACCCGGCCCGCTCGCCCAGGCTTGGGGGCAGTCGGGAGGCGGGATCGTCCAGAACGTCGTGGTCGTGAGCTCGCGGCCCGTGGATGTCGCCAACCCCACCGCGGAGGAAGCGCGCCGCATCCAGGTGCGCAAGTCGCAGTCCGCGCGAATCGCGACCCAGGTCGGTGCCGCGATCCCGGAAACCGCCGTGATCCATCAACCCCCGGAAGAACCCGGCGACCTGTCGCCGTGCCCGTCGGTCACGTTGCTTGTTTCGCTCATCGTCATCAATTGAGGCGGCGCGGCTCGTCCATGGCACGGCCGCCGCCATCGATCAACGTCATCCCCTTGATTCCTCAACCGACAGAGTCCATCGCGCCGGTGGTTCGAAGCTCCGAACCTTCGGACGGTTCGCCCTACGATCGCTTCGCGTGGGTCTATGACAGGAACTTCGGCCAGTTCGCGGCCCGGGTGTTTCCGCCACTTCAGCGGCTTGCGCTCCGACATGTGCCCGTGGGTGGCCGCGTGCTCGACGTCTGCTGCGGCACGGGCCAGCTCGCGCGGACCCTCACCGACCACGGGTATCAGGTCACCGGGGTCGACGGTTCGGAAGGCATGTTGCGCATCGCCCGGCGCAACGCCCCGTCCGCGCGGTTTCTGCGTCACGACGTCCGCTCGATGCGGATGGACGAGGAGTTCGACGCCGCGATCTCGACGTTCGACAGCATCAATCACCTCCTGGAGGTGTCCGACCTCGTCGCCACGTTCCGCGGTGTCCACCGGGTTCTGCGCCACGGCGCGCCGTTCGTCTTCGATATGAACATGGACGAAGGCTATCGATGCCGGTGGTGGGGCACCTGGCAGGAGGCGGTTCCGAACGCCCGCTGCCGCGTCGAAGCGGTCTACACCCCGGAATCCCGCCTCGCCCGGAACATCGTCACCTGGGCCGGCCCGGAAGACGGTGATCCCATCACGTTCTCTGAACGGTGCTACCCCGAGGAGACTGTCCGGGAGGCGCTGGAGGCAGCCGGATTCCGAGGCATCGAGGTTCACGACGGCCATCGCGACCTCGGGCTCTTCGGGGAGATCGGTCGGTCGTTCTTTGTCGGTTGGAAATCGGAGGGGAGGCGCGCGGGAGCCGAGGCCCGGCAACCGGCTACGGTCGTTTCAAACGCCAACGACGGTGACTGTGACGGGGAGAGCCGGCGGGAAAGCCGGCGGTACAGGGAATTGTCGGACTGCGTCGCGGCGGGGCTTTGGCCCGAAACCTCATTGGTCCGGGAAGTCGGTTGGAACAGCCATCGCCTCACGGCCCTGGAGGAGGTGCTCTGCCGTCTGCCCCCGGCGGTCTACGCGCGGCTGCGCGCCACCGTAGGCCGATTCGACTGGTTCATTCCCGGCGAATGGGTCCTCGGTCAGGTCCATCCCTTCCGGTCGACGCACAGGGAACCCGGAGCGAAACCCGAGGTTCCGACGCAGGCCAGGGTCGTCTACCTCTCGCCGGTGCTCGAACGCCAGGATTCCTGCCTCGTCGCGCACGTCGTCGTCCACGAGCTGGCGCACGTCATTCTCGAACACCGGTTGTCCGGTCTCGATGCCGAGGCGTACCGACGTCAGGAGCGGGAGGCGCGAACAGCCGCGGTCGATTGGGGTTTCGGCGCGGAAGTCGCCGCCGCCGAAGCCCGGCTGCCCGCCGTCGCCGCCGCGGTTCTCTTCGGCGACCCGCCCGCCGCCGCGTGCCACGCAGGCGAACAACTTCGATCTCCATGAACCGTCCCCCTATGGAGTGCGGCGCTCTGCGCCGCTTTGGATCGACGCGGAGCGCCCGGGCATTCCGAGCCCTTCCAAAGCGGTGCGGAGCACCGCACTCCAAAAGCCCCGGTTCATGGTCTCAACCCGTGTCCAAATTCTGGAAAACCCTCCGACCCATGAACCGGGATTCTCTCGCGGAGGCACTGAGACACGGAGGTCTGAAGCCGGATTCCTTCCCCCTCCGTGTCTCCGCGCCTCCGTGGGATGCCTCTCAGGTCGCAACCCGGTGATCTTCATTCCCAATGACGCGACGAAGCGCATTCGCCCCCACGATTCGACCCCAGTCACCCGGTCCCCGGCGTGAGGGCGTCGACCGTCGGTCTCCGCGGTCCGCCCCGACGGCTGGGTTCTGGAACCAACTCGCCACCCGGATCCAGCCGAAGCTCGCCGTCAGTCCCGTCGACGATCCGCTGGAACGCGAAGCGGATCGAATCGCCGACCGCGTGGTCGGGTCGACGACAGGGCCTGAGCCGACGGTGCAGCGGCGGTGCGCCTCGTGCCCGCCTGGCGCGGCGTCCTGTCCCGAGTGCGAGGAGGAAACTCCGGGGACCGGGAATGAGCCGGGTGTTGTTCAGCGATCCGCGGCCGGTCCGGTTCCTTCGGCGGCGACCGGCTCCGGCGCGTCCGCGACGGGGATATCTGGAACGCTTGGATCAGGCCGGCCGTTGGATGCATCCACGAGGGCCCACCTGGAGCCGCGATTGGGTCGGGACCTGGGTGCGGTCCGGATCCACACGGGACCGGAGGCGGCCGACGCGGCCCGGGCGCTGAGGGCCCATGCGTTCACGCTGGGCCAGGACATCGCGTTCGCGGAAGGCGCCTATGCTCCCGGGTCGACCGAAGGCCGCCGGCTGATGGCGCATGAGATCGTCCACACCATCCAGCAGGCGGACGGACTGGGGCCGAAGGTGCAATGCGACCGGGGCGACGAGGAGGAAGGCGGGACCTCCTGCCCGTCGGAGGAGGAACTGGATGAGATCGAGGCGAAATACCGGGCGATCGTGCAGAAGGGAAGGGACGAGGGCGCCGATGTGGCCGCCGACAACCTCGAACATTTCCTCGCGGGATCGGGCACACTTCGGACGCTCTCGGTTCCCTGGTTGCGAGGGTTCGAATCATTGACCGACGCCGAGGAGGTCAACGAGGAACGGTTCGAGGACAGCCTCAACGAGGAGTCCAATTCGATGGCGCACGCCGAAAGCCGCACGTTCAACGACTACTGGCACCGGCAGTTCACGGCGAGCCAGACCGAGGAACTCTACTACGCGAGTGGCACGAGCACGATCAGGTCGACGGGAACCTTCAATCTCAGTTGCATCGAGAACGTGGTCTCGATCCGGGGCAGCGTGGAGCATCACTGGTACGATCCCTACGACTGGCACGCGGGGCTCGCCGCCCATATTCCAGGGTTCGGATATGTTTCGGACGAGGAGGCCTTGGCCATGCAGAATTGTCGCGGAGCCGCTCCCTTCCAAATGGAAGCCGACTGGACGCGGCGTCTCAGCGGCACGGTCACAGTGGGCACCTTGTGGAATGACAAGAGTTTCACCTGGAGCGGCCCGTGAGTGAATTCCTGAGAACGCCTCGAAGTCACGCGGGCGCGGGCGCGGGTGTGAGCGCGGTTCCGGGTACGCTCCCATGATGCTTCACACGCTCAACCGGTTTCTCGACGGACTTCCCCGCACGCGCGTGGGAACCGGCCACCGTCCGGCCCCGGCGTTCCGAACCTGCGGCATCGTGGGCTTCTATGTGGCCCTCATCACGCTCTTCGCGGGGGGGTTGCTCGCCGGACGTTCCCTCGTCGTCCTGGCGGCGATCGCGCTCGTCAGTGGACTGTCGTTTTTCGTCTACACGTACTTGCGCAAATGGATCACGGGCCGAGAGGAACTGGTGCTTCTGGAGCACGTGTGGTTCGCGTACGCCTGCAATGCCGGCACCCTGCTCCTCCTTGGGGAGCCGCTTCTCCCCTACCTCGACCTTTTCAGTGTCGCCCTCTGCCCGTTCCTCGCCGCGGGCCGGGTCGGTTGCACGCTCGTCGGTTGCTGCCACGGACTTCCGTCCTCGTTCGGGATCAAGTACACGGAGGAATGCGCCGCCGACGGATTTCCGAGGCATCTGGTCGGGATCCGGCTCTTCCCCGCGCCCACCTTGGAAGGCATCGGGTTGGTGCTGATCGGTCTGACGGGTTTGATCGCGCTTCCGTTCGCGGCGCCCGGCCGTGTGCTCGCCTGGTTCCTCCTCGCCTACGCGATCATGCGGTTCGGCCTCGAAGGCATCCGCGGCGATCGAAGGCCGCATTTTCTTGGGCTCTCCCAGGCGCGCTGGATGGCTCTCGGCGAGACGGGTCTCGCTCTCGGATTCGGAGCGGGGGTGCCACCCGCGATCGCGGGTGGTGTGGGCATGGCCTTGCTGGTCACCCTGATCCTCGCGTTGGATCAGAAGAATCAGAACAACCCCCGCATCCGGCTCCTGGCACCGGAACACGTTCAGGAGCTACGAGAACTCGCGCGCGATTTCGTCGGATCCAACTCCCGCAAGGCACCGGCCCGGCCGGAATCAAAGGCGACCTCCCGTGGAGTGACCCTGGCGGCCACCCCCCAAACCGGGAGTCCGAATGCCGAGTGGCACGTGTCCCTTCGCCTGCCCACGGAACACACCGAACTGCCCCTTCTGTGCGAACTCGCGGCTCGGGCGTTTCCCGAGTTGCCGCCTCGCTCGGCGGCGGTCTCATCCGGACAGGTTCTCCATTTCGGCCTACCCTCCAACCTCCCGCCGAACGTCCCATCGTCTCATCAGTCCCATTTGTCGCATTTGTCGCATCTCGGAACCGCCCTCTACGGCGTCGTTCTTCATAAGCTCCAGCACCCCAGCGAGCCTGAACCTTACGAACCCGCGCCTGCCCCACCGCCGGCACAGGTGCCCCACAACTTGAGCGCGACGCCACCCTGGTACCTGGCCGGTGGCCGCCCTCGTGTTGAATCTCCGGAGTCAGGCCCCGCGGGAGGCCCATCCTGATTGATCTAAGAACGCCATGGCCGCGTCGAAGATGCCCGGCAAGTCCGGACCCAAGGAGGGCACCGCGAGGGCGGATGCCTCGCCGAAGGGTTCGACCGCGTTTTCAGCCGGCAACGCCAATGCCCAATGGGACACGCTCGCGGTCGCGCCGCCCGTCGCCGTCGGGCTTCAGGCTTCAGCCCGCGCGGTGCAGCGAGCCGATGGGGACGCTCCACCCGCCGGGCCTCCCGCCGTCGGCGGGGTTCTGATCGCTTCGGACGACGCGTCCGAAGTTTCGGCCGGACAGCTGCGGAAGACGGAGTTTCTCGACGAGGCGCAACAGAGGATCTGCGAGGCGATCGATCCGATCCTCGCGGGCGCCGGCAGGAGTTCCGAAAACTGCCCCTACCTGGGAACGGTGTTCCGATACCTTCGGAGGCAGTCGGCCGCCTACCTCGATGGCGCGATCCGGCAGTTCGCGCCCGAGTTGGCGGAAGCGACTTCGGCGCGGGATTACCTCCCGGGAATCGTTCGGCGCGTGACGGAGTCCGCCGATGGCTGGGTGAGAACCGGTCAGATCACGGGATTGCCTCCGGAGGTTCCGTCGCTGGCCGCGCTGGTTTCCGGGGACTTGAGCAGCCTCGACAGCCTTGCCGATCTCGGGGCTTTGCTTTCGCTGCAGTTCAAGGGGGATGGAACCGGTTCCGCCGCCCAGGCGCCGCATCCGGCCGCCGTTCAGGCCCAGCTGACCCATGGGCGGCCGCTGGACGGCGGAGCGGCTTCGCGGTTGGGCTCGGCTTTCGGCGCGGACTTCGGGGGAGTCAGGGTGCATTCCGATGCGCGGGCGGCAAGCCTCGCGCGGAATCTCGGAGCGCGAGCGTTGGCCGTCGGGACCGATATCGCGTTCGCACCCGGTCAGTACCAACCGGGAACGGTCGTCGGCGACGCGCTGATCGCCCACGAACTCGCGCACGTGCTTCAACAACGGAACGCGTCCCCGGACTCAGGAACTCGAACCGGGGATCCCACCTCATACAGGGCGCTCGAAGAGGACGCCGATCAGGCTGCGATCGACGCGATCGCCCGGGTCTGGGGCCGGGACGGGGCGGCCGCGGCTCCCTCCCTGCGCGGCGGCCTTCGCCTGTCCCGGTGCGGCGGGCCGGAGCCTCCGACCGCCGAGGAGATCGCCGAATTCCTGGCGACCCAGCATCTGCGCATCGTCGTCATCCAGGAAACCCACGAGTTTCTCGCGGGCATGCGCAAGTCCGTCGCCGTGGCGGCGAACACTTCGGAGAACCTCGACGATGCCAATGTTCGCGAAGGGGACGAACTCATCCACGGCGGACTGGATTGGCCCCGGTTGCTTTCGGTCATCGTCGACATGCCGTCGCCTTCCGGAAGTGGACCCCGCTACGAAAGACCGTCGGCCCTGCACGCCAGGACGGGGAATTTCACCGTCCATTTCATGTCCGAGGGTGAGTACCACCTGACGGCCCACGTCTCGATCGGACCCGGACACCCCCCGGTTCAGGTCCGACGCACGATCTCGGTCCGGGCGCCCACGTTCCAGGCCGACTCCGAGTCCGAGGCGCCCGCGGATCTGTCGAGCGGCGCGCGCACGGTCGACGAGGAGCGGATGGCCTGGCACCTGCACCGGGCGGATGTGCGGCAGCGGGCCGCGACCGCGGGGTTCATCACGCAGGAGGTTGTCGACAGCTGGACCGATGTCGCGATCGCGGTGCTGCAACGGGTCGCGTTGCTGGAACAATCCCAGCCGCCGGGAACCACCCAGGCCGAGATCACGACGGCGCTCGACCGCTTCGCGTCGGAGGTCAATGCCCTGCCCGTTCAGATCGCCGCCGCGCGCGGAGTCGCCGCGAGCACGAGCGTTTCCGCGATCCGGACCGCCGTGGATGCGCTTTCGCGGGCATTCGACAATTGGGTCCTCGCGCGGATCGAGGCCGGGAGCAGCTCAGACCACGAGCTCTACAAGAGCCTCCAATTCGGACTCCAGAGCGAGCAGGAGGTGGAAAACCTGGCCGCCCGGTCGACGGTTCCCCCCGTGAGGATTCCGGCGATCTTCCATCCGAAATCGGCCTACCTGCACCAAGGTTTGATCCCCACGAGCCCGATGAGCACCGGCCGTATCCTGTCGATGCCGCTCAATCTCTGGTTGTTCCGGGAGGGCACGCAGGAATGGACTCTCCGCGACATCTCGAATCCGGAGGAGACTTCGGAATACGACGTGACCACGGCCGACAGGGATGCGGCCATCAACGACCTGATCCGACAGCTCTCGGTGGATGATGAACGGTTGCCGGAAGGACGGCTCTACATCCAGCCGCCCGGTCAGAGCCGACGCGCGATCAACGTCGTCAGCAGCATGGATTTCCTGGACTGGCTGACGGTCTTCGGGATCGGGCTCGTGGTCGCGGGAGCCATCGTCATGACCGCCGGCGCGGCGACTCCCGTGGTGGCGGCGGCCGGGGGTTACATGGTGGCTGCGGGTTCGGCGCTCACTGCCGCCGCGGCGATCGTCGATACGGTGCAGGTCTATGAGCGGGGACGGTTGACCGGAACCCGACTGGCGCTGAACGCGCTCCAGCTTGTCGCGTCCGTGGCCACCGCTGGATCCGCGACGATCATGGCCCGGGCGGCCCGGGTGGGTGCCCTGGCCCGACTGGGATCCAACGCCCGCTACGTCTTCCTCAACCGGACGGCCACCGCCGCCGACATCGTCACGCTCATCGTGATGACGGGCGACGCGGCGCGGCAAATGTCCCGCCTCTCCGGCAACAGCCAGAACGCGGGCATGATCGCGTCGATGCTCCTCGGGCAGTTGCTGATCCAGGGAACGTTGACCGTGGTCAGCGCCCGCGATGCTTTCGGGGGCAACATGTCGCGAAACCCGCACATCTCGATCGACGACGCGATCGACGGGAGCGGCTTGGTCGTTCGCGCCGGCGTCGATGTTCCTTCACCGGCGCGCCTGGCTGGCACAGCGCCGGAACCTCCGCCGACCGGAGCCGCCCACGGGACCGACGTCCATCCGCTCACGAACCTTCGGGTCGATGGCACGGGGGCGACCGTGGGTGCGCTCGGACCAAGGCGTGTGGACGAGATCCTGACGGGGATGGCGCGCCATCGACGAGCCCATGGAGGCGTAATGACCCGGCTTGGGGAGAATCATTTCCAGATGGTCGTTCCAAGCCCGAGCGGACCGCAGACGGTCGAGATCCGGGTGCAGGTCACCGCGACGCTGCCGGACACTCCGTCCCATCGTCCGACCGGAGGCGGACCCAGCCAGGCGGGTGCGGCTCGATTGCAACTCGATCCACCGGGCACGGCGGGCGGGCCGTGGACGGCGACCGTGTTCCTCGACAACCGTCTTCCGAGGCCGAACGCCGAAATCAATCTCGCCGACGAGATCGATGAGATCGCGGGCGTCCTCCACAGCCGTCCGACCGCCACACGGGCCGAGGTGGCGGCGGAGATGGACAACAGCCTTTTCCGAAGGGGCGCCGGCGCGAATCCACCCGTCACCGCCGACGACCGCGCCACGGCCGGAGCCCTGTTCGAGCTGCATTCCCGTCGATTGCAGACGATGCGGCGCGCGGAGCCACTGCGGGCAAGAACCACGCCCACCGCGGACGAGGTCACCGAATTGGCGCGCCTGGATGCGGAGATCGCCGGCTATGATGTCAGCGTCGCCCGGCTGCAGGGGTACATGGCGCTCGATGAAGCGTCCAACATCGACCAGAAAATGATGATCCTGAGGCAGGCGGCCACGGATCCCGACCGCCTCGCGCGGGTTCCGCCCGCCGTGAGGCAGCAGCTGATGGAACAATGGGAGGATTTCCTGCGGGACATGCGCCTGCGTCCCGCGGCGACCACCCTGGGCATTCATGGCGGCTCATTTGGCGCGGGCGGCGTCGGGCCGACCGCCTACGCACCGCAGTCGGCCGCCCATCTGATGTATCCGGAGCCCCACGCCGCCGTGCCGAGGTCCTCGCCGGGTCAGTTCCGGGATAATGGCATCAGCGGCGGCCACCACGACGCGGCGCTCTTGGATTTTCAGAACAACCATCCCGAGTACGGCTACTTCTTCAGGCCCGAAGGAACGCCCGTGGTTCGGGGCGGACAGACCTATCGCCGTTACACGCAGTTCATGTGGACCGGCACGGGGAACCCGCCCGCCCCTGGGACCGCGGGGCATCCCAGCGGACGCGGAACGCTCGGTGCCGGATGGGTGGAGTCCGTCCAGCCGAAGACCACCGTCACGGACATCGGCGCTTTTCTGGAGGATTCCGAGCGGGCACTGTGGCAGTTCGTGCGCAATCCCACCCGGATCTACCGTGATGCCACAGGTGCCGCCATTGGAACGGGCCAGGCGAGATTCTTCGGTCCCACGGCCCGGGGTGGGACAAGTATTCCGTTCACCCACACCCTCGCCGGAGGGCCGAGGATCTCCGGATTCTTCGACTTCGATCCGACCGCGGTGGGCGCCGCCCGGTTCCAGATTCGAACGGCCTTCATCGACGCGTCATGGATTCCGTGAACCTCGGTAACCTCGCGCTGCCGCTCGCTCCCGGCCCGGGTGGACCCCTGCTCGAGGGTCGGCCTCCCTGTCCCGTCGCGCTATCCGCCGTCGTCAATGGGTATTGCGGCGGCGGGATGCTGAAGGACCTCCGAACGGTGCTCGAATCGGGCAGCCGCGCCTCCATCGACCAGGCGGTATCGGTCGTCCGGCCGTATCCGGAGGACGACCTGGCCGCCTTGCGCGAGGACTGGGAAAAACTCACCGGACTTCCCGCCGGCGACGATGTGTACGTGCTCCGCGCGTCGTGGGAACGAAGGCGCTTTCTCATGCCCAGACACGCGCTTCTCGCGCTTCTCGATCAACTCGAACGTGGGCACGCTGGCGCCTCGGAGATGCCCTGATGGACCTCGAATTCCTGGAGCGAACCGCCGCCGAAGCCGATGTCGAAAGCCCCGGGCAGGGTGGCCGCGTGGCCGCGGCGCTCGCCGTTCTCGCCGGGCACCGGGTTTTCGAGGCCGACACGGGCGCTGTCCGAGGCTATCCAACTCTCGAAGGCTACGTGCTGGCGGCCCGGGAATTGAAGGCCTACTACGGCAGCCCCGAACGCGCCGAGTACATCCAGCCCCTCGACGCTCCCCCGATCGTGGGAGGTCCCGTGTCGGTCGACTGGTTTCGGCGGAGGGTCCCGACGCCGGAAGGCCACACGCCGCTGGGCTGGCTGGCGTTCTGTGAGTGGATCCTTCGGACGTCGGAATTGCGAGCGGATCATCCGGGCGAGTTCTATTCGAGGATCGCGGGAAGGACCTATTACCTCCGCTTCCGTCGCGAGGACGGGGTGAATCCCGCCCTCACCTGGGCGGAACCGATGAAACGCGGGGGGACGTACGACTAAGGGACAGGGTTTTCCATTTCATTTGGAGTGCGGCGCTCCGCGCCGCTTTGGATCGCCTCGGAGCGTCGAAGCCTTGCGAGCCCCCTACCAAATCGAAAGCGGTGCGGAGCACCGCAGTCCAAAGGAGCCGGGCGGTCCGACTAAAGACCTGTGGTTCCTCGACAATTCCGGTGGGCAATCGGCCCAACCAATTTGCGCCTGGGGGTTGGGTCGCTCCTAACGGAGCTCAAGATCCTCAACATGCCGTACGCCTATAAATAGGTCGGCCCTACGGGCCTGGATGGCCCACGGTTCCCACGAACGGGCCTGTCCGTGGGCAATCCTGGCTCAAGCCCCGTGAGGGGCGACCCGTCTATAGAAGGCCGGCACCCAAGTTTCCCCCAAGCTCCGTAGGAGCGACCCGTTCCGACGGCGTCTCACGCTGAGTTCCGGTCATCTCGACCTATCCACTGGAACCATCGAGGAACCAGACCTGTTCCTTGGTAGTCCCCGAGCGTGTCTCCCTACGGAAAGTAGAACTGAAGGTTGCCGTCCTCGGTCTCCGTCGGGATGTCGTAACCGACGAGCGTTTTCACGAGGCGGTTGTCGTCGAACAGGTGGACCGATCCGTCGACGAGGGTGACGACTCCCGCATCCGGTCCGTGGCAGGCGCCCTGGCGCCAGTTCGCGGAGCGCGCGGCGGAGCTGGCCGAGCTGAGGACGAAGCAGTTGATGTTGTCCGGCAGGCCGACGAAATCGAAGCCGTTCATGCTCCGGTCGGTCGCCAGGATGACACGGGGCCGTTTGTCCTCGGCCTCGTTGCACAGGGCGTAACTGATGTTCGTGAGCGCCAGAACGGCGAAGTTCGTCGCCGCGATGCGGCGCACGTCGCTGGGGCAAAGGAGAATCCGGGTGGTGGCCAGCTCGTTGGAAACGATGGAGAACTGGAGATTCACCTTGGCATTGTCGGTGCCATTGGGAAGCCCACCGCCCAGGGCCTGGGCCACCTTCCAGGGGAACTTGTCCTCGTTGCCGTCGGCCCAGAGCCTCAGTCCCAGGCCGATCTGCTTCAGGTTGTTGACGCACGCCGTGCGTTGGGCCTGGCGCTTCGCGCGTCCCAACGCGGGAAGGAGCATGCTCGCAAGAATCGCAATGATGGCGATGACGACGAGGAGCTCGATCAATGTGAAGCCCCGAGGCGGAGGACCCGAAGCAGGTGGCGCCAACGGACGACCGCGGACATGCGGGGGGCGGATCATGGCGTCAGGGACGCGGAAACCTTGAAGAACCCGCGCGAGCCGGTCGTGGCATTCGTTCGGAGCATCGAGGTCTCGAAAGCCAGTTCGCTCGGGCTTCCCGAGATACTGTAGGGACCGTTCGCGTCGGGGGCGGCGAGGACGCTGTAGTACAGGCCACGCACGACGTTGAATCTCAGCTCCAGATTCCCTTGTTCCATCGGTCTTGCCGTGAGTGTAACCGAGGCATCGGCCACGGATCCATCGAAGTACTTCTGGGCCAGCGCCCACGCGCTCAGTCCGGCCTCGGAACCCACTCGCCGACCCGAGAAATCGTCGGCGGGAGGGTGAATGCCACCCCAGATGCGCGACAGTCCCACCTGATCGGCGGCGTCGTAGTAGGAAGCCCATTGAAGTGTCACGGGTTCGGTGGGGCCGAGTTCGTTGATGAGCTTGGGGATGGTGTACGTGGCCAACCCGCCGGGGAACCACTTGGAACCGGTGAAGGCCGTCATGGCCTCGGCGGCGGAGCGACTGAAGGTGCTGTGGCCCGAAACGTAGCCGGGAAACGCGGGGGTCACGAAGGTCTTCTTTTGATACGCCATCCAGTCTTCCGCATGAAGCCACCGAACGCCGGCCGTCTGCTCGCTCGGGACGTCGGGTTCGCCGGGCCAAGAAAGCACGGCGATTTTGCCCGGCGTCAGGCCATCATGGCGACCCGAAGCGACGGTGGCTTCGGTGACGAGCTCGATGAGGTCGGGAACCAGCGGCAACCCCTCGGCGGAATAGGACGGCAAGGCCGGATCGCTGCTCTGGCCGCGTCCCCCGCAGTAGCGGATCGCGCCGATGGGCCGCCAGCCGTTGTAGTAGCGTTTGACGCCCCAGGCCGCGCACGCCGCGTCGTGAAGCGCCGCGTTCAACGTGAAGTAGAGTTTCACATCCCATTCGAGACGTTCGACTTCGGGCCCACTCCCTCCGATGCGCCACACGGTCATGTCGTCGGAAACGTGATTCGCGATCGAATTCCAGTGGCCTGGCGGGGTCTCCGAGGAGGGACCATCGGCCCAGAACTCGGTCAGCGCTCGGGTGAAGTCTCCCCGGAGCACCATGTTCGGCGTGTAGGGTTGCCCGGTCACCGGATTGACGGCGTAGCCCTGACCGTCGTTGGCGCCGAGGGAGTTGTTGCCGATGGACGCGGGTGAGATGTCGATTCGGACGCCATCTTCGGTGGTGAGTTGACTGCTCGCTCGAATGACTTCGACCAAGTTCTGCTTGAACTCCGCGTCCGTGGCCGTCCCCAGGAACGGAGGCGGGCCGGGATCGATCCAGGGCTTGTTCTCATCCACGCGACCGAGCGAGAAGGGGCGCACCCAGAGCCACTGGGCGCCCGCGTACCCCTGGAGCGGGTTCTGCGGAAATCCATTCTGGTCGATCGAATTGGCGACAATCAGTCGTTGCCAGACGTTGATGTCCACCACGGTCTGACCGGTTCCGTCGTCGATCCCGTGAAGGAACGGATCCAAGGCGGGGTTGAGGAACGTGTACCGCCTGGGATGACCCACCGGATAGTCGGGGTAGGCGATGGGCGGGTTCGCCTGCGGAAACGGCGTGCCGGCTTCCAGCCGGGACCCGTCTCCGAGGAACCAGGCCGAGACCGCGTCGTAGATCCGGTTGCCGACTCCCGCGGGAGTGGAGGCATCGCGGGTTGTGTTCCCGATGTCGTACCCGAGGGCGGTCATGAAGTTGTCGTTGCCCTCGACCTGGTTGGTCGCCGTCCGCGAGTAGGCGTGGCGTTCCTTCATGATCCCGTACATCGCATAACTCATCGCCTCCCTGCGGGCGGCGGCGACGTCGGGCGCCGTGTGCTTGGCCCGGTAGACGTACCCCACGGCCTTCGGGTCATAGGCCGCCCACGCGTCGTACATGCAGACCGAGAAGGTGAAGAGATTCCGCGCATGGCCCGGAGGATGCGGCGTGTCCATCCGGATGCCTTCGAGCGCGCGCTCGTTCCAGTTCCTGGCGATGGAGTACTCAGGGTTCGGGACGTACCAATTGATCGTCGCGGCGCGGCCGGGAGAAACCGCGGCAAGGGCAAGGCCCGCGATCAGGGGGCCGACAAAAAAAGGGGCATTTCGATGTCTCATGGGCTTTTTAAATCCGGCGCATAAGACAGGCAAACAGGGGTCCGTCACCAACGAACAGGGGCGATCTGCCGGATTCCGAGGGCGGATCGCCGGGTTCTAGGGGCGAATGGGTGGTTGCCTTGCCGTCGGCGGTTCGACTCGAGGAGAAGGCGGTTCTGGAAATGTCCTGGCAAGGCTGGGTGCGCCGCTGCTGGGGCCCTGCCTGACGAATCCAAGGTGGATCCGGCGCGACTATGAAGGTCGATTCTGACATGCTGGACGCCGCCGTGGGCGAATCCGAACACAACCCGGATCCTGATCGCAGGGCTTGTCCGAAATGCGGGAGTCCCCTTGGCCGCCGGGCCGCCGAAGGGCTTTGCCTGAAGTGCCTGCTCCAACACACGTTTCCAGATCAGGCGCGGCCCGAAGTGGGAGAGGATTTCGGCGAGTACCTAATTCACAGGCGTCTTGGCCAGGGGGGGATGGGGTCCGTCTACGAGGCCGAGCATCGCGAAAGCGGGCGGCGGGTCGCCCTCAAGGTGATTCGTCGGGAACTACCCTCGGAAGCGGATCGAGCGCGCTTTCTGCGCGAGGGGCAACTCGCCGCTTCAGTCAATCATCCCAACCTGGTGTATGTCTACGGGAGCGACGAGATTGAGGGGCACGGGGTGATCCTCATGGAGTTGGTCCCTGGAGGCACACTGCACGATCGGCTCAAGTCCCAGGGGCCTTTTGCGGTATCCCACGCCGCCGATATCATCCTTCAGATCATTGACGGGCTGCAGGCGCTTCATTCGGTGGGTCTGCTCCACCGAGACCTCAAGCCGGCGAACTGTTTTGTCGGCGAAGATGGGTCGGTCAAAATAGGTGACTTCGGGCTTTCGACTCGGATCGGCGGGATGGACCTTCCCGGCGCCACCGTCATCCCCGGCCTCCACTCGCTATCGGAGTCGACCGCGGGAGCGCTTGTCGACACAGCGCCGGGGAAGCCCTTGGGCACCCAGGCTTACGCCTCGCCGGAGCAGTGGCGGGGTGACCCGGATCTCGATGTCCGCACGGATATTTTCGCGGTTGGCGCGATCCTCTTCGAGTTGATCGTGGGCCGGCGGGCCGAAAGGAAGGGCACGGCCATCACGCTCATCCCGAAAACGGTTCCGCCGCCGCTCGCCAGGGTCCTAGAACGTTGCATGGCGTTCGATCGCCCAGATCGATTCGAAAGCTGCGCCTCATTGCGCAGCGCGCTGATCCCGTTTCTGGAGGTCGACCGACCTCCAGCGGGACTCGCACCCCGGCTAATGGCGGGCGCGATTGATATCATCCTTGGGTTCGTCGCCCTTCAGATGATCACCCGGGAGAGCCTGAATCCTCCTCAATGGCTGCTAGCAAACATCCACCGGGAATCGGGCTCGATCGGATCCCTCACGGTGGCCGCCTTGCTGATTCTCGCCTGGGCCACGTTCGAGCGTCTCACGGAATGCACTCCCGGAAAATGGCTGCTCGGACTGAGAACGACTTCCGCGCTCGGACAACCTCCCTCGTTCATCGCGTTGATCACCCGCTCCGTCGTGTTTTTTGCCCCGGTGATCCTTCTCCCGATGGTCGTTCTGCCAAGGGAATTCACAGCCCAGTACCGTGGCGAGGGGCGCCTCGGACCCGTGTACGCTGTCTTGGGGATCTTCTTGGCGACACTTGCCGCGCTCCATTCCACGATGAGGAAAGGGAACGGATACGCCGCCATTCAGGACCTTCTGAGTGGAACAAGGGTGCGGAAGACCGGAAAAGCCCGACGACCGAGAACCGAGGCGACCCGGGCGCCGGCACGTCCTCCGTCAACCCGGGCAGACGCGCCTCGAATCGGACCCTATCGACTTGTCGGGCCGCTGTGGGAGAACGCCAACGAATCCCTGTGGGAGGGCTTCGATGATGTGCTCTTCCGAACCGTTTGGATCCATCGGATCTTTCCACCGACTCCGATGGTTCCAGAACGTCGACGAACCATCGGCCGACCCGGCCGGCCGCGGTGGCTCTCGGGGCGTCGCGCTTCCGGCGATGCCTGGGATGCCTTTGAGGCCTTCGACGGCGAACCATTCCTGGCCTGCCGGTCATCTCCCAGGCCCTGGGCCGTCGTCCGCCATTGGGTCCACGACCTCGCGGTCGAGTATCGGGCCGGTCTCATAGCCGGGGATCTTCCGGCGGTCGTCGACGAATCCCGAATCTGGCTTGCCCGGGGAGGTCGCATTCTCCTGGTCGACTTCCCAGCACCGAACGCCGTGACCGGCCTTTCCTCCGGTGCGGCCCAAGCAGCGACCCCCCCAAGCCTCGAGGCCATGCAGGCATTCCTGGGGCGGGTGATCGAGATATCCCTCGACGTTTCCGGTGGGCCCCTCGGCCGATCCATTCAGGAGCTCCGGCGCCGGCTCCGGAAAGGATCGTTCCCGTCCGCTGATGCCCTGGTTGAGGCGCTCGGGTCCCTCCTCGAACGCGCACCGGCCTTGAGCCGCCGGAGGAGACTCGTGAGCCTCCTGGCCGTGCCATCCACCCTGGCGGTCGTGGGTTGGCTCTTCGCCGCCGCCACGGTCATCGGTGACCGAAACACGAACGACGGCCTCAAGGAGGTTTCGCCCGCCGCTCCCACCCTGAGAGACCTGCTCGAGGGGCGGAAGCTGATCGACCCGAACCTTGGCCAGCAACAAGGGAGTGACGTGAATCGCCTCCGAGGGCTGGTTGACCTACGACTTGCGGGCGAATTCAACTCATGGATCGGCCGGGAAGACTTTTGGAAACGGATCCCAGACGGGCAAACCGCCACGTTCAGATCCTACGTCACTGCCGCCGTCGCCGAGTTCCCGGATCCAAGCGACTCCGAATTGGCCCGGGCCTCCCAGGAAACCGGCGAATTCGTTTCCTACTTCGCTTACGACACCGGTCTCTTCCATCGCGCCGGGCCGTGGTTCTCGACCCGCGCCTTCTGGCAGGCCGCGCAGCCGATCTACCTGGGTTTGATCGTTGCCCTGTTGGTGGAGTTCATCTGGATCCTCATTCGGGGCGAATCGTTTCTCCTGGCACGATTCGGCATCGCCGTCGTCTCGGCTTCGGGTTCCTCAGCCTCCCGGTTCCAACTCCTCGTTCGCGCGGGCCTGGGGGCCGCGACCGTCGTCCTGCTCATCCTGGTCTCAGCCCACCTTCTCTCCTTTCCCGTGCCGTCAGGGGATCCCAACGACATCTCCGCGCACGCGGTTGATCGGGTGCTCGCCGGATTGTTGGCCGCCGTTCTCCTGCTCTGCCTTTATCCCTATTCCCGAAGTCCACAGGACCGAATCGCTCGAACCTACCTGGTGCTGGACTGAACTGTCTCCGAGTCAGATCGCCGGGCGGTCCAGCGCTTTGGCCTCGAAACGGCGGTATCAACGACTGAAAACACGGAACACACCGAAGGGGAGCGAGCAGGAGAGGCGGTGCGTATGCTCCTGGGGTGACCGGTTTTCTCTCAAGAACTCGGTCTCACTTTCTGTCCACCACTTTCTCCGTGGTTGCCGCCGCGGCTTTTGGGTTCGCGCCTTGGGCTCCGTCCCACCACAGCGCACATTCCCGCGAGGACGCCCGCTTCCAACAGGAGACTGTGGGAGTCCGGGATGCAGACGGCCGCCGGAATCGAGAACAGGAATTCGGTCAGAGAAAGGCTCGAAGCAGGATGGAGGGTCGTGACTCCGGTCCCGCCGTCGAGAGTCACGACAAAGTCATTGGAGCTGGCCTCGATGATGAACGAAAGCGGTTCCGGGTCGCAGTCGCAGGGCCGAAAGTCGACGAAGAAAACATCCACGGGACCCGATGGCGGGGGATCAATCGACGAGACTCCCGCGACGTCCCGTATGATTCCCGCGGCGAGCGAGCCCAGGTCCGGCGGCGTTACTTCGACGTAGGGGGACACATAGTCCAGATCAACGAATTGCACCCGGGTCGCGTCGAACCGCACGTCCAGATGGAATTCCTGAATTCCTTCGGGATCCACGAACCACCGGAACGTCCACCACCCGGACGGGCTTTGGGAGGCGACCAGCCGAAACGTAAAGTACGGCACGCCTCCGAACCCAAGGCCGATCGCACGCGAGGACGGGGCCCACGCCAATACCAGCCACGCGCCCAATCCCAAGCCAAGCCTAGCCATCCATCGCGACACCCAATCACGCTGCCACTCGTTCATAAGGATACCTCCGAATCATCCAGGCTGAGAATTGATCGCGGGCCACGCGCGGCTCGCGCCCTTGTCATGCTGAGAGCAGGACCTCCTTGAGATAGGCCAATTCGCCTTCGACATCCTCGGGGTTCTCGACGGTACGCTCGATCTCGGATCGGAGCGCTTCCCGGAATTCACGCCGAAGCCGATGCAATCGTACGGATACCGCGTTGGGTTCGATCTCCAATCTGGCGGCGACCGCCCGGTAGCGATCATGGTCGACGGGCTGGTCGAGCAATGGTCGAAGCTCCCGAAAGATCACCGCCTTTTCGGAAGCCACGTAGCGGCTCTCAAGCCTTCGAATCGCCTCCGAAAACACTTCCACCGCCCACTGGCGGTCATAAACCGCCGACTCGGACCGCCCGTCCGACGCACCGCACAACGCCTCCTCGTCGCCGGGTAGCACGTCCTCGAGCGCAACGAAAAAACTCCCGCCACCCCGCTTCAAGGCGTGGGCTTTGACCCAGTCCGATTGGATGTACCTGTCGAAGGATTTACGAAGGAAGCTCCGGAACCGACCCCGGTCGGGATCCGCGGCTCCCAGCGCGCCTTTTTCCACGAAATGGGCGAGGAACCCCTGTACCAGATCCTCCGCCTCGTGCCTGTCCTTCCCTCTTCGGCGAGCGAACACATAGAGGGGGCGCCAATAACTTCCGCAGAGCGCCTCCAAAGCGGCGGCGGAATCCACCGAACTGGCATCACCCGCCTTCAAAACAACGCTCCAATGCGTCGTGGCGAATTGGCTCGCTGAGTTCTCACCCACCATGGGGCCTTCCTTTTCGGAACTCTCCCGATTCCTGATTCGGTGAAGGTCAGGTCGGGATCTAACGAAACCCCCACCCCTTCCACTCATCCTTGAACGGCCGACATCGGACTCGTCGCGAGAAACCAGCATTTCGGTCCCCGACGATTCGCGATTCCGCAATGCCGACCCAGCGCATGCCCGGGTGTCTACAGAAATTACTTAGGCGAATCAAGCAATTCCTTTCTGAGGCTTACCCTGGATCGTCTCCGCTTCCTCGGCGGGCGTGACCGGGCGGACTCCGGAACGGCCATACCGGCGGCAGGTCAGGAACAAAGCGGCGAAGGCCAACCCAAGGTCGGCGTTCAGGGGGCATCCCATTGCGTCGGGAAGACAAACGCATCCCGGGATCTTCCTCGTGTCGACGATACCAGCGAAAAGCTGGGTGATCACCGTCAGATTCCAGTCCTCAACGACGACGCTGTTGCCGAAACTACCGTCGATAAAGAATTGTATCTTACCGTTCAAGGTATCCTTCAGATAATAGTTCGCGAAATCCACTTCCCTGCACTCCGGCACTGTCAGGTGGTACGTCTCCTTCGAGGTGGTCATCGTCGAGATTATCTCCCCAATCTGAGATGATGCTCCGTACGAGGTTCCGATCTTCGATCAGTTTGGAGTCATCGGAGAACCAATTGTCCTCCGGCGAAGCAAACGGACCGTACAAGGTGACAGGAACTCCGAAGCCGCGTGAGGCGGCAAGCAATGTCGCCGCGATCGCCATCACTCGCTTGAGACGAGCACTTAGCATGGGACTCGAATGATTATTCATGTTGCACAGGTATTCAGGGTTTTGAACTTGGCGGCCAAGGATCCTCCTTACCTCGCGCGGATACCTCTCGGTGAATCCGCGTCAATGTGGGTCGAGTCCGGATCCCTCAGGTTCGTGAGCCTCCCTGCCGTCAAGGTGTACTACCAAAATGCGATGCACTGATTACATCGAGACCAGGTTCGACTTTGAGTCGGGCGGCGCGAATGTGGCTGAAGGCAGGGATATCCGCAACGCGGCGGGAGCGCTCCCCTCAAGTAGGGGATCCCGACCCGCCCATAGTCGCTGACGAAGGGTGTCCAGGCCGGGAGTTCTGCCGAGGTTCGCAACGACGCGTTGGTGTGGCACCTTACGCGTAAGGTGCGTCCCGACCAGGCTCCAGTACTCGTTACCTTCGCCGTCGACTCCGCGACCTTTGGGACCCAGGAACATGCTCGGAGCCTACGTCACGGCCCAGAAGCTCGATAACGGGGTCTTCGCCACAAGGCTGTCGGCGCAACCGAATTGTCCAACCCAACCCCTTGAGCGGCGGCGTCCTGATACATCCCACGGGCAGGATCGCTCCCAAATCGTCAATACTCCGCGTTCACACCGACGAACTTTGGCTGATTCCCCGGTTTGATCAGAATAGCCTACCCATCGCATCATTCAGCGCATCGATGCGGGGACAACAACAAGGCCCATCCACCACCACCTCCTCAGTCTGGCTTCGAAGAATAATGTCCTTATGAATTCCGACACCTAGGCCGCCGCCCACCTCCCCATTACCGCCAAGCTGGCGTTTCCCGGCAACGCTTATTGACACTTCTCCGGTGAAGACAGCCTTCACGGTTACCTTGAAAGTAGCGCGATGCCTCTTGCCGGTGTCTGTGTTGATCGAGCAGGGAAGGTCCGATCTAGTGGGGAAATCTTCGGTCGCTGTGACGTCTATCTTTCCGCTTGAGCCGATGGAAAGGGGTCCCCACGAGACGCTTGGAATACTTGAGCCGACTTCGAGACTCCGGAGGTATAGCGGAAGGTCAATGACCTCTACGGAGAAGTGCCGCGCGTCTGGAGTACCATCTGGGCACGGATCGGTTTTCTCGTCCCAGAGCAGCTTCACCTTGAACTGGTGCTGAAAGGCTTCAACTTCCTCCGCCTTTAGTAGGAGCTCCCTTGATTGTCGCTCACTTCCGAAAGGATCAATTTCATTCGGGACAAAGTATGCGAGATACAGTGAATAGCCATCTTTGTAGTCCATACGGTCTCGTGAAATGAAAGTGCCGAGATCCGGACTGTATTGTCGCCGGCGAGCGCAGGAGAGGCCCGTCTCGAGATCCGAAATGTATCCTACGAAGGCGCGATCGAGACTCAAAGCGGATAAACCACCTGGCGGACTGCTGGCGCCAAGTGTGGACACTCGGCCAAAAGGAGCGTACCCAAATCGTTCCAGGATTATGGCGTTAGAATCGGTGGTTGCCGCTGATGAGTAGAGGTGACCAGAATGAACAAATGATCTCTCTGATGGCGTCGCCAGGTACAGAATTTCATCAATATAGTCTCCGTACACATAGGTCATTGGTGGCGTCCTGGTGGGGGAATCGAGTATGGTCGTTGTGCCGCTGTCGGCCGAAGCATTGAGAATTGCCTTCGCTATCACCTGGTCACGGCTCTGGAGATGGCGAGTCGTAGTGCGCCCTACGGTCTTGGCTAGCCTTCTTCCGAGCGCATCATATTGATAGGTTGCCACGGTGGGTTGGGCTGTGCCGGCCGCTGGCGCGGGAACCTCGGCCCGGGCAAGGCGGTTCTCGGGGTCCCAGGCGTACACCTGGCCCTTGTCGTCTTGGGTCAGATTCCCTTTGGCATCGTATCGGAGCTGCGCGAGGCCGAGGCCCGTCAGTTCGTGAACGGCGTTGTGCGCGCGCGGCTCGGGGACGCCGTTTCGGACGGTCTGTCTCCAGTCCCCCACCTTGGTGAGATCCCAGGTCTGAGTCTCCTCGGGACGAGCACCGCCCGCTGGCTTCGACCAGGCAATCAGACGGTCCGCGTCATCGTAGGCGAAGTGCTGGGTCTCGCCGGCCACGACTTCGTTGGTCTCCGCAAGTTTCCGGCGGTTGGCGTCGTAGTCGTATCCGAATCCCGTCACGCCCGGCACCCGGATGGTCGCGACCAGGTCCGACTGGGGAACGTAGGTCCGCGTCTCCGTGAGGTCATTGCCGTAATGCGTTGAGATCAGGCGTCCGCCGTCGTCATAGGCGCGACGGGCGACCAACTCGCCGTTCATCCGGACTTCGGCGAGCTCGTTCCGATCGGTGTAGGCCCGCGTGACGACGTCTCCCGTCGGGTAGATGATGCTGGTTGTTCGGTTATCGGCATCATAGCCGTAGCTCACCGTGTAGGTCGCCGGGGTAACGGGGGCGCCGGCGATGGTTCCCGCGACGAATTCCTGGTCCTCACGGGCCAATCGGGACCCCGCGTCGTAGGCCCTGCTCACGTTGATGAGGTAGCGCGCGGATTTCGCCGTCAGCAGTCGGGAAACCGGGTCGTAGCTGAACGTGTCGTTGAGTCCGTCCGCCGGATATCCTCGCTCGACCAGCCGGTTGGCGGCGTCGTAGGCATACGTGGTTTCCTCGTGGAATCCCGAGGCGGGCGTGGTGGTGATCGTGCGCCTCGTCATGCGGCGGCTGCCGTCGTAATCGTAAGTCCGCTGGGTTCTGCCCGCCTGACCCGTTGGAAATCGCTCCGTGACCAGGAGATTCCGGCAGTCGTACTCGTAGTCGGTGGACTCGCCGGTGCGCGCTTCGATGGCGTCGGCGTCCTCGATCTTTACCACATTGGAGACGAGGTCGTAGGTGAAGCGGGTGATGCCGCCGATCCGGTCCAGGGATTGAGTGCGGCGGCCCCGGGCATCGAACGTGTGACGGGTCACATTGCCGAGGGCATCGGTCTGGCTCAGGACATTGGAATCGCTGTCGTAGGCCGTTTCCCGGGTGGTCGGCACGTCGCTTCGGGTGTCGGTGCAACTCGTCTGTCGGTTGCGGGCATCGTGGACGCAGGTCATTCCGACCTGGTTGGGATCGAGCACGGACACGCGGTTGCCATTCGGGTCGAACCCCTGGGATGTGACCTTGCCGAGCGCGTCCAGGGCGAACCGAACGCGGCCCGCGGCGTCGGCGCGAACCCGGGTGATGTGATTCAAGGGGTCGATGGTCGACGTTTCGACGAGGCCTGACACCCGCGCGTCGTAGGCGATGCGCGAGCCGTGAAGAAGCGCGTCCACCCTCACCACGGTCCGCTCCATCCCATCCTGGACGGCGTAACTTGTCTCGCCCGCGGGGTTGGTGACCTTGACGCCCGCGAAGTCGCTCGCCGGGCCGATGCCGAGACCTCCGAGGAAGGGAAGGAGCGGCGAGTGGGCGTGGTCGAGACCGATCCCGTCGGAGAGATTGTCGTCGTACTCGTAAGTGGTCACTTCGTTGGCCGCGTTGGAGACCGACTTGACCCGGTGACGAGCGTCGAAGGTCGTGACGGAGGTCAATTGATTGCCATCGGTGACGGTCAGGCGGTTGCCATGGGCGTCGTAGGTGAAGCGCGTCACATATCCCGCGGGGTCTGTGATCGACTCCAGGCGATCGCAGCACTGTCCGTAGGAGTAGGTCGTCGTGAAACGGGTGCCTGGGGTTGGAGAGACATTTCCGCGCGGGTCGGTCACGGATTGGATCTTCCTGGTGAGGGTGTAGGTCCAACGGGTGGTGGCCAATTCGGGTCGGGCGGCACCTTTGTCGTCGGCCCCGGCGGCTTCGGTCTGGGTCATCATGAGGTTCCGTCCGCCGTACGTCGCGGTGGTTCGGAAGGTTCCAGCTCCCGACGGAGCCCAGGTTCGGGTACCTTCGGCGCGGGTCCAGGTTCGGGGAAACGTGGTGGACGTGCGATTGCCCACCCGGTCGTAGGTGTAGGTCGTTCGTGCGGCGACGGGACTGCCGAGCGTTTCCGAGCCCTGAGTATCGGCGGCGACCTGCTCCACCAGCCGTCCTCGCGCGTCATAGGTGAATGTCGAGCCGACGGCCCGACCGTCGATCCGCTTCAGCACCTGGCCTTCCGCGTCGTATACGGTGTCCTCGATGACGAAGTCGGGATTTGCGCCCATGGCCCTGGCCAAAGCCAGGAGGTATTCCGAGGTGGGATTCGGTGGAAGGATTCCTGGCACCAACTCGCGCACGATCCGGATGACCCGGCCATTCACGTCGAACACCCGGGCCGTGACGCGACCATGAGCGTCGGTCGATAGGATCTCCTGGTCGGCGGCGTCGTAGAACCTGGAAGTCGTCAGCGCGACACCGTTTCGGGGGTGAAGCGTCTCCGTGATCAAACGATTCCGGTGATCGTAGGTGTACTCCCGTCCTTCTCCTCGGGCGACCGCCTGTCTGGGCAGGGACGTGCCATCCAGGTATGCGATGGTGCTTCCGACGGCGATGGACGGGCTGTTGGCCGCTTCCGTGCGCGATATCTCGCGGCCTGCGGGGTCGTAGGCGTGCTCGGTGCGGTTTCCGTTGCGGTCGGTCCGGGCGACGACAAGGTTCGCCTCTCCACCGGCGCCGTAGGAGGTGACCTCGGTGCTGTCGTCCGGGTAGGTGATCGTGGTGCAGCGGTTGCGGGCGTCGTAGGTGAACCGTGTCGTCCTTCCGACGGGATCGACGACGGAGGTTCGGCATCCGGCGGAGTCATAGGTGAAGCGCCAAACCGCCTGGGAGGGATCCTGAGGTTGATCCTTGGGTTCGGAGACGGATTCGAGGAATCCCGAGGCATTGTAGCGAAAGATCGTGGTGTTACGGTTGGCATCCGTACGGGTCAGTATCTGGCCGCGGCGATTGAAGGATTGGGTCGTGGTGCCGGCGTCGGGGGTGCCGGCGGCCACCGTGTGGGTGAGTCGGTTCCCGCGGCTGTCGTAAGTGGACTCGGTTCGGCGGCCGAGGCGATCGATCGTCCGCACGGGTTGGCGAAACGCGTTCCAAGTCACCTGGCTGGCGGTTCCGTCGGGGTAGGTGGTGGAATTGACCAGGGAAGCCACGGTGTCGTAGGTGTGGGTGGTTGCTCGGCCGAGGGCATCGACGGTGCCGGTCAGACGCTTCTGTTCGTCGGCGCTCGCGGCGTACATGCGTTCCCAGGTCCATGTCGACGGTGCGCTGTTCAAGTCCCAGTCCGTCGCGAATTCAACTCCCCTTGGGGCGCCATTTGCATTCTCATACCGGTAAAGGCGATGCCCGCCTTCCAACACAAACACGTAGGATCCGATCACGGAGGTCCCCGAGACGATGTTGTCGTTCCAGTTGGCGTAGATCGTCTCGCCCGATCCTGAAACGACCATCCGGACGCGGTCGGGAGCGACCGGGTGGACGGTGTTGTTCCCGGGGTCGACCCAGGTCGACAGGGAGAGGTACACGTCTTTGCGCCGATGCGTGGCATCGGAGGCCGCGTCGAAGATTCCGATGACCCTGCACTGGGTTGCAGGATCGATCCGCTGGGTGAAGGCGGATGAGGTTCCGTCTGGAAACTGGACCCGGCTCAGGTAGTTGACGGAGTCGTCGTAGGTGTAGTGGATGCTCGTCCCGTTCGGTACCGCGATGTCTGAGATCACCCAGTCTGAGGTCGTCCCAAGGCGGGTCGACCGGTAGACGACCCGGGCGCTTTTGCCATAGGCGTCCGTAACGTTGGCGATCATCCAGTATCGGCGGACATTGCCGCCGGGTCCGATCGAGCCTGCTGCGAACTGGTAGGTCACTGTCATTGCATTGCCATTGCGATCCGTCTTCGAAAGCAACCGTCCCCGACCGGCATATCCCGGAAAGTCGAAGGACCACGTTTCGCCCCCATACAAGGACACGACCGCCCAGGCGGCGAGGTCGGCGGCGGTGGTGAGGGCTCCCGTCGCGTCGTAAACACGGACCGTTCCGCCGGCCAACTGAAGGTCCTTGAATGTGTTGTCGGACTGTTTGTCGTAACGGATCGGCTGCTGGGTCGCCGGATCGAACAGGGTCAGGTAGCTGATCTCCCCGGTGGAAGGTCGGTGGATCAGGTTGATATCGAAGTTCAAATAGACGCTTGAACCGAAGCTTGAAATGTATCCGGCGTTTCCAGGGCGGTGGTAGCGAACCAGCCGGAGATGGGGGAGGCTATTGACCGCTCCGTCGGAAGCGGCGCCCGCCGACGATCCACAGGGCGCGCATCCCGGGGCGGTCGGGCCGTCGACGGGAGTGTCGTAGTCCACGGCATCGTGAATGTAGGTCATCGATGCGTTCAGGATCTGGGAACCTTGTGACGAGATACTGCACTCCGGGCAGAGACTTGACCCCAGGTAGCTTTCGCAAAGGTGACATTCGTTGGTTGGATTCGGAGGGGGTGGGTTCACGCAGGATGCCAGGCCCGGAGCACTGGCGACCCATTCTTCCGCACTGCCCTTGGTCGCCTGAAGCGGATCGGCCTGAGCCCTGAACGCCAGGCTACCGAAGATCGCGGCCAGAAAAATGACGGCGACCCACCGGCGAGTCGCGATGAGCTCGGACAGTCCGAGTCGGAGGACTTGATGTCTCCACTCGGTCAGAATGCTTTTCCCCATCCCAGGGCGGGCCCGTACCTGCGAGCCCACCCTGGGTCCGTCGGTCCAATAAGGGGAAGCGCCCTCGGCGTCGCTTGCGGTTCCCGCGCCGAGTTTCGTGAGTGGAAGGCCACCGGTCGGCGCGAAGGCGATGCTTGGCGGATCCAGTGGCCTTCCTCCGCGGCTGGCGGCGCCGGTGGGACGGGGTGACGCGTCGCCCAACACAAGCGATCTCCGGGTTCCATGAGTGCCTCCTGATTTCATCGCGCACCTCTCTTCCTGGAAGGGGTGATCGCGATTTGAGGCGACGTGGTTGGGCCGACGACAGTGAGCGTGAAACGGGCGCTACCGCGGGCGACGGGCGAAGCGGCGACGATCATCGCTTCCCCCACGGTTCCGGGAGATGCGGTCCACGTGGTCGAGGCGCGTCCTCGGGGGTCGGCTTCGACGCTGATGGAGTTCAGTCCATTCGGGAAGGTGCCCCCGCCGAAGCTGGTGAACGTCGCGGGTGCCCCAGCCGGCACCTGGATTTCCAGGGCGGAGGCCCTGCCAGCCAGAATTGAGATGTCGGTCAGTCCTCCCACCACGGTCAAAATCGGCGCCCTGGATTCGTCCGGCGCGGTCTGCCAGCACCTTCCGGGCTCCACGACTCCCAGATAGGCGTCTGGGTCGCGGGCGTACAGCCCCGGCGTGAATGGCTTGGGTGGAAAATCCGGACTGAGCCGTTCGGGGTGTTGATTCGATCGCATCGCCGCCAGGATCGACGAGTGCTGGGTGGAATAGCGGTCCTTCAGGAACCTGGCGCCCTGATTCGCTCGGGCGGCCAATCCCGGGGCCAGATTCAGGGCTGAATCCAGTGATTCCGCCGCGGCGGAGTCCGAGGCCAGCGGGACAAACGGTGCCGGTGAGGCCTCGAAATCCGAGGAAGCGAGCGAGCCTTCGGCCGGGCCGGGGGCGAGGGTGTAGAACACCGCGGGAAATGGCAGTTCGTCGGTGTCCGTTCCGTAAACCCGAAGAACCTCGGGCTCCATGGTTAGGGGGACGGCGAAGGAAAGCTCCCCAGCCATTCCGTCCGGCCACCGAACGTCCCTGGGAACCCAGTTTCCCGACGCCACGGCGGACCGGGACTCCAGGACAATCCGCCGAAACCCTTCAGGGACATAAACCCCGAGAACGATATGGGAGCCTTCCACTTGCGCCGAACGAAAGGTGGGTAGGAGGGCTGGAGAGAAGGCTGTCTGGGATGGAGTCGACTGTCCAAAGGCGCCTGGAGCGCCGAGCGAGGATCCCAGGAGGGCTCCGACTACGGCCGAGAATGCCGGGCCTCGTGTTTGATGTACCCATCGAACGCCCGATGCGCACCGTCGAGCTTGGCATGAAGGTATGACCGTCCCGCACACAAATCCGAATCGATTACTTATGGTTTTCATAAGAAGTATGGAATTCACCGTGGCTGCTCTGGAAGCCCCTCGCCGGAAAGGTTGTTGCGTCTCGCGATAGCCGAGCCAACTCCCGGGAAAGGCTTCACCCTCCAATCCCTCCTATCGAAATCCGCTAGCTTGATTACAAAAAACCTAACCGGGGCAGGGTGATATCCGCGGGGAAGGTTGTTCGAAGGAACCGAGGATGATGCCCTGGCGATACCGGGCGGATCGGGGGCGAGGTCGGCTCCGCCCAGTCTTTGACTCCGCCGGCCGGAGTCCCAACGGTCCGAGCGTGCCTTCGGGGATCCATCACGAGCACTGCGCGCGCCATGGGTTTGTCGACCTCAACCCCCGGGTCCGCGAGGGACTGGTCGTCACAAGTCGTCGGAGCGTGCTGAAGGCGAGCCTGGCCGGTCTCGCCGGATTGACGCTTCCGGAACTTCTCCGGTTCCGCGCCGCCGCCGCGAATGCCGGAAGGTCGTTGCGCGGAAACAAGAGCGTCATTCTCCTCTGGATGACCGGCGGCCCGAGCCACATCGACACCTGGGATGTGAAGCCAATCTCAGAACTCGTCTGACGGAAGGGGCGTGTCGGTCCTCGCCTCGCCCGATGTCCCCGGCACCGCCTGTTTTATGGTTTGGACGTGGTCGGGTCGGGATTGCTATCTCTTCCTACCGTGATCCCGCCCGAACCCGGCGTAGAACCCGTCTGCCTCTTGGGGAGGACCGAGACGCGGCGATGGGGCGTCAGCGCGAATCCGGCGGCGAGGATGCGGATGTGGATGAGGCTGGGGATCGGGGCGGCGATGTGCTTGACCGTCGCGTTGGCGGGCGATGCGTCCCGCGCGCAAGGGGCCCGGGTCGATTTTGAGCGGCAGGTAGCGCCGATCCTGATTCGCCGCTGCGTGGAATGTCATTCCGGGACGGATCCTTCAGGGCATCTCGATTTGACGAGGCGCCAGACCGCGGTCGCGGGTGGGGAATCGGGCAAGTCGATTGTTCCCGGAGACGCCGCCGGAAGCGCGCTTCTGAAGAGGGTTCGGGACGGGGAGATGCCGCCCAAACGGCAGGGTGTGCCCCAGCGGCTGCCTTCGGAGGAAGCGGAGATCCTGGAGTCCTGGATCGCGGCGGGGGCGGATTGGCCCGCGGACCGGCGGCTGGATCCCTTCGAGTTCACGACGGAACGCCGAGGCGGGCGGGACGGATGGTCCCTCCAACCCGTGGCGCGTCCGGCAATCCCCGACGTGAAGCGGACCGGATGGGTGCGGACGCCGCCGGACGCGTTCGTGCTGGCGGAACTGGAACGAACGGGATGGGAACCCGCGCCGGAGGCCGACCGTCGGACCCTGATCCGACGCGTCTTCTACGACCTGACCGGACTGCCGCCCTCCTTCGGGCAGGTGCGCGACTTTGAGGCCGACGATTCGCCCCAAGCCTACGAGCGGGTCGTCGACCGGTTGCTGGCTTCGCCCCAGTACGGCGAGCGATGGGCGCGGCATTGGCTGGACGTGGTTCGCTACGCGGAGACCTGCGGGTACGAGCGGGACCAGGTCAAGCCACAGGTGTGGAAGTATCGGGACTGGGTCATCCGGGCTTTCAACGAGGACAAACCCTACGACCGGTTCGTGATGGAACAGTTGGCCGGCGATGAATTGCCGGACGCGGACGAGGCCACGTGGGTGGCGACGGGATTTCTTCGCCTGGGAACCTGGAACGACGAGCCCAACGATCCGGAGGAATACAAATACGAGCGGCTCGAGGATCTCGTGCACGCCACCAGCACCGCGTTTCTTGGAATGACCGTGAAATGCGCGCGCTGCCACGATCACAAGTTCGATCCGATCACCCAGCTGGATTATCACCGAATGGCGGCCGGCTTCTGGGCCGGTTACATCCAGCCGGGGCAGGGAGTGTTGGGAGGGCCGGATCCCAAGAAGCTCGCGTTCGATGTGCTCGCGTGGACCGATGTCTCGTCCGATCCGCCGCCCCTGAGGTTCCTGAAGAAGGGCGATCCGCACCGTCCGGGCGACCCGGTGGAACCCGGGCCTCTCTCGATGATCCCGGCGCTGCTGTTTCGGTCAGTGCCTCCCCCACCGCCCGGAGCGGAGACCACGCGGCGTCGGCGGCATCTCGCGGAGTGGATCGTGGATCCAGCGAACCCGCTGACGGCCCGGGTTTGGGTGAACCGGATCTGGCAGCACCATTTTGGACGGGGACTGGTGGGGTCGCCGGACAACTTCGGGTTCACCGGCGATCGTCCCACCCATCCGGAACTCCTCGACTGGCTGGCCGGCGAGCTGGTGCGGAACGGGTGGAGGACGAAACCCCTTCACAAACTGATCGTGATGTCGTCGACGTACCGGCAGGCCTCGATTCACCCGCGGCAGGACGAGTACGCGAATGAGGACGCGGCGAACCGCCGTCTCTGGCGGGCGGAGCGTCGCCGACTCGACGCGGAGGCGCTTCGGGATTCGCTGCTCTGGGTCGCGGGGAACCTGGACCTGACGCGGATGGGTGGACCGAGTTTCGCGCCGGTGATCGGAGCCGACGCGCTCGAAGGGCTTTCGATGAAGGCGGAGGCGTGGAAGGCGTCACCGCCCGAGGAACAGGGACGACGAACGATCTACGCGTTCACGAAGCGGAGTCTTCTTCCGCCGCTGGCGACGGTCTTTGATTTCCCGGACACGACCCTTCCGTGTGGACAGCGCGATGTGTCGGTGGTGGCGCCGCAGGCGTTGGCGCTGATGAACAACGCCTTCGTCCACGAGCAAAGCGCCGCGTTGACGCGCCGGGTCGCGGCGGTGGCCCGGGACGAGGGCGAGCGGATCGAATGGGCGTGGCGTCTGGCGTTGGGTCGGTCGCCGACTTCCGGCGAGGCCGAACAGGCCCGACGTCACCTGGCTCGGGAGACGGCGCGGGAGGAGGCGTTGGGGCGCGGGGCATCCGTCCAGGACACCCACCATCGGCCGCCCGCGATGCATGCGCTCGCGTCGCTTTGCCATGTCCTCCTGAACACCAACGAATTCATCTATGTGGATTAAGGAAGGCCGATCATGAGCGCATCCCCGGGTTCCCCGGATCCGCGGTTTCCCTGTGGCCAGACCCGCCGGGAGTTCGTTTGGGAAATGGGGGTCGGATTCACCGGGATCGCGCTGGGAAGTCTGCTTGCGGCCGACGGCTTCTTCGGAGCGCGCGCGCGGGCCGCTTCCGTGAACGCGGTTCGCGATCCGGAGGGACCGTTCGCGCCGAAGGCTCCCCATCGGCCGACTCCGGTGCGCAGCGTCATCTTCCTGACGATGAACGGCGGGCCGTCCCAGGTAGACACGTTCGACTACAAGCCCGCGCTGGCGAAGTACGCGGGCCAGCCGCTTCCCGAGGGCAAGAAATTCATCAACTCGGGCGGACGCAAAGTCGGTTTCCTGACCCCGGCGTTCCGGCCGTTCCGGCCGGGGGGGAAGAGTGGCCTCATGATTTCGAACTATTTTCCGAAGGTCCGGGAGCACGCCGACAAACTGGCGGTGATTCGATCCTGCCACACGGACAGCCACGCGCACGGTTCCGCGCTGGTGGCGATGAACACCGGGAAGACGTTCATCGGCAGGCCGTCGCTCGGGAGCTGGGCGGTGTATGGATTGGGCACCGAGAACCAGAACCTCCCCGGATACGTCGTGATTCTCGACAAGCGCGGCGGTCCGATCAGCGGGCAGCCCAACTGGTCGAGCGGATTCATGTCCGGCGCCTACCAGGGCACGTTGTTCCGGCCCACCGGCGATCCGATCCTCGACCTGCGCGGGCCCGCCGGGGTGCGGCCGGAAACGCAGCGCGAACAGTTCGATCTGCTGGCCCGGCTGAATGACGAGCATCTCAGGGCCCGACCCGGCGGTCGCGAACTGGCGGCGCGGATCAACAGTTATGAACTGGCGTACCGCATGCAGTCCGCGACGCCCGAGGCGGTGGACCTCGGCCAGGAGACACGCGGTACGCTGGACGCCTACGGCGTTGGACGAACGCCGACGGACGAGTTCGGACGGAATTGCCTCGTGGCGCGGCGGCTCGTCGAGCGCGGGGTGCGGTTCGTCCAATTGTATTCGGGAGGCGGGCACCTGGAGGAGACCTGGGACGCGCACGCCGGCATCGAGAGCAACCATGGGCGGCACGCGGCCGAGGTCGATCAGCCGATCGCCGCGTTGCTGACGGATCTGGAGCAGCGGGGGCTGCTCGCGAGCACCCTGGTGATCTGGGGCGGTGAGTTCGGACGGATGCCGTTCAGCGAGGGGAAGGGCGAACCCGGGCGCAATCACAATCCCTACGGATTTTCGATGTGGCTGGCGGGCGGCGGGGTGCGCGGGGGCTTCGCCTATGGTGAAACCGATGAGTTCGGCTTCGAAGCCGCGATCGACAAGGTCCACCTACACGATCTGCACGCCACGATCCTCGAACTTTGCGGTCTCGACCATGAGGCTTTGACCTACTTTCACCAGGGACGAAACGAGCGGCTGACCGACGTTTACGGGCGGGTCGTGCGCGAGGTGATCGGGGGCTAAAGTCCCCCTCCGCCGGGGACGATAATAGAGGCGGTGAACAAGGTCTTCTATGAGCTGAAGTTTTCCGGGAAGTTGCCCTCACCGTCCGGAGTGGGGATGAAGATCTTGCAGCTGACCCAGCAGGAGGATTGCGGCCTCGACGAGATCACCAAGGTCGTGCGGTCCGACCCCAGTCTGACCGGCCGGATTCTCAAGGTCGCCAACACCTTCACCCAGTCGCGTTCGGCCAGCGACGCGCCTTCCGCCCCGCCCCTCGAGGAGGCCGTCCTCCGAATCGGCTTCGCCTCGTTGCGCGACCTCGTTCTCGGGTTCTCCCTGATCTCCAACAATTCCAAGGCGGCGTGCCGGGCGTTCGATTACACGGCGTTCTGGCATCTCTCGCTCGGACGCGCCGTCGCCGCGCAGTACCTCACCGAGCTTTCGGGGCGTGGCGGCGGCTCGGAGAGCTACGTGTGCGGACTCCTGTGTGGGATGGGCCGACTCGGCCTCGCGGCGGCTCACCCCGACCGCTACAGCTTCATTCTCGAGACCGAAGGCGCGGACGATCCTGAGACGCTCGTGGCCCTCGAGACCCGGGAGTTCGGGATCAACCATCGCGAGCTCACCGACGCCCTCTTGGCCGACTGGGGATTCCCGCAGCGACTCGCCCGGGCGGCGGCGACGTACCAGCAGGTGATCTCCCGGGAAAACGCGGAGCCGGCCAACCTGCGCATCCTCCGGCAGACCCTCCAGGCGGCCGACGGCGTGGTGGGCGCGATCACGGCGGGACTCTTCGCGGCGGAGGCCCTCCCGGACGGACTCAAGGAAACCCTGGCGCAACTGGACATCGAGGACACCCAGGTGGCGAACGCGCTGACTTCCATCCGCACCACGTGGCGCGAGTGGGGCGTTCTCCTCAACGTCGCGGCTCCCAAACCCGCCCCGCGCCCAGCGGCCGCCCTCGAACGCGAGGTGGCCTCCAAGACCACTTTTCGCGCCGACGGCGCCGCGGACCGCGGAAACCGCGGCTCTTCGCAGGGATCCGAGACCCCGGGCGCGAGCGTGCTTCTCCTCGAGTCCGAGGACCGGATTGCCGGCGGGATCGAAGCCTGGCTTCGGCGCGCCGGCCATCAGGTGGTGAGGGCGAAGTCCGTTCGCGAAGCGCTCACCCACGCGGTCACCCACGGGCCCCAGATCGTCATTGCCCACGGGCAGAGCGACGACAGCGAGGCCCTCGAACTGTGCAAGGCGATGAGAAGCTACGAGGCGGGTCGGATGACCTACTTCCTCCTGGCGACTCCGAAAGCCGATCCCCGGCGTCTGCTCGGCGCGTTCGATGCCGGCGTGGACGACTACCTGATCCTCCCGTGTGGCGAGGGCGACGGGCTTCTCCGGCTTCGCGCCGCGCAGCGCGTCCTTCAGCTCCGTTCCCGCGTCGCCGCCCAGGAGAAGACACTCCAGCAGCACCTCGCCGACCTCGCGGTCGCGAACCGCAAGCTCCATCGCACCGCGATGACCGACGAACTCACCCAGCTTCCCAACCGGAGGTTCGCCGAGGAGACCATGCGCGACGGCTGGTCCGAGTCGGCCAAACAGGACACCGACCTTTCGCTCATCGTAGGCGACATCGACCACTTCAAACAGGTGAACGACACCCACGGACATCTCGTGGGCGATGTCGTGCTGGCCTCGGTCGCCCGCGTGTTCCGACAGGAACTGCGGTCGTGCGACGTCGCCTGTCGCCTCGGTGGCGAGGAGTTTCTCGTGATTTGTCCGAACACGGATCTCGTGGGAGCGCGGAACTGCGCGGAACGGCTCCGCGAGAAGATCGCGAACAGCGCCATCGAGGTCTCTGGGAAGAAGCACCACGTGACCATCAGTTTCGGAGTCGCTACCCGCCGCAATGGCGGACCTCCCGTGGGCTCGATCGAAGCGCTGTTCAAGGCCGCCGACGACGCCGCGTACGAGTCCAAGAGGGCCGGACGCAACCGGGTCAGTGTCGGGCACGCCGGATAGCGACTCGTCGAGCAAGGGTAGCCTGCGGGAATCGCGAATCGCGAATCGCGAATCGCGTGGGGAAGCCGAGCCGTGTCCTTTGGAGTGCGGTGCTCCGCACCGCTTTGGCTTTGGCTTCGTTGCGGCTCGCAAGGATTCGGCGCTCCCGGCGATCCATAGCGGCGCCAAGCGCCGCAGTCCAAAAAGGGGCGCGACGCTCCCCAGCGACAGGTGTCACGGACGGGAGCGCTTGAGGAACTCCAGGGTGGCTTCGGCCCGGAGGGGCGGCGAGAAGTGGTAGCCCTGGAGTTTGCTCGCGCCCGCAGCCCGAAGCGCGTCTCCGAGTTCGGCATCCTCAATGCCTTCCGCGACCGATTCGAGACCCTGGTTCTCGCACATCTCGAGTATCGCGCGCACCACGTGTCGGCCTTTCGGAGTCCGCACCTTCTGACTCAGGGTCAG
>JBFWOK010000009.1:0-79058 GCA_050250555.1 Limisphaerales bacterium
ACGTCGCGCTGAAGGGCGGGAGCCGGACCTTTCCACCCCGGGAGACGGAGCCACTGAGTTGGGACCATTGGCTGATGCAGGCGGACGGGGGGGCCGGCGGCAATGACGTGGTGGAACCGGGCGCGTGGCTGCTGGCGTATTGGATGGGGAGGTACCACGGGTTCATTGCGGCGCCCACGGAGAAGGATCCGGCCTTGCTGACGGTGGAACACAGCCTCGATCGGGAGCTGGGAGCCAGACCCTACGACGGACCCCGGAGACCTGATTTGGAACGGTAGGTGCGGCGATGGCGCGCGCCCGTCGGATTCCCGGGAGTCGAACCACGGAGCACACTGAGCACACGGAAGGGACGGGGATCCGAGTCTCGAACGGAATCGCGGGGCCCTGGGTTCGTTGATGCAGGGGCTCCGGGGTGCCTGCGGCATCCCACGAATCCCTATCCCATCCGTGTGCTCAGTGTGCTCCGTGGTTGTTCACCCGGAGACACGCAACAAGCCAGGGCTTGCGGAGCCGGGGCCCGAACGGTAAGCCTCCAACGTTCCACGAATCGAACCGCCCGGGCTGCCGCCGCATTGGCGTGGGTGGCCCGTGCCTTTTTCGTCACTCCACACCACACCCAACCCCACCAACCAGGAGGATTCCCATGCATGCGAGAAAGAAAGGACTGGCGGCCGCCACATTTTGGGCGGCGGCGGCTGTCCAAGCCGGATTGGTCCAGAACCCGAGCTTCGAGTTCGGTTACAACGAGACCTGGCCGCATTACGGGGCCGTGGATTTCTGGACTGGAGCGAGTGGCTCCAACCGGGGGGACGGACCTTTCCACAACAACGGAACGCCCGTTCCGGATGGGATTCAGATGGGGTTCAAGCAGGGAAGCGGCGACATCAGCCAGGAGATCACGGGGTTGGAACCGGGGAAACGGTACGTCATCCAGTTCGCGTATGACGCCCGCGCCTGCTGCGGTGGCGCGATTGATCTGCTCACGAAGATCAACGACGTCGAACTCGACAAGATCGCGAACGTCCAGCCGGTGACCGACGGCAATCCGTACCGGAGCCGGTCGGTCGCGTTCACGGCCGAGTCCGACTTCGCCATGCTCACGTTCACGACCGTGGCCAGCGGCGACGCGACGGTCCTTCTCGATGCCGTGACCGTGGTCCAACGGGACGCCAACGCGCTTGCGGTGATCAATCCCAGCTTCGAAGCCAGCGGCGAGGTGCTCGAAGCGGGTGGGATCCTGACGCCGGCCAACCTGTTCGGCTGGGTCGCCGAGGGTCAGTACGGGGTCAACATCTCCGGGGTCGGGCCCTACGCCGACAACGGGACACCACCGGACCAGGATCAGGTCGGCGTCCTCGTCGGCGAGAGCCTCATCCGGCAGTCGGTTCGCGTGGTGGCGGGGAAGCCGTACCAGCTTTCGTTCGCGTACAACGCGCCGACCGGCAACAGCCCCCGCCTTCGGGTGAAGGTCGGGGACCAGGTCGTGTTCGACGAGGACGTCGCCCCGGTCGGGGGATCGGCGGCGTACCGGACGCGGACCGTCGACTTCACGTCGAGCGACGTGGCGCACGTCATCGAGTTCGCCCAGACGACGGCGGGCGACGTGGCCGTGCTGCTGGACAACATCAAGGTCACGGGCGAGATCCCTCCCGAAGTTGATCCGGTGTCGTTGATTCCCGAGGTGGCCGAACTCGGTGTCGGCGAAGTGGTCGACATCACGGTGAAGGCGCCGGCCGACGCGCTGGCGGTCAAGGACGTGACCGTGGTGGTGCAAAGCTCCAGTTCCGGCGCGTTCCGATTCGTGGATCCCTCGGAAATCCTGACTCCCATCGCGCGGGTGGAATTCGCGCGGGGCGGGGAGCAGGAGAAAACGGTGCGGCTCCAAGGCCTGGCGCGGGGAAGCGGGAACCTTCAGATCACCGACGCCAGTGGGTTGCCGATCAAGAACCAGGTCGGGGTGACCGTGGTGGCGTCGGCGTTGAAGAACCCGAGCTTCGACAGCACGCCGGCGCCGGCGGGTGTGGGTTACGGGGAGATTCCGGGGTGGACGGGTGGGCCGGGAACCGGAATGAACGCGGTCGGCCAGCCGTTCGCGGACAACGGGCTGATCCCCGATCGGAAGCAGGTCGCGCTGGTCCAGGGGGCCTCCTTCATCTCCCAGGAGGCGCGCGGGTTGATTCCGGGGCGCAATTACTGGCTGCAGTTCTTCTACAACATCCGCAACTGCTGTCCCGAGGGGGAAAGCCGGATGGACCTCGTGGTCAGCGTGGGCGGCAAGATCGTGGCGGAGCTGCCGGGGATCGAAGCCGTCGGCGAGGGGTTGCCCTACCATTTTCACCATGTGGCCTTCGTGGCGGAGAGCGCGACGGCGTTGCTCGAGTTCAAGACGACGCCCACCGGTGACGCGACCTTCCTGTTGGACGGCGTGACCATCGTTCAACGGGACCCGGGCCAGATCGTCGTCCGGAATCCCAGCTTCGAGGCGAGCGGCAGCGTGTTTCCGTTCCCCGGTTACTTTGACGCGGTCGCGGGCTGGGAAGTGGGCGGCGGCGGGCGGGGTGCGAACATCGACGGCGTCGGGCCGTTCACCGACAACGGCCGGGCGAACGCGGGTGACATGGTGCTCTTCATGCAGGGAGCCGGTTCGTTCGTGGCTCAGACCCTTTCCGGGCTGACGGGAGGAAGCGACTATCTGGTCGCGTTTCTGATGAATGCCCGCGCCTGCTGCGGCGGCGAGGACAGTGGCCTGACGGTCAGCGTCGATGACGCGCCGATCTTCGAGGAACCCTTCCAGCCCGTGGGCGGTGTGAACCCTTACCATGTGCGGCAGGCGACTTTCACGGCGTCGGGCGAGGAGGCGTCCCTCCGATTCACCGGTTTCAACAGTGGCGGCGATCACACCGTCCTGCTCGACAACGTGGTCGTTCTGCCCGCTTCGGGCGCCGCGCCCGTGCTCCTGGCCCAGCCGGCCGGGGCCTTGGTGCCCGCCGGCGGAAGCGTGACTCTGGGCGCCGCCGCCGCCGGGTCGGGGACCCTGACCTACCAGTGGCGCAAGGACGGCCAGCCGCTTGAGGGCCAGACCGAACCCATCCTGATGCTCGAGGGCCTCGAACCGTCGAATTCCGGCGAGTACTCCGTGGAAGTGAAGAACGCGTCGGGAACGGTCACCAGCGCCGGCGCGGTGGTGAGTGTCCAGGAATCGATCCCCGGGCTGTTCGACTCCGGCGTGGACGCGGACCGGGTCCTGCTGGCGGACGGCGCGGTGGATCCGCACTACAAGCTCGCGATCAACGCCGACAACGCGGCTTCCGACACGGTCTACGCCCAGGACAGCACGAAGTTCCCGATCGCGGAGGGCCCGTGGCTGGCGAACAACGAACTCTCGCGATGGATCGGTCCCCGCGAGGATCCGAGCGCCGCGACGGCGGGCGGATTGTACGCCTATCGGCTGAACCTGGACCTCACCGGATTCAACCCCGACACCGTGGTGCTGTCGGGGAACTGGGCCGCGGACAATTCGGCCGAGCTCTGGGTGAACGGTGTGCCGACCGGAGCCACGCAGGCGGGCTTCGGGGGCTTGGGTGCCTTTTCCGTGACCCGGTTCTTCAAGGCCGGAGTGAACACGATCGACTTCCGTGTCACCAATGGCGACCTGACCGGCGGGCCGACCGGCCTCCGGGTCGAAGGCTTGGCGGCGGTTGGCGCCAAGGGCGGATCCACACCCGCGCCTTCCCCCACGCTCACCGTCAGTCGGTCGGGCGCGGGAATCCGCCTGTCCTGGCCGACGGCGGCGACGGGTTTCGTCCTCCAATCGACGGCGGCTCTGCCGGCGGGGTGGGCTGACGATCCGGCGCCGATCATCACCGAAGGCGCGAACAGCGTGGTGGTGATCAGCGCTTCGGGGGGCGGCCGGTACTACCGCCTGATCCGTCGCTGAGAAGGCACGGCCGGCCCGGAAGGCCGGTGAAGATCAGCCGGTGGCCCTGCCCGCGTCAGCGAACGGGTCCGGCCGCCGGCTTCGTTTTTCGCGGGCAATGCGCGCCGGAGGGACGCTTGGATTCCGGTCATGACGGGAAGCACCGTCAGAACCCAAGCACCTTGCCCACGCTGTTGAGAACGGCATCCACGCTTCGCAGGAATGGATTGGACCGGGATCGGGTGTTGGGTGGCGCGGAGGTTTGTCGAAGAAACGACTGGCCGCCCGGAAACCGGTAATCAAAGAGGGACGTCCGGTCGCGGAAATACGGCCAGAAGGTCTCCGTGCGGGCCGTGGAGAAAGCCGCCCGGCCGTCGTATCCCAGGACAAGCGCCTCCTCGACGACGATCGCGGAGCTTGCGGAAGTCCATTCGAGTCCGCCGTGGCCGGTGAGGTAGAGGGTCCCGGTCCCCGCGAAGAGGATGTGACGCAGGCGACCCGAGATCCACGCGTGGACGCTGCCGAGGCACCAGCGGCTGCGGAGAACGATGGAGCCCTGGACCGCCACGACGACACCCGGTTTAAGGACGATCCCCGGGTGGTCGTCGAGTCGGAGGGCGAGGAGGTAGGCGTTGGGGTCCTCGGCGGCGGTGAGGACGACGCGGTCGGAGTCGTGCTCGGGTTTCACGCTGACCTCGGTCATTTCGCGGAGGCCCGAGGCGTAGCTGATGAAGGGGAAGCGCCAATCCAGGAGGAAACGGGTGCGCTTTCCGAGGCCGGGGGCGTATTGCTGGAGCCATTCCATCCGCGCGAGAAGCGGGCGTTCCGGTTCGACCCGGACTTCGAGGACCTTGCCGCTTCCCGTGGTCTCACACGCGCCCGGGGTGCCGTCGTCGAGCACATGCATCGGTGGCGAGTGCCCCGCGACGGGTGCGACGCCGTAGTACCAGAGCGCCTTCCAAAGGAGCGGACCGACCAGGAACGAGGCGATGGCGACCGCCAGGATCCACCAGGTCTTGCGCGCGGCGGCGATGAGATTGTCGAAGGTGGTGTCGATCTGGCCCTCGAGGGCCGAGAGGCGGGCCTGCGAATCCTCGAAGAGCGCCTTGGCGCGATCACGGGCGTTGCGGGCGGTTCCGAGCGCGGCTTCGGCGACCTGCATTTCGGTGCGCCACTCGAGATAGTCGGAGGGGTGGAGCACCGGATTCGGCCGGTCGGCCTCGAGACGGTGGAAACGCATTTCGGAGTCGAGGGCGCGGGAACGAAGGGTCTGCCACTCGGTCCGGGCGGTTTCGACCGCCGCGCGGGCGGTCACGATGCTTTCCTGCAGGCCGCGTTGCTCCCGGGTCCAGGTCCAGAAGAACGTCGCGGCAATGATGGCGAGGGCGAGGAAGAGCACCGCCGCCAGCTTGCCCGCGAGAACTCGGAGGAGATCCAGGAGGAGTTTCACGGTGGCAAAGATGGACGGGATCCATTCAAACCAAAAACGGTGGCGACAACCACGGAAGAAACGGAAAACACGGAATAAGAGGGGGTCGCAGAGCGAGGTTCCTCGATGATTCCGGTGGATGGGTCGGAATCACCGGATATCAGCGTGGGACGCCGTCGGAACGGGCCGCTCCTACGGAGCCTGGGGGAAATTTTGGTATCGGCCTGCTCTAGACGGGTCGCCCTTGACGGGGCTTCGGCCAGGATTCCCCACGGGCAGGCCCGTTCAAGGGAACCGTGCGCCTCCCAAGGCCCGTAGGGCCGACCTGTCTATAGGCGCGCGAAGATGCGGTTGGCTTCCTCGAGGGTTTCCTTGGATCCGATGTCGTACCACAGGCCAGGAACCCGCCACGTGAAATAGGGCGTGCGCGGACACATCCATTGCACCAGGCGCCCGGGTTGATCCGGGTTGTTGCCTTCCATCATGTACTGCCGGATGAGGGGCAGGACGGTTCGCGGATAGTAGTAAAGAGCGATGCCCACCAGGGTGCTCGAGGGTGTGGCGGGCTTTTCCTCGAACTGAAGAAGGCGCCCCTGATCGTCGATCTCGATGTTGTTGTACTTCCGGGCCAGGTCGAGGCTGCCGACATCGTAAATGCCCAGAACCGGGGCGTTCCGAGCGCGGATGGCCTCCCCGAATCCGGTGAGGGGCTGGCTGAAAAGATTGTCACCCGCGACCACGATCAGATCGTCGTCGATCCGCGCGTTCTGGATCGCGAAATGGAGGTCGCCAATGGCGCCTAGCCGGTTGGCGTCCGCCGTCGAGCCGTCCTCGATCAGATCGAGGTCGTAGGCGAGGGGTTTCGCGGTGTGCGACGCCTTCCACTGTTGGAAGGCCCCGATGAAGTACGAATTGGTGACGACATGGATCCGATCGATGCCCGGGATCGCGGTGAGATTCTCAAGGACATGCTCGAGGATGGGTCTTCCAGCGACCTGAAGGAGGGGTTTCGGCTGGGTCAGGGTCAAAGGATGAAGCCGGGTGGCGTAGCCGGCCGCCAGGATCAGCGCTTTCATGACGGGGAACAGGACTCGGGAGGAATGGGCATGTCGGAGGAATCGAAAAGATCCGGGGCAAGGCTGCGTGCGAAGGCTTCGGCGCGACGCAGGATCTCGGCGCCGCTCGATTGATCGAGGGCCCATTGCGCGAGTTTCTGGGCGTCGCCGAGGCGGCAGGCACGGACGATGTGTTTGACCCGGGGAACCCCGGCGGCGGCGACGCTGAGTTCGTTCACACCCAGCCCGAGGAGCAGGGGAACGAGGGCCGGGTCGCTGGCCATTTCGCCGCAAACGCCCACCCAGAGTCCGCCGTTCCGGGCGGCTTCCACCGTCATGTGAATCGACTGGAGGACCGCGGGGTGGGTCGGTTCGTAGAGGTGCGCGATCTTGTCGTTCAACCGGTCGATCGCCAGCGAGTACTGGATCAGGTCGTTGGTGCCGATGCTGAAGAACTGAACGTGGCGGGCGAGGTGACGGGAGATCAGGACCGCCGACGGGACCTCGATCATCGCGCCGACTTCGAGATCGGGATCAAACGCCAACCCCTCGCGGGTGAGTTCGTCCCGGCACTCGCCGAGCAGGGCGTTGGCCTGGATGAGTTCGTCGACGCCCGAGACCATGGGATACATGATCTTCACGCTGCCGAAGGCGCTGGCGCGAAGGATCGCCCGGAGCTGGGTTCGGAAGAGATCCCTTTCCTGGAGGCAGAAACGGATCGCGCGCCAGCCGAGGGAGGGATTCACCTCGTGCGGCATTTTCAGGTGCGGACTGAACTTGTCGCCGCCGATGTCGAGGGTCCGGATGATGACGGCGTTGGGTTTCAGGGCTTCCGCGACCGCGCGGTACGCGGCCAGTTGGGCCTCCTCGTCGGGGAGGCATTCGCCCTGGAGGAAAAGGTATTCGGTCCGGAACAGCCCGACGCCGTCGGCGCCGGCTTCGAGGACGGAAGGCGCGTCCTCGGCGAGTTCGATGTTGGCCGAGAGGACGACCCGGGAGCCGTCGAGGGTGACCGCGGGCTGGTCGCGGATCTCGGCGAGGCGTTTCTCGATCTGAACCCGGCGTCGGGCCAGTTGGCCGTATTCGAAGAGCGTCTGGTCGGTGGGATTGATGAAGATCGATCCCGTGTGGCCGTCGAGAAGCGCGGGCTGGCCGGGAAGGACCGTCGAACTGATGGTGTGAAGGCCGACGACGGCCGGGAGGCCGAGGGACCGGGCGAGGATGGCGGTGTGGGACGTGCGGCTTCCGACGTCGGTGGCGAAGCCAAGGACGAACCGGCGATCCAACTGGGCGGTCATCGACGGGGTCAGGTCGTGGCTGACGATGATGACCGGTTCGTGAAGCGTGGGCGGGCGGGTGGGACCGGGTCCGCCGGAGAGCCGATGGAGCACGCGCTGCGTGACGTCGCGGATGTCGGCGGCGCGTTCCCGGAAAAACGGGTCGTCGAGGGCGCCGAGCATCTCGACGTATTGGCGGGCGACCGCGCCGAAGGCGGCGCCCGCGGTCTCATACTGTTCGCGGATCCTGCGCGAGGACTCGTTGAGAAGGACGGGGTCCTCGAGGATGAGGAGGTGGACCTCGAAGATGGCGGCGTCCTTGAAGCCTATGCCTTCGGCGAGACGTCGCTGGAGGCTCTGGACTTCGAGGCGGGTGTCGACGAGGGCCTGTCCGAGGCGCTCGATTTCCGGTTCGATCTCGGATTCGTCGAGGGTGCGCGAATCGATTCCAGCCGGGGCGTCGGTCAGGATGTAGATGCGCCCCCGGGAAACGCCGGGGGACGCGGCGATTCCGCGCAAGACCAGCTCCCCGCTGCGATTCGGTGACGGCACGCCGATTGCTTAACGGGGTTGGAAGGCCAAAGAAAGCCCTTCCTGACGGGGGCTGCCAGGGTCAAGGGGTCGGGGCGACGATGACGGAGTCGTGGATGACGTTCGGAGCGGTCGACTGGGGTGGGTTCGCTGAGATTCCGCGGAGCCACCAGGTGTTGTTGGGGCGGTTGTACTGTTCCCAGGCCTGGTCGCCGAGGGTCTGCTGGATGGAACGCTCCGTTTCGGCCCGGATCGCCGTCAACGCGGCGGAACGCTGCTCCGATGAAAGGTGGGAGTCGGACCGGATCTGCTGGGCCTGCCGCTCGGCGGCCTGCTTCATGGCGTAGACATCATTGGCGACGGTGGTCGGGAGTTCCGCCTTTCGCGTGATCTGATGGAGCTGTTGATAGCTGTAATCCTGGGCGCGTTCGTAGTCCGCATACCGTTCGGGTCCCAGGGTTTCGCGGAGCGTTTCGTTGAGCTTCGACTGCGCCTCCATGCGCCGGGCCTGTTCGGCCTCCGTTTCGTTCGACATTCCGAACGGGGAATACTCGCGGTCGAACGCCTCCTTCAGCTCGAAGACTTTCAGGAACTCCTCCTCCGAGGGGTCGAATCCGGTGATCTGCTGGCGCAGCATGTTGGCCGTCATGGAGAAGCGAAGCTGGTAATCCTTGAACTCCTCCGGAGTCAGCGTGGCGCGCAGGGAGTCCTCGGTCGCCTGCTGCATTCTCATGATGTCCGAGGGGTCCGGCGCGCCGTCCTTCATGGATTCGGCCATCTTCTGCTGCTGCTCCGTCATGAGCCGCGCGACCTCGACCCGCTTCGATTCGGGTAGGAAGTCGAACATCGAGTCCATCGAATTGCCCCCGGTGACGGCCATCATCTGGTTCATCGAATCCGGCTGGATCCCGAGGTCGGTGAGCACCTTGAGCTTTTCCTCCTCCAAGGCGCGCATCTGGCGAAGGGTTTCCGGATCGCCGAGCATGCTCGCCATGGGATTGCCCGGCTTCCAGTACTCGAACTTCCGGGTGCCGGTCCGAATCGCCTTCCTCTTCGCTTCGTAGAGCTTGTTGACGTCGGCGAGAATGATGTCGCGGATGGTCTCGTCGGGGCACCCGATGGACCGGAGGTTCTGGATGTACTGCCGGTAGTCCGCGGATTCGACCTGTTCCCAGTTGAACTTGCGACCGGTGGCCTGGGTGATGACGGCTGGCGACGCGGCCAAGGCGGGTTCGGGGGCCGCTTCGGGGGAGGCGGCGGACCTCGTCGTGGGAGGCGTGGCCGCCGTGGGCGCGGGGACGGGAGGAATGGGGCGGAGCAGGTACGCGAGGAAGATGACATTGGCGGCGATCGAGAGCGCGAGTGGAACCCTGGGATTCATGGGTGATGAAGGGTGGATTGGGAGATTCGGTCTGGAAATCGCGATTTCAACCACGGAATACACGGATCACACGGATGGAGAGGAGTCGGGAGAGGTGGTGAGTCTCCCCGGGAGATTGACCAGGTCGGCTTCACGGCGCCGGGACGACGCCTTTCCAGAGGTAGGCCTGGACGAGGACGAGTATTCCCATGAGGACGGCCAGGGCAAGGCTGTGCCAGAAGACGGACCGCAGGATGGTGCCGGCGTCGGGGCTGTCCTTGTGACCGCCGGTGGCGACGCTGGCGACGACGATGCTTTGGGCGTCGATCATCTTGCCCATGACGCCCCCCGAGCTGTTCGAGGCCGCCATCAAGATGGGTGAGAGACCCAACTGAAGCGCGGTCACCCTTTGAAGGTTGCCGAAGAGCACGTTCGCCGACGTGTCGCTGCCGGTCAGGGCCACGCCGAGCCAGCCGATGAGCGGCGAGAAAAATGGGAACAGGAACCCTGTGGAAGCCAGGGCCAGGCCGAGGGTGGTGTCCGTGCCGCTGTAGCGCGTGGTGAACCCGAGGGCCAGCATGAGCGCGATGGTGAGCAGCGAGGCGCGCAGACGCTTCAACGTGGTCCAATACAGCGCCAGCAATCGGCGCGGCCCGACTCCGAGAGCGAAGCCGGCGACCACGCCGGCACAGAGGAGGGCCGTTCCGGTGGCCGAGAGCGCGTTGAAGGCGAAAACCGCGGACTCGGCTTCGGGTGCGGGCGACACGGGCGGGACCCGGAGGACCGCCTTGTGGAGCCAGGGAACCTCGAGACTCAGGGTGAAAACGCCGTTGAGCAGATTCTTCACGGCCGGCAGGCCCCAGAGGAAGACGAAGACCGAAAGCAGAACCCAGGGGATCCAGGCGCGCCACGGGGTGTCGGTCGCGGGCGGCGGCGGCGTGGAAACCAGGGCGGTCGCTGGTGTGGGCGAGTCAGCCTCGGTGGCGGCGGATTCGATTCGGCGGGGTTTCCAGAAGCGCATGAACACCACGAGGGACCCCATGGACACGAGGGCGCCGATGATGTCGACGAGCCAGGGTCCGTGATGATTGCTGACGACGTATTGGGTGATTCCGAAGCTGACACCGGTCACGAGGCAGGCGGGCCAGACTTCCTTCATGCCGCGCCAACCGGCCTGGGCCCAGATCAGCCAGAACGGGACCAGCACGGAGAAGAAGGGCAGTTGCCGGCCGACCATGGCGCTCAACGCGCCGAGGTCGAGGTCGGTGATTCGGGCGAGGGTGATGAGGGGGGTGCCGAGCGCCCCGTAGGCGACGGGCGCGGTGTTTCCGATCAGGGCGAGTTTGGCGGCTTCGAGCGGGCGGAATCCGAGTCCGATCAGGAGGGCTCCGGAGATGGCGATGGGCGCGCCGAAGCCGGCGGCGCCTTCGATGAAAGCGCCGAAACTGAACGCGATGAGCAGCGCCTGGACCCTGCGATCGCCGGAGACCCCGGCGACCTGGCGTTGAAGGACGGCGAACTGGCCGGTTTCCACCGAGAGCGTGTAGATGAACAGCGCGTTCACGATGATCCAACCGATTGGGAAGAGGCCGAACGCGGCGCCGTACGCGGCCGACGCGAAGGTCAGGAGCGGGGGCATGTGGTACACGCCGATGGCGAGCGCGCCGGCGACGAGCAATCCAGCGAGCGCCGCGATCTGGGCGCGTACATGCCAAAACGCGAGAAGGCCGAGCAAGGTCACCACCGGGAGAAGCGCCACGAGCGCCGACAACCCGACGCTGCCGAGGGGCGCGTAGTTCTGGGACCAGATCAGCGGCGGTTCCATGGGTTCGTGCCTTGATTGAAGAAACTGAAGGTTTTCCGAAGTCCAGACAGGTCTTGGGACCCTGAACCCGGCGGGGCATCCCACGGAGGCTCGGAGGCGCGGAGCGGGGAAGGGTCCGTTCTCCGATCTCCGTGTTGCCGCGCCTCCGTGAGGAAAACTCGATTCATGGGGAAAGGTCGGCGTCGCGCAGGATCTGAAGCGTGTGTCGGACGGGAAGCGATGCTCCCAGGCGAGCGAGATGCGACTTCAACTGGGTGATGCACCCGATGTTGCCGCTGGCGACGAGGTCGGCGCCGGTTGCGAGCAGGGCGCGGGCTTTCTGTTCGCCCAACGACGCGGCGATCTCGGGTTGATCGAGGTTGTAGGTGCCGGCGCTTCCGCAGCAGAGATGAGGGTTGGCGGGCTCGACGACTTCGACGTCCGGGATCTGGCCGAGCAACGCGCGGGGTTCGGCCAGGACTCCCTGGGCGTTGGCGAGGTGGCACGCGTCCTGGTAGACGATCCGGCGCGGGTGTCCGAACCCGCGGGGGGCGGTTCGAAGTCCGAGGCGGACCAGAAAGACGCTGACGTCGAGGACCTTTTTCCGGAAATCCTCGGCGCGATGGGCGTCGGCCGTGCCCGTCAGGATGAGCGGATACTCGTGCATCGCGGAGCCGCACCCGGCCGCGTTGGTGAGGACGGCATCGAGGTCAGCCGGGAATGCGTCGAGATTCGCACGGGCGAACCGGGCGGCCGAGGTCTGATCGCCGGTGTGCCAGGCGAGTCCACCGCAGCAGGTCTGGCGGGGAGGCAGGTGGACTTCGACGCCGTTTCGGGTGAGGACGTCGATGGTGGCGGCGTTGATGTCGGGATCGAGGACCCTTTGGGCGCAACCGAGGAGCAGTCCGACCCGGGCGCGGCGTTCCCCTTGAGCCGGCACGACGGCGGGCCAGCGCCGGCCCGGAGGAAGTGTGGCGGGAATCAGGTCGAGCATGGGCCGCATCCAGGCCGGAACCAGGCCAGGCACATGGCGAAACCACCGTCCCAAAGTCGCGGTCGCGCGGAATCGGGAAGGGTACGGGACGGTGTGGGAAGTGAGCCAGCGGCGAACCTTCTCGGACGCGGTTCGCTGGAACCGGTTCCGGGTCAGCGCGCGGAACGGGCTGATGAGATTCCGGTAGGGCACGCCGCTGGGGCAGGCGGGTTCGCAGGCCAGGCAGCCGAGGCACCGATCGATGTGCACCCGGGCGGAATCCCAGGCGAGGCGGCCTTCGAGCACCTCCTTCATCAGGATGATGCGGCCCCGCGGGGAATCCATCTCCTGGCCGAGCTCCTGGTAGGTCGGACAGGCCGCGAGGCAGAAACCGCAGTGCACGCACGTCTCGATGGCGTGCGACATGGGACCGCCGAGGGGGCCGTGTTCTTCGGCTGGGATTTCGTGGAGCATCGCGCGTCGGTCACCCTTCCATCGGCACGAAACGGTTCATCGGATCCAGCGCGGTTCGGACCGCGGACTCGATCTCGGTTTTCGGACGGGCACCCCACCAAAGGGGTCCCGCGCCCCGCAACGCGAGTCCGATGTCTCCGCTGGATTCCAGCGCGACGGCGATCGGGGCGGGGTCGGCGTCGGGCGCGGTGGAGACGTACGCCACGTGGCCGCCCGCGCTGAAGTGAACCCGGACATCGCCGATCCGGTGGAAGGCCTCGCGCAGAACGGACATTCGATCCGGGGTCAGCGGCACCTTGAGCAGTCGACCTCCGGGATGCGCCCATCGGAACTCGGCGAGGTCCGACCAGGCGCGGTCCGCTTCGGGTTCGGACAGGACTTCCCCGGGCCAGCGTTCCAGGATTTCGCGGGCGCGCGGAGCCAGGGATTCGCCGGGGCCGCCGAATCGCACGAGAAGGCGGTCCCCGGTCGGGGGGACATCCAGCGCGTCCAGTTCCCAGCGGTTCACGGAAATCTCGTGGAGAATCCGCGCGGCGTCCCGGAGGTCGGTCGCGTGGAGCGCGACCGTGCGCCAGGCTTCGGGCTTCGGAAACACCTTGAAGGTGACTTCCGCCAGGACTCCCCACCGGCCGAGACTTCCTACGAGGAACTTCGGAACGTCGAAACCGGCGGCGTTCTTCACGACCTTGCCCCCCAGCCGAAGCAGACGGCCGGCGCCGTCGACGAATCGCACGCCAATCAGGAAATCGCGGATTCCGCCGAATCGGAACCGTCCGGGTCCGCTCAGGCCGGAGGCGATGGTTCCGCCCAGGGTGGCGCCGGCGTCGGAAAGCATCGGGTCGAAGGGAAGGTATTGCCCCCGTTCGGCGAGGGCGCGGGCGACTTCGCGCACGGGCGAACCGGCGAGGGCGGTGAACGTGAATTCGCTGGGATCGTATTCGACGAGGCCGTTGAGGCGCCGGGTGCTGATCGGAACGGCATCAGGGGCCGCCGAGCTGACGGTGAGGCGGGGTTTGGTGGTCCCGCCGACCGGAATCACCCTTGGATGGCGCAACACCGCCTCGGCGAGTTCGTCGGGGTTCGATGGAGCGAGGACGGGGTTCATTCCCGGGAGATGACTCCGGCGGCTTCGAGGGGGTGCAATCCGGGGCGGGCCAGCGCCGGTGCGCCGGGACCCGGGAACATCTTGCCCGGGTTCGCGATGCCCAACGGATCGAAAGCGGAGCGCACGCGCTTCAGGCAATCGATTTCGTCGGGCTTGAACATGTCGGGAAGGTGATCGCGTTTCTCGACGCCGATGCCGTGCTCTCCGGTCAGGGAGCCACCCATTTCGACGCACATGCGAAGGATCCGGCCGGCGAGGGTCTCGGCCCGTTCGAGGGCGCCGGGTTCGCGACCGTTGAAAAGGATCAGCGGGTGGAGGTTGCCGTCGCCGGCGTGGAACACATTGGCGCAGCGCAGCCCGGCTTCGCGCGACATCTCGACGATCCGGCGGAGCGCCTCTCCAAGGCGCCGCCGGGGCACCACGCCGTCCTGGACCAGGAAATCGGGTGAGATTCGGCCGACCGCGCTGAAAGCCGACTTGCGGCCCTTCCAGATCGCGAGGCGTTCCGCGGCGTCGCGGGCGGGGCGCATTTCGACGGGCCGACTGTCCGTGAGGATCCGTTCGAGGCGCGCCCGGTCGGCTTCGACCACTTCGCGGGGTCCTTCGAGTTCGACGATGAGGACGGCTTCGCAGCCGGGAGGGTAATCGGCATGAACCGCCGCGGCGGCGGCTTCGAGGGCGAGGGCGTCCATGATCTCCAGGGCACCAGGAAGGAGGCCGCTGGCCACGATGGCGGCGACGGCATCACCGGCCTGGTCGAGGGTGCGGTAGCCGGCGAGGACCGTGTGGTACCGCTCCGGTTTGGGAAGAAGCTGGAGGGTGATTTCGAGCGCGATCCCGAAGAGGCCTTCGTTTCCCGTGAACAGGCCGCACCAGTCGGGGCCGACGGATTCGCGGCTGGCGCCGCCCCAGCGGACGCATTCGCCGGTGGCGAGGACGGCGTGGAGGCCGAGGACGTGGTTGGACGTCATGCCGTACTTGAGGCAGTGGGCGCCGCCGGAGTTGAACGCGACGTTGCCTCCCACGGTGCAGATCGTCTGGCTCGACGGATCCGGCGCGTAAAGGAGCCCGTGCGGCGCGGCCGCCTGGGAGACCTGGGCATTGACGACGCCCGGTTCCACCACCGCGATCCGCAGGGCTGGGTCGAGGCGGAGGATGCGGTTGAGACGGTTCAGCGCGATGACGATGCCGCCTTCCACGGGAAGGGATCCGCCGGAGAGACTGGTGCCGCTGCCGCGGGCGACGAATGGGATTTCGTTGCGGTGGCAGGCCCGGACCAGTTCGACGACTTCGTCGGCGCTCTCGGGAACGGCGACCGCGAGCGGGCGGGCGCGGAAGGCGGTCAACCCGTCGCTCTCGTAGGGCGTCAGTTGCTCGGGCCGGGTCAACCAGCGGTCCGCGGGCAGGAGGGCTGCCAGTTCCTGAAGCCGGTCGGCCCGCATGCGCGTATCCCTCTCCAGGTCAGCGGAGAATCTCCCGGAGCGCGGTCAGGACGAGGTCGACGTTGCGGACGGTCGATCCATGGCCCATGAGTCCGATGCGCCAGGCCTTGCCGGCCATCACGCCCAGACCGGCTCCGATTTCGATCCCGTACTCCGCGAGCAGGCGCCGTCGCACTCCGGCGTCGTCCGCGCCGGCGGGAATGGAGATGCAGTTCAGGGTGTGGAGGGAGTGTTTCGGGATGTAGGCGAGGCCCATGGCTTCGAGACCTGTCCGGAGCCGCCGATGCATGGCTTCGTGACGGGCGATCCGTTGTGGCAGGCCTTCTTCGAGAACGATCGCCAGCGCCTCCCGCAGGGCGTAGGTCATGTTGATCGGAGCCGTGTGGTGGTAGACCCGGCCGCCGCCTCCGCCGCCGCCGCCGAGGTAGTACTTCCTCAACATCGAGACATCGAGGTACCACGACTGAGGTTTGGTCTTGCGGGCGTCCATCCGCGCCAGCGCGCGTTCCCCGAAACTGACCGGGGACAATCCGGGGGGGCAGCTCAGACATTTCTGGGTCCCGCTGTAGATCGCGTCGATGCCCCAGTCGTCCACCTTCAATTCGTGGCCGCCGAGGCTTGTCACGGCGTCGACGAGCAACAGCGCGCCCCGGCCGTGGACGATATCGGCGAGGCCGGCGATCGGTTGGTGGGCGCCGGTGCTGGTCTCGGCATGGACGATGCCCACGAGGCGGGTTTTGGGGTGTTGATCGAGGGCGGCGGCGATCGATTCGTGGGAGATGATTTCGCCCCAGGCGGCTTCGACGGTGTGGACCGTGGCGCCGCAACGTTCCATCACATCCTTCATCCGACCGCCGAAGACGCCGTTGACACCCACGATCACCTCGTCGCCGGGTTCGATCAGATTCACGGCGAGACATTCCATCCCGGCCATTCCCGTGCCGCTCACGGGAAAAGTCAGGGGGTTCCGGGTCTGGAACACCTCGCGGAGCATGGCGCAGGTCTCGTCCATGATCCCGACGTACTGGGGGTCGAGATGGCCCAGGGTGGGCGCTCCCATGGCCCGGAGGATCCGCTGGGGAACCGGGCTGGGTCCGGGTCCGAGAAGGATGCGTTCCTCGGGAAATGAAGCGGGGCGGGGTGGCGACGCGGAAGCGGCTTGGCTCATGGACGTGGCGTGATTCTCGCCAAGTCCCCGGGCTTGGCAATCCTCGGGACAACCGCCCACCGGTTCGATGCAGGGCCCCCAACGGAATGACGAAGGTCCCTGTTCCCGGACGTTCCCGGAGAAAGAGAGGCGTCCTCCCCAATCGGAGAGGACGCCTTGGAATCCCGCGAGATCAGTTCAATGCGCGACCGGCACACCCGGCGATTCCGTGCGAAGTGCTAGGAGGCCGGATTGTGATCCCCGTGGTGCGACCCGCCGCGCGTTGCCATGAGCCCGCCCGTGGGATGCGGTCCGATTACAGGCTGGCCTTGTGGGCCACGCAGTTCTGGATCGCCTGGGACTCACCGAGGGTCAGGGATCCGTCCTTCCGCCACGCGTTCCGAAGCTTGGCGACCCCGCTGACGAACTGCCCGTGATTGCGGGCGCCGACCTGAATCGCGTGGATCTGATCACTCATCGTGCTCCCGTCGGGGAACACGGCGTTCGGGACGCCGGTGTCGCAGCCGCCGACGTGGACGGTTCCGCCGACATCCCGGGAATTGGGATAAGCATCGACTCCGTCGCAGACTCCATCGCCATCGGCGTCGCTGCCCGGACCGTCTGGGCATCCGTCACAGGCGTCACCGAGACCGTCGCCATCGGTGTCGGCCTGATCCGCATTTGCCGTCGTGGGGCAGTTGTCCGCCGAGTCCGAGACCCCGTCGTCGTCGCCGTCGGCCGAGACACTGATCTCGATGCCGAAATTGGCGTTCGGATCCTCGCCGTAGGTGTAGAGTGCCCAGGGATCCTCGGGATTGGGAAATCCGCGAATCCAGTAATCGGAGTAACTCGAACCGACGATCGGAGGATCGTAGATCAGCGGGCCCGCGTCGTTGCCACCCTCGGACGCGTCAAAATCGACGCCGCCGAAGGCGATGCCGATGGCGACGACGTCGGGCAGCAGAACCGTCCCCGTGGGATCACTGAACTCGGCGAGCCCGACCGCGGCGGCGGAAATGGGCACGGTCTGGCTGAAAAGGACGGTGCCCGGAGTGTTGAATCCGAAGCTTTCGGAATTCGGCGGTCCGTCCATGTTGTAGATGGACAATGTCAGTGTTTCGTCGCCGTCGAAATTGGCTCCGTAGTAGGCAATCCTGGAACCGTCGAAATAGCGTGGACCTGGATCCAGCTGGATTTCATCGGCGGCCTCGACATACGGAAAGCCGCCGATGTAGAAATTGAGTGGATTGGTCAGGTTGTAGTAAACCACCGAGGAGGCTTGGATATGGTGGGTCATGGCCAGTACTCCGGCGGCGATGAATATCTTCTGGATTCTCATGTTACTTCTGGATTCTCAGTTGATGGCAGCCGGCGTTGGTCCGGCTGGAAGGCCGGACCGACGCTGGCGGAGATTGTGATTGTTGTCCGATGGACACAGATCGGGCGGCAACGACTAAGGAGGCGCGAAGGCACGGAGACTCCCCGGTGATGGGGGCGAAGACTGGAACCAGGCGTGTAATCCGCCCGGCTTAAGCCGTTTCCGTGCTCGGTAGGATGGGAGTACGAATCACACCCCAGGCTCCGCAAGGGAAGCGAGCGGACGGACCGTGCCACCACCATCAGCGCCCCGGCTGGGGCGCGGACCCTAGTACGACACCGATGATATGTGTGCGGTTTCCTTGGCTTACCCGCGCTGCGGTGGGGTGGAGAAGCGGGAGCTTCTTCGGTGCGGGTAGGACGTGGGACTGATACGGTTCGGCTGATCCGTTGTCAAACCAAGGCTGCTGAGAAAAATGGAATCAGGACTCTTCGGAGAACACCACCCGCCCGTCGGGCGACGTGGGAAACGGAGGCCGACGCCGGGGCCGGGGCCGAGATTATTCCGGCCGATCCGCGATCCGTCATCCGTCATCCGTCATCCGTCATCCTTCCGAAGGCGCCGGCGGACATCCTACTTGGCGGTTTCGACCATTTTCTTGAACTCCGCCGTGCTGGTGGCAAGGAGGTCCTTGGGTCCCGTGAAGCGGATGAAGATGCTGCCGGCCGGGTCTTCGATGATGGCGCCCAGGAGTCCGTAGCCGGGCTTGGGTGTCTGGGGACCGCCGGGCATTCCGCTCATGTACGTTCCTTCGGCGGACACATAGGTGAGCTTAATGTTGCCGACCTTGGATTCCTCGGTCCGCGCCTTGATCTGGTCCTTGGGCTCGCGGAATTGGCGGAACCAGCGATCGACGTTGGCCTGGGTGCCTCCGGCGCCGCCGGGGCCGAAGTGGAAGAAGATCACCTCACCGGGATCGCCGGCTTTGTTGGGCACCTTCAGGACGGCTTTTCGCATCGAGGACTGGGTGGGCACCGATTCCCACGAGGGCGGCTGGGTGAAATGCAGTGAGCTGACCTGAAAGGGCTTCGGGGCGTCGGCGGCGCGGGCTTCGAAGGTGGGGGCGTGTTGAAGGAGAATGGCCAATCCCAAGGTTGCGATTCCCGCGAAATGCCTGCGTGTCATGGGAGGGAAGGGTGGGAGGCCGCGCCAAAAAGTCAAACCACCGGGTGGATCCCAAAACCCCTCGTAAGAAACCACGAAGCGCACGAAGAGCACGAAGGGAGAGGCGGAAGCGAGTCCCTGATCGGGATTGACCTGTAGCGGATTGCCGAGGCCGGAACGAATCATGCTTCCTTCGTGTCCTTCGTGCCTTCGTGGTGGGATCGCTTTCTCCCAGGCGCCCCTATCCGGAGATCAGGGTGGATGCGGGCGCCCTGGGGTGCCGCGTGACAGCCGGGCGACGGCTTGGCGTCGACGCCGAAGTCCACCTGTAACATGACCGGCCATTGTTGCCCGCCCGGGATGCCCATACCATGGGCGGCGAGTGCAGGGGGCGTTCGCCCGGCCGAAGCGGCGATCGCCCGGCATCACGATGCGCAGGCCAGGCTCCCCGTGTCCGGACGAGGCGTGGGAGGATGGAGTCCAAATCATGGCGAACATCTTCTTCGGTGTTTCGGGGGAAGGGCGAGGGCACGCGACCCGCGTCCGGGCGCAGGTCGAGGCTCTCCGCGCGGCGCATGACATCACCGTCTTCGCCTCGGGCGAGGCGTTCTCATTCCTCGCGCCCTTGTACGACCAAACGGACGTCCGGGTGCGACGCATCGCCGGCCTTCGGTTTCACTACTCCCCGAACCGCCGACTGGATTTCACCGCAACCGCCCTTCGCGCGATGGATTTCGTCCGGCGGCTGCCCGAGGAGTGCGAAGCCTTGTCGAGGGAGTTTCTCGAACACAGGCCGGATCTCGTCGTCAGCGACTTCGAGCCGGTCCTGCCGCGCGCCGCGCGACGGCACGGCGTCCCGTTTCTGAGCGTCGATCATCAGCATTTTCTCACCACTTACGACCTATCCAGCCTGCCAAGAAGGCTCCGTCTCCGCGCCTTTTTCATGGCGGCGATCGTCCGCGCCTATTTCCAAGGGCAGCGTGAGACCGTTGTGTCCTCCTTCTACTTCCCTCCGCTCCGGCGGTCGTGTGTCGCGACCACTCAGGTCGGAGTCATGTTGCGGGGCGAGATCCGGGCCGCCCGTCCAAGCCATGGCCGGTATCTGGTGGCGTATCTGAGGCGATTCGCCGGAAGGGGATTCCTCGAGGCGCTGAACGCCATCGGACGCGAGGTGGTCGTCTACGGACTCGGGGAGCGGCCCACGGTCGGCCGGCTCCGCTTCCGCGCCGTGGACGAGGAGCGGTTCCTCGAGGACCTGGCGGGATGCGACGCGCTCCTATCCACGGCGGGCAACCAGGTCGTGGGTGAGGCGTTGTATCTCCGGAAGCCCGTCTTCGCGATGCCCGAGGCGCGGAATTTCGAGCAGTACATCAACGCCCATTTTCTGAAGCGAACCGGCGCGGGCGATTGGCTGGACCTGGAGCGGGTGACGGAGAACGCGCTTCGGGATTTCCTCGATCGCGTGGATGACTACCGACGCGGGATCCGCGCGGGTCGTCTCGACGGCCTCCCCGCAACCCTGCAGGTCATGGAACGTCACCTGCCTGCCCCCGGCGCCGTTCCCGGGCGGGAATGGAAATCCTCCCGGGTCGACCGGGTTGAACAGGCCGATCGGGTTGCCCTTTGACGCTATGAGGCTCGCGGATTACGCGGTGGATGTCGTTCGCACCCGGATGGGGCGCCGCACCCTCCCCAGGTTTCTCACCTACCTGGTGACGTTCACCTGCAATGCCCGGTGCATCATGTGTGACTCCTGGCGAAAGCCGTCCCCGGACGACCTGACGCTGGAAGAGCTCTCGGGGGTCTACGATCAGCTGCCCCGGATGGACGCGGTCCGCCTCTCGGGGGGTGAGCCGTTTGTGCGACCGGACCTGGTCGAGATCTCGAACCTGACCGCGGCGAAGCTGCGGCCGCTGGTGATCCACATCACCTCGAACGGTTTTCTCACGGATCGCATCGTGGGATTCTGCGAGAACCGTTCGCGGTCGGTCCCGCTCAGGCTGCTGATCTCGATGGACGGGCTGCGGGAGAAGCACAACCAGATCCGGGGTCGGGCCACCGCCTTCGACTCCGCCGTGGCGGCACTCAAGGCGCTGGCACCCCGCCGGGAGGAACTCCGGCTCCATCTGTCGGTGAATCAGACCGTCGTCGACGAGGAGGGTGTCGAACAGTACCGGTTGCTGCGGGAGTTCCTCCGACCTCTTGGGATCCGCAACCAGGTCGTGCTCGCCTATGACGTCAGCGCGACGTACAGCGTTGCGAACGGGATCAACGTGGCGCCGAGGGCGGCGGGCAAGTTCGCGACGTTCGGAAAGCTGACGCCCGAAAGGGTCGGGGAGCTGGTGGAGGAGGCGCGGGCGGATTCGAGGAGTCTTCCGTTCCATGAGCGGGCGGCGCGGAGGTACTACCTCGACGGGATCCGGCATCGGATCCTGGATGGGGTCGGGGAACCCAACCCGGCCTGTGTGGCGTTGAACTCCCACCTGCGCATCCTACCCAACGGCGATGTGCCCACCTGCCAGTTCAATGGGCGCGTGATAGGGAACCTGCGCCGCCAATCGTTTCACGACGTCTGGTTTGGAAGCGAGGGCGTCCTCCAGCGGGAGTGGGTTCGGCAATGCCCCGGGTGCTGGGCCGAGTGCGAAGTGTTGCCGAGCGCGATCTACTCGGGGGATCTGTGGCGCGGTTTCCTGCCGCGATGGGCCGGGAAAATTGGACTGGGGTTCGGTGGTGGCCGGGGAAGACCCCTGGCTCCGGATCTGACTCAGTCCGCTACCGAGGCCTCGGGAACGTCGAAGTAGGGTTGGGGACCCGTGTCCTCCGGGCGGACGATCACGTCCGGGTTGCGGGCCGCGGCCAGCGCGAGCGCGTCGCGATACTGGTCCTCAAGCTGGCGGACGATCGAATCCCAGCCCCGAGGGCGTGCGTCCTCGCGCGCGGCCGCGCCCAGCCGTCGAATCCGGTCGAGGTCGCCGGCCGCCTCGCTGGCCAGGCGTAGGAAGGCGGTTTCGTCGCCCTTCGTCGCCACCCATCCGTTCCGGCCGGAACGGATCAATTCGTGGGCGGCTCCGTAGTCGAACGCGAGGACGGGAAGGCCGCTGGCCATCGCCTCGATCGTGACGTTCCCGAACGTCTCGGTGAGGCTGGGAAACAGGAACAGATCGGCGGAGGCGTAGTGGCGCGCGAGATCGGCGCCGAGTCGGTTCCCCGCGAAGACCGCGCTCGGGCAGCGTCCCCGGATCATCTCCCGCGCGGGTCCGTCGCCGACCAGGACGAGCCGGGTTTCGGGGCGAACCGAGCGGATGCGGTCGAACGCCGCTCCGAGGAGTCCGAGGTTCTTTTCCATCGCGAGGCGACCCACCCCGATGACCACCAGGGTCTCGGGCGAGGCGCCCCATTCGCGTCGGAGTTCCTCGGAGCGATGGACCGGATTGAAGCGCGCCGCGTCCACACCCCGGGCGACCACCGCGAGATTCTCGAAGCCTTCGGCCGCGAGTTCGTGGCCCAGTCGCGCCGTCGGAACCAACGTCCGGGCCGTGCGATTGTGGAACCGCCGCAGATGGGAGACGACCATGCCGCGCAACGGCCCGATGCCGTAGTGACTGCAGTAGCTGTGGAAATTCGTCCGGAACTCCGAAACCGTGGGGATTCCCCGGGCCTCCGCGGCGCGCAGCGCGGACCAGCCGAGGGGTCCGGGGGTCGCGATATGCACGACGTCCGGGCGGAGTCTGTCCCATCCCGTCGTGAGGCGGCGTTTCGCGGGGAACCCCATGCGGAGCCCGGGATACCGGGGGATCGGAAACCCGCGCGTCAGGGTCTCCGTGAAACCTGGGAACCCGCGCTCGCCGCCGGCCGCGCCCGCCGATTCGCGCTGTCTAGGTCGGACGAGCTGCACTTCATGACCGTTTTCGAGAAGGCGGCGAACGACGCTGGCGACGGTCATGGCCACGCCATTGACCTCGGGCGGGTACGTTTCGGTGACCACGGCGATTCGAAGAGGTCTTCCCGCGTAGTAGGGTTCGACCGGGTTCGAGGACGTGCAAGCGGTCGGGTTCGACACACTGGAGGGCATACCTTGCCAGCCGGAGACTGTCCATTGCCGCGCGAAAATCTTCCGATCACGGCACACGACCGTCACACGAGAATGAATTCGGGAGTTCATGATGCCGCCGAGCCGGTACGAATCCGAATCCGGAACCCAACACCAACCCACCATCGAAAGACCCACCGTGAATTCATTCCTGGAGAACCTTCGAATCCAGCGCTGGGACGACCATCGCTACTACCATCACTCACGGATCAACCAGTCCCTGCACTTCATCAGCGCCATCAGCTTCCTCGTGGCCTATGGATTGTTGTTCGTGGATCCCGCGCTGGCCGCGCTTGTCGCATGGGGAGTCTCGATGACGACACGCCAGGCCGGCCACTTCTTCTTCGAGCCGCGCGACTACGACAAGATCAACGAGGCGACCCACGAACACAAAGAGGACATCAAGGTCGGTTACAACCTATCCAGGAAGGTGGCGCTCATGTCACTTTGGGCGGCGGCTCCCGTTCTCCTTTATCTCAGTCCGTCCCTCTTCGGGTTCATCCGGCCGACCCCGGGGTTCCCCGGGTTCCTTCACGATCTCGGGATGATCTGGCTGGTGATCGGCGTGGGCGCCCTTCTCTTCCGGACCGTTCACCTTTTCATCCTGAGGGACTTCAAAACCGGCCTTGTGTGGATGGTCAAGATTCTCACCGACCCATTCCACGACATCATGATGTACTGGCGCTCGCCTTTGGCGCTGCTCCGCGGCGAGCTGATGGATCCGATGCTTCACGTCAGGAAGGGGCATTGAGCGTCGTTGGATCCCACCCGAGCCTGCCGCCCGGGTTCCTGTCGGCGGCGGGCGGCTTGGAATCGCCGAACGAACGCCTCGCGGAGGAGTCCGCGGCGAATGCTCCGGTCCGTCAGGTCGGGGTGCTTCCACCACCAGCCATCCCGCTCCATGGCGGTCGCCGCGCGAACGAACCGCGCGGCGACGTCGCGAAACTCCGCCTCGGTGAAGTTCAGACTGAAGATCAGGCGGCCGGTTCCCACCCAGCTGAGGGCCAGGCCTTCGGCCCGCAGGTAGAATTGAAGCATCCAATTGTATCTCGAAGGGCGGGTGTAGAGAATCGTCCACACCGTGGAAAGGTTCTCGGCGCGAACCGGCAAGCCGGCGTCGCTCAGCAGCGAGTTCAGGGTTCGGGCGCGTTCGTTCCAGCGTTCTTCGAGGTTCCGGTACCCTTCCTGGATTCGCGGCGTCTCCAGGCGCTCGAGGAAGACCTGCATGCCCGCCATGACATAAGGATGCGAATTAAAGGTTCCCCTCGCGAAACAGAGGTCCAAGGGGCGGTCCTCCCGGAAGCGCTTCATCAGGTCGCGCCGTCCGCAGAGGGCCCCGATGGGGAAGCCGCCTCCCAGCGTCTTGCCGTAGGTCACGAGGTCGGCCCGGACGCCGAAGTACTCCTGCGCCCCGCCCGGGGCCAGGCGGAATCCGGTGAAAACCTCGTCCAGGATCAGGACAATGCCGCGCGCGGTGCAGACTTCACGGAGACTCTTCAACCAGGCGGTGTACGCCGCCCTGTCGAAACGCGCGCTCCGACCGCTGGCGACCAGGGTCGAGTCCGCGGGCGCGGGAAGGTTGGGATGCAGGGCCTGCACCGGGTTGACGAGAACGCAGGCGATGTCGTTGCGGCTGCGAAGGACCCTGAGGGTCGCCGCATCCATTTCCTTCAGCGTGTAGGTTTTCCCTGGCGGCATCGGGTTGCCCGGGCCGGGTTGGACGTCGTCCCACCATCCGTGATAGGAGCCACAGAACCGCACGATGTATTTGCGGCGGGTGTGGTACCGCGCCAGCCGGACCGCCTGCATGACCGCTTCCGTGCCGGACATGTGGAAGGACACCTCGTCCTGGCCGGAGATCCGACAGAGACGTTCGGCGCTCCAGGTCACGCTGGGATGAAGCTGCCCGAGGACCGGCCCAAGTCGCTCCGCCCGTTTCTGGGCTTCGGCCATGCATTCCTTGTAGAAGTCGTAGCCGAAAACATTCACGCCGTACGAGCCCGTCAGGTCCAGGAACTCGCGACCGTCGAGGTCCGTGACTCCCACCCCGCCGCTCGATTGGACAAAGCCGCCCAATCGGAGGTGCTCCCGCAGATACTGACTGAACGGAAAGGGGACGCGGTACGCGCGGGTGAATCGCAGATCCGAAATCCGTTCGCCAGCCTGGCGGGATTCCGCGATCGAACGGGGATGCCGCTCCGCGAGTTGATCGCAGAGGCGTCGGAATGCCTCCCGCCGGAGCGTGGCCACTTCCCCCGGGGCGCCGTCGGCCGCGAAGAACTCAGCCTCGTCGTAGGAATAGCCGGGGATCAGTCGGGCGACCCTCTTCGCCATGCGGGAGTGACCCGCCAGCGACCGGTGCTTCGCCAGGGAAAGCTGAACGCGGCGCCGCGCGAGAACGAAGAGAATGGACGCGGAACCCAGTAGAACCGCGCCTTTTACGAGGATATCGACCATGGATATGGATGCGACGGGATTGGACCCGGGAACGCCGGGAGCGAAGGGTGACGCGACGAACCGCGGGCGGGTTCGCCTCCGCGATCGGGTGCTTCTGAACGAGGACCTGAACTTCCTGCTGACCAACCGGATTCCGCGGGGGCTGGCCACGCGATGGATGGGGTGGTTCAGCCGGATTCGAAGCCCGATTCTGACCCGGTTCTCGATCGCCGTGTGGCGGCTCTTCACCGACCTCGACCTGAGCGAGGCGAAGCATCGGCGCTTTGAAAGCCTCCAAGCGTGTTTCACCCGGGAACTGCGCGAAGGCGCGCGGCCCGTCGATCCCACCGAGGGGATGCTTATCAGCCCTTGCGACGGGATCGTCGGGGCGTGCGGCGAGGTGCGGGGCCGGCGAGTGTTCCAGGCGAAGGGATTTCCCTATTCGATCTCCGACCTTTTCGGAAGCGAACGGGCCGCCGAACCCTACCAGGACGGCTGCTACGCTACCCTGCGTCTGACTTCCGCGATGTACCATCGGTTTCATGCCCCCGCGGACGGGAAGGTGACGAAGGTCGTCTACCTGAGTGGGGACACCTGGAACGTGAACCCGATTGCGCTGAAGCGGGTGGAGCGCCTCTTCTGCCGGAATGAAAGAGCCGCGCTGACCCTGGTTCTGCCGGACGGCAGACCGCTGGCGCTCGTGGCCGTGGCGGCCATCCTGGTCGCCTCGATCCGCCTGCATTGCATCGACACCCTGTTGCATCCGCACTGGAAGGGACCGAGTGAGATTCCCTGCGATTCTGGAGTGAGTCGTGGTCAGGAACTGGGATGGTTCGAGCACGGTTCAACCATCATTGTGTTCGCCCCAAGGGGCTTCCGGCTTTGCGATGCGGTCTCCGAAGGCGCAACGATCCGGATGGGACAACCTCTGCTCAGGGCTGACCAGTGATTTCGCGACAGTCACCGACTTGTCGCCGAACCCTCGCCCGATTGTTGCAACGGTCGCGGCGCCTCCGCGGTGGGGACGCCACCAGGGGGACCCGGCGTGGCTCGTGGGGACGGGCGCGGGTCACTCGCGATGTGAACGAACGCCGGTGGGAAGTTGGCCCAGACCGGCGGGCTTTGAGTGACGTTGCCGAAGCGCTCCCGAAGGAGTCGTCCCATGGCCTTCACCCGTCCCAGGGCCCGGCTGTGGACGTAGTGAAAGGTGACGAATCGCGCACCGGGAGAAAGGAAGGGGACGATCGCATCCAGCACCGCCGCTTGCCGCTCCGGCTCCCACACCGCCCATGGCAGGCCGCTCACCACCCGGTCGAATCGGTGGATCCCCAGGCCTGGCGCGAGCGCCGGGAGATCCTCGACCGGTGCGACGACCACCTTCACGGACGGGAAACGTCGGACGAGGACCTCACCGAGTACCGGACTGATTTCGAAAGCCGTCAGCGTCGAATCCGGACAGCGCTCCACGATCGCCTGGGTGAACGCCCCGGTTCCGGCGCCGAGTTCGACCACCGAGTGGCCCGGGCTAATCCGCGCACAATCCACCATCGCTCGCGCCAATGCCCGACCCGAAGGCACCACGGATCCCATCCGAAGCGGACTGCGAAGGAAATCGAGAAAGAACAGTCTCAGTGACATGCCGTGCGTGACTATGGCTGTCCGTGGATCATCCGTCACGGGCTGGAATGCCGGCCGACGGGTCTCAGTCCCCTCCGCCACATCCCCCACAGCCTCCTCCGCCTCCTCCGCCGTCGCCGCCGCCCGTGCCGCATCCGGACGAAGTCCCGCAGCCGGTGGCGGACGTGTCCGCCGGTCGCAGGGCTCGCCTCAAAGGGTTGAGTTCGGTGCCGGCGAGCACACTGCTGCCAAATAGCGCGACGGCGAAGGGCAGCATCGACATGCCCGACTGGGATTCGCCGACGGGCCGCCCCGCCGGTTCCGAGCGAAGAGGGCGATTCCGCCTCCGGAGCTCGTTCAGCGCGGCGGTGCCCGCTGACGAGCGTCCAGCGTGCCGGGCAAACAGGGCCAATCCCAACACCAGCGTCACGACGGCGCCGAAACCGATGAACCCCGAATCATGACCGGTCGATATGCCCTGGAAGGTCCGGAAGGCCGCGACGGCTGGCACGATCAGGGCGATCGCGAGAGGCAGACGCGTCGCCAGTTTCGCGCGGCTGGCGCTCGACCAAAGGCCCCGTTCCTCGAGTCCGGCGCGAAGAACCTCGCCCGTCGTTCGGGTTTCGCGCGCCAACTCGCGGACGCTCTGGCCTTGGGCTCGATCGAGACACGCGTGGACGGCCTTCTCGAAGGGATGCGCGTCCGAGGCGATCGGATTGGGCCCTATCGCGATCAAACCTTTGCCCTCGATCACCTGTGCGGAGCCGCGGGCCGCGAGCGAAACGATCGCGGACTGCACGGCGCGAGCCTGGCCGCCCGCCAGAAACGCGACCAGGTAGGGGTCGGAGGGCAGCTCGGTCGGGAGGATGGACCGTCCCGGAGCACTGCGGCGCAAAGACCAGCGAAGAACGGCGGCCCCTAAAAAGGCGGCGATGGCAAAGACTGAAAACCAAACCAGGAACGCGCCGCCATCCTGGGAGAATGGATAGGTCCGATACAGGACACCGCAGCCCCCGCCGGCGACCCCCGCGAGAGCGAGTCCCGGCAGCGCTGGCCCCCGCGGGCGCCACCCCCATCGGATTCCCTTCGGCACGAGCCAGTGCGTCGCTCGGTTGACGCGCACATGACGCAGATCGCTTCCGAACCGGACCTCGGATCCGGGCCACAAATCCGAGGGAGGCGGTTCCCCGAACGCCGCCTCGTAGGAATTCCGGGTCCGGGCGTAGGCGTCCTCGAATCTTACGCCCTCCGCGTCCCCACCGCGTGTCGGGTCGTGGTGCAGAGGCGCTCGCAAAACGTCCCGGCACAGCCCATGCCAGTACGATCGCGTGTAGGTCAGGTGCAAGTGCCAGGCCTGATCCACCGCGTCCGAGGGCGTGACCGAATGTCCGGCCGTCATCGCCAGGTAAAGGAATCGGCGATACTCCCGAATCACCCGATGGGCGCGCCCGATCGTCCATCCGTTCTCGCGAGCCAACCGTCGTGCGAAGGTCAGCGCCGTTCCCTCGGCATCGAATTCGAAGGCGTCAATCCTGGCCCACAAGTCGCTCCGTTCCTGGGGGGGCATGCGCGGAGGATAGGCGGTGGAGGATCCCCGACAATCGCCATCCGCGCCCGCCGTGTTTCTGCCCGGGCTCCGACCTGCTGATTCGGGTTCGCATCCAAAACCCCGCGTAAGAAACCACGAAGAGCACGAAGGGAGAGGCGGAAGCGAGTCCCTGATCGGGATTGACCTGTAGCGGATTGCCGAGGCCGGAACGAATCATGCTTCCTTCGTGTCCTTCGTGCCTTCGTGGTGGGATCGCTTTCTCCCAGGCGCCCCTATCCGGAGATCAGGGTCGCACCACCACCGTTGACAATACGTCTTAAGGCGTAATAAAATCCCGTAGCAAGTTTGCACTGAGTGTTATGTTCTGCGCTCCGATACCTACGAGTCTGGGGGTTTTCACGGCAAAGTTTTCGGAGCGAGGGCTGGTGGCGGTGACGTTTCCCAACCATCGGGGCGGGAGGGAGTTGGCGTGGGCGGGTACCCGGGAGCAATTGGCGTGGCTGGATGCGGCGACGGAGGCGATCAACACGGTATTGGCGGGGCGGAGTCCGCGGGTGTTTCCCCCGATCGATTGGGGGCGTTCCACGGCTTTTCAGCAGCGTGTCTGGACGGTGCTCCGGTCGATTCCGGTGGGGGAGACCCGTCAGTATTCCGATCTGGCGAGGGCGTTGGGCTGTCCCGGGGCGGCGCGGGCGGTGGGGCAGGCGTGCGGGGCGAATCCCATTCCGGTCCTGATTCCGTGTCACCGGGTCTTGGCGGCCGGGGGAACGCTGGGTGGATTCTCGGCCGGCTTGGAATGGAAGCGGCGCCTGCTGGCGCTCGAGGGGTGCCATCCGCCTCGCAACAAGCGGTGAGGCCAGCCTTTTTCCTTTCGCTGGCCGGGAACGGTCTGTTATCCACCCTCGACCATGCGATGGTTGCTCCAATTCGTCCTCGGGCTTGCCGTGGTGTTGATCACCATCGAATCCCCCGCGCCTGATTTCAAAATGGCGGATGGATCGGTCGTGACGGGCGAGTTGGTCGCTCCGAATGACGACGGCGTGGTGGTGCGGAGGTCGAGTGGAGGCCTGACGAGCCGCCTTCCGTGGGATCGGTTCTCGCAGGAGACGCTGACCGAGATGTCGAAGGAGGAGAATCTCAAGGAACTGGTCCAGGCGTTCATCGATATCCCGGAGTCGGCGGAGTCGGAGAAGCCGCCCCTGGTGATCAAGGAGCCGGCCGGCAAGGTGGAACGGCCGGAGAAGCGGCCGGGGTTGTTTTCGGCCCTTTTTTCGACCCAGGCGGGGATGTTCATCCTGCTCGTCTTCATGATCGGCAATCTGTACGTGGCGTACGAGGTCGCGGTTTATCGCAACTACCCGGCGGCCGCCGTGATCGGGGCGAGTGTCATCCTTCCGGCGCTGGGTCCGATCCTTTTCCTCTGCATGCCCACGCGGGTGCGTGACGACGTGGTTCTCGAAAGCCAGTTCGAAGCGCCCCAGGAAGTTCAGAACACGGGGGGCCAGGAACTGGCCGCCGCCGGGCTCGCGGGTTCGGGCCTTTCCCTCAGCGCCGGCAAGCAGCCCGCCGCCGCGGCCACCGCCCAGCCGGCTGTCTACAAGCGCGGCGACGTCGAATTCAACCGCCAGTTCTTTGAACGCACCTTCCCGCTCTTCTTCCGCGTCTCACGGACGGACAGCGACAAGGATCAGGTGCTCGTGATCAAGTCCCACAAAGGCGAGGTGATCGGCACCCGCATCACCCGGATCAGCGCCAGCGAAATGGGGGTCGCGACCTTGAAGGGACACGAAGTCCAGGTCCGCTTCGGCGAAGTCAGCGAAGTGCAACTCCGCTCCCGACCCGCGTAGCATCCGCGAATGATCCATTCATCGATTCAACGATTCGTTGATTTCTGTTCCGCCCGCGGTCCCAGCTTTCGCCTCGATTTCCCGACGCCTTTGCGCCCTCCTTTCGCACGATGACGAAGTACCGCGCGATCCTCCTTTTCGGGCCACCGGGTGCTGGGAAGGGGACCCAGGGCAAGATCCTCGGCCAGATTCCCAACTTCATCCATTTCTCGTCCGGGGATGCTTTTCGAAGTTTGCGCGTCGATTCGCCCCTCGGCCGGGTGTTCGTCGAGTATGCCTCCAAGGGCCAGCTGGTGCCCGACGAGCCGACGATCGAACTCTGGCACAAGTCGGTTCACGGACTGATCGCCAACGGCCGGTTCAATCCGGACGCCGACACCCTGGTGCTGGATGGGATCCCCCGGAACCCGCGCCAGGTCGAGATCATGGAGGAATTGATCGAGGTGAAAGCCATCCTCGACCTGTTCTGCCCGGTCCTGGACAAGTTGGTGGTCCGCCTTCAACGGCGCGCCCTCAAGGAGAACCGATTGGACGACGCGAACGTCGAGGTGATCCGGAACCGTCTCGAGACGTACAAGCGGGAGACGCGCGCCGTTCTCGAGTGCTATCCCGACACGCTGATTCACCTGATTGATTCGACCCAGGAGCCGATGCTGGTCCTGCTGGACATCCTCAAGATCCTGGCCCGCCTTCGGAAGCCGGCGATCAGCGACGGCGCCACGACCTTTTTCACCCGCCCCGAGAGTCCGCTCACGGCCAGCGGCCAGCTGGGGGCCTCGCTTCCCACGGACCTCCCCGGCTGAGGTCCGGCCGCGGGTCGTGCGTTCATGACCGTCCCTCGTCCCCGCCTTGTCTTCATGGGCACCCCCGAGCTGGCCCGGGTGGTGTTCGCGGGTCTTGCCGAGGACGCCCGCTGGGAGATTCCCCTGGTCGTCGCCCAACCCGACAAACCCGTGGGGCGCGGACTCCACCTGACGGCCCCACCGGTGAAGCGCGAGGCCCTCGAACGTGGGATTCCCGTTCTCCAACCCGCCCGGGCTCGGGATCCCGGGTTCCTGGAAGCCTTCGCCGCGGCGTCCCCGGATGTCGTGGTGGTCGCCGCCTACGGTCAGATTCTCCCCCCCGCGCTGCTCGAGATCCCGAGCCGGGGTTGTCTGAACGTCCACACGTCGCTGCTGCCCCGCTGGCGTGGTGCCGCGCCGATTGCCTGGGCCATCCTGGAGGGCGACGCGGAAACGGGGGTTGCGATCATGCGAATGGAGGCCGGCCTCGACACCGGCGCGATCGTGGCGGAGGAACGGACGCCAATCGCCGGCGACGACACCGGCCAGTCCCTCCACGACCGGCTGGCGGAGATGGGGGCCCGCCTGATTCGGAGGGTCCTTCCCGATTGGATCGCGGGCAGGCTAACACCGATCCCGCAACCCGCGGAGGGCGTGACGTACGCCCGAAAACTGACCCGCGAGGACGGCCGACTCGATTGGACCCAGCCCGCCTCCGCGATCGACCGCCGGATCCGCGCGCTCAATCCGTGGCCGGGGGCGTTCACGACCCTGCCGTCGGGGGATTCGGGCGGCGGGTTGCTCAAGATTTGGGAGGCCAGCCCGTGTGACCGCGTCCCTGTGGGAGACGGACGACCCGCCGCGCGGGCCGGCGAGGTGGTTTCTGTCAACGCCGATGGGCTGGTCGTGGCGACGGGCGACGAGCGAATGGACTTGAGAATCCTGGCCCTGCAGCGCGAGGGGCGCCGGCGGATGTCCGCGCGCGAATTCCTCGCGGGCGGCGGTGTGAAACCCGGCGATCGCCTTGGAGCGACGCCTCACGCCGCCTGATCGATCCCCCCGATCCGACCCGACGATCGGATCAACCGTCAGCGCGCCAGGAGAACCGGACCCTCGGAGGTCACCGCGCGGGAGGCTGATCGGGATCGGGCCGGCGAGTCGGAAGGGTTCGAAGGAGTCGACTCCCGGCCCGCCAGTTCCCGGATCGTGTCCGCGGCTTGAACCGCGTGCGTGGGATGGAATTGCGGGTTCAGGCTGAGCGCCTGGTAGAGGTACTTCCTAGCCGTCGGGAACTCGCCCAGTTTGGCATGGATCATTCCCGCGTGGAAAAGGAGGAGCGCGTCGGGCGTCTTCCATCGAAGGGCCTTGTGAATCAGCTTTCGCGCTTCTTCGAGTTGTCCTTTGCGGTAGCGGCACCAGGCGAGCGCATCGGTCGTGTGGACGCTCTTCGACGTCTTGTAGGCGGCTTCAGCTTCGCGAAGGGCTTCGTCAAGATCACCGCCGTGGTCCGCGAGGTGGAGCGCCCAATCCGCGTTGCCTTCGCCATGATCATGCCCGTGCCCGTGATCGTGCCCGTGATCTTGGTCGTGCGGTTGGGGGTGGGGATGCGGGTGAGGGTGCGAGTGTGCTTCGGGTTCGGGATGGTGGAAGGACCGGATCCTTCCAGCTGTTGCCTCGGCGCGGGCGGCGTTCCCCGCGAGTCGGTAGGCCAACGCGAGATCCGAAAGCGCGTCGTGCTGCGGCGCCGTCGCGGTCGCCTCCTCGAGGTCCCTGGCGGCGTCTTCGTACTTTCCGCGGGCCAGCTTGAGCTTCCCGCAGGCGGCGAGGACGTGGGGGTTGTGCGGGGCGATCTGTCGCGCTTCCTGGAGGGTCTTTTCGGCGAGCACCAGCGCTCCGGTCTGGAACTGCATCAGCGCGAGTTGTGCGCGGCACCAGGCGGCGTTCTCGGGGTAGGGTCCCCCCGCGGAGATCGCCTGGCGCATCAGAAGCTGAGCCCTTCGCGGGTCGCCGGTCACGAAGAGGAGGTGGGCGGACCGGCTGTAGGACGAGAGATCGGGCCGGAGATCGAGGCAGGTCTGGTAGTGTTCGAACGCGCCCGCGTAATCCCCGAGCTCAACCGCGGCATCTCCCAGAAGGGCGTAGGCATCGGGTTGGCCGGGATCAAGCTCGATGGCCTTGTTGGCCCATCGATTCCCCTCGTCGAACGCGTGCCGCGAGTTGGCAACCCAAGCCAGGCCCAACATCGCCGGAACATTCGCCGGGTCCGCGGCCAGGGCCTTGCGAAAGGCCGCGTCCGCCCGGGCATATCCCACCCCGTTGCCCAGGTCCCGGGACTTCTGCATCCACGCGTTCCCCAACGCGACCCACGCATCCGGGGAATCCGGCTTGAGGAGGGTTCGCTCTTCGGCCCTCGCCAGGGCGCCATCCGTGGATGACGCGCTGGCGGAGGGAATCGCCGCGGTGTCACTCGCGGGTGGGGGCGATGGAGGCGTTGGAGAATCCGCCACCGACGGCCCGGCCCAGAGGGTGGGGACAACGGCGCAGCCGAGGAGAGTGAGGGTGAGGGTGAGGGTGATCCGCGGGCGTTTCATGGCGTTCGTGGAAGGGGAGTTCCCGATCAGGGAGCGGTGCGCTGCGACGCCGTGGGCCCGGCGTGGGGAGTCGCAAGGTATGGGAACACCTGGTTGAAGACCTGATCGTTGGCGTTGACGTTGTCCCCGAGGTCGATGGTCAGCGCCGAGACCGCCGTGAGGGCGATGTCAACCGTGTCGTCACCGATCCGGCGGCCGTTGGGCCACCCACCCGCGGCGGTCACGCCGCCGGAACCCGAAGCCAGATCGCTTCCCAGCAGGCTCAACCGACTGAAGCCGGCCTGACCCGGCAACTTGACGGGATCGGTGCCCAGGTTCACCCGGATGACGTCCGGGATGTAGATCGCTTCGAGTTCCGCGCGACCGGTCGTGGGGAAGGACGTCCCGAACACCAGGTTGATGAGGGTCGCGAGTTCCGGGTTCCGCGCATAGGTCGCGAACTGGGCGTCGGCGGTTGGGGAGGTGCGGTTGTACTTGTCCTTGTCCTTGAGCGCGACGAGCACCTCGTTGAAGAGCGGGTTGGCGAGACGATTCACCTGAACCCAGGGACCCGCGTGGACGGGATCGCCGTCGGCCTTCAGGAGACGAGTGCGTTTCCGGCTGACCGAGGCATAGACGCCGACGCCTTGGGCGGAACCGAAAAAGGGATCGGTGTAGGCGTTGACCGTGAGAGTTCCGGCATCGATCTGGAGGGCGTAGGTCAGGACGTTGAAGCCCATGAACCCATCGACACCCCCGCCGTCCTGGCCCAGTCCGTTCGCGGTATTCCCGTCCTTCTCAGCCACGATCCTGGGGTCGAGCAGATCGAAAATGGCGGGGGTGTCGGCGTAGAAGCCGTCCTCGCGCGGTCCCGCGAACACGACATGGCCTCCTGGCAGTTCCCGGATGGCCTGCTGGGTGTACGAATCCAGTTCCGCGAAGGTGGTCGCGCCTGAGACCGCCTTGCCCGAGACGGGATCGTTGTAGGCGGGCGTTGTGCGGGCGCCGACGTTGGGCGGTGGAACCGGGATGTCGTTCCCGATCAGGACGCCGTTTTTGAAGACATCGTAGGTCTGGGTGTAGTTCTGGCGCGCATCACCAAGGGTCAGGATCGCGCCCGCCTCGGTTCCCAGGCCGTAGGAAAGGATGGTGTCCGGGTTCTTGATGCCGTCCTTGACCGACGAGAACTGGAAATCGTAGCGATCGATCGGCGCGCCTGTCGCGGGATGGGTGATGTGGATGCTGTAGAGCGCGTCGTCGGCGAACCGTTCGTAGATGACGCCGTCCCCGGGGTCGCTGAAGGGTCGCACCGAGACCAGGACATTGAGGACCTTGCGGGCGGGGTCGTTGTACTTGGTGCCGACGAAGGCGTAGACGTCGGTCAGGTTGGCTTGGGGATCCTGCTTGATCAACGGGGCGTCGCTGTGGCTCGAAGCGAGGGCACTCCACGGCGCGAGAAGCGTCGCGGTGCAGATTCCAATGAGGCGCTGGGGTCGAAGTGTCGGTTTCATCGGGTTGTCGATTCGGCGGGTTGGTTGTGGTTGAAAACGCGGTGAGTCAGTCGGTTGTGACGTGATGTGATGTGAAGGGATCGAAACGGCTGCGAACGGGTGATTGACGGATCCTCGACCGTCAGACCGTCGCCGACGCGGTGCGGGCTCGCCGGCGAATTCCATAGACGACGGCGATTCCCCCAAGGGCCGCGGCCGCTCCCAGCGTTCCCGCCTCCGGAACGACCGCGATTTGAACCTGAACCAAGCCGGTGAATGGCGTGCCGTTCACCGAGAAGGCTTCGACCTGGCGAAACGACTGGTCCGGTCCGAAAAGGCTCTGAAATCGGAATCCATCCACCGTCCCCCCGGCGGGAAAGACCTCCGTATCCCCGAGGAAATCGAGGAACTGAAGGATGCTGTCGTAGCTCGCGAGAAATCCGATCGGAACGATGAGCGACGGCTCGATCAACGGATCGCCGGCGGGCGCGTCCGAGAAGCTGACGAACGCAAGGTCTTCCGACTCGGTGTTCGTGATCGAGATGTCGTAGAGGAAGGAGCCCGCCTGGGGAGTCACGGAGGCGTCGACGATGACGTCGGCGTTTGAAGGGGAAGCGAGAAGCGCCACGAGAGTGGTGAACAGGCAGGCTTCGCGCCGGAGTCGGGAGATTCTGGTGGAATGGGGTCGGTGGATTGAGTTCATGGGAGACGAGGTGAGTACGGATCGTGTGGCGATCGGGAGCGTTCGGTTCCTCTGCACGGAGGGTTCGGCCGTGGGTCGAACGGGCTTCGGGGTGTCCGCTTCCGGGTGTTCCAATGGAGAAACGACGGCGGCGTTCCATCGGATGCATGGCACTACGGGATTTCCTTTAGTGGATTGCGAAGCCGCGCGGCGAATGGACTCTCCCCGGTCCGAAAAGCGGAACCCAACCGACCCGCCGTCCGAATTTCCCATCTTGCCCGAACCCGGGACGGCCGATGATGTTGGCAAGGTGAGCTTTCGAGGATGGACGGTCTTGTGGGTCCTGGTCGCGTTCCACGTTTCGGCGGCGGAATCGGTGTCGACCTGGACGATCCCCCTTCTTGGCGAAGCGCCCCGTGCTCCTCGCGAACTCATCGAACGTGGCACGAGGGGTTTGTCGGCTTCCGGCCCACCCGTGGGCTACCGCGTGGACGTGGGCCGCCGGGAGGAGGTGCGGAATTTTTACAACACGGTCTACCTGTCCTCGGAGGGACTCGATGCCGAGTGGACCGGGCGCTACGACGGATGCGATCCGGGGTCGACGTCGATCGACCACCAGGAAGCGGTTTTTCGGCGGATCAACTACTTCCGGGCGTTGGCGGGCCTTCCGGCCGCGGTTGAGCGGAGTGAATCGCTCGGCGCGAAGGCCCAGCAGGCGGCTTTGATCATGAGCGCCGCGGGCGGCTTGAGTCATGATCCCCCTCCGGGGTGGGCCTGTTACACGATTGAAGGCGATGAAGCGGCGGGGAGTTCCAACCTGGCCCTCGGGACCTCGGGGCCGGAATCGATCGTGGGCTATATGGAGGACTACGGCGGCGGGAATTCGGCCGTCGGACACCGCCGGTGGATTCTCTACCCGCAGACACGGACCATGGGAACGGGCGATGTCCCCGGGGATGGAGTGCGCCTGCCCGCGAACGCGACCTGGGTCTTCGACGGCAATTTCGGGTCGGCGCGTCCCGAGACCCGGGACACCTATGTCGCCTGGCCGCCCCCGGGCTTTGTCCCGTACTCCCAGATCTACACGCGCTGGTCGTTCTCCCATCCGGGCGCCGACTTCGGTTCGGCATCCGTGACCCTGTCGAGCAACAGCGTCCCGTTGAATGTCCGATTGGAACCCTTCAGTCCCAACGTGGGCGAGCCCACGCTGGTCTGGCACATCCTCGGCGCGAACACCGAGGTTCCGGCCCGAATGCCGAAACCCGCCCAGGACATTGTGTTTTCGGTCGAGATCCGCGGCGTCCGGGTCGAAGGCGGGACTAGGACCTTCGCGTATGACGTGCGGGCTTTCGACCCCGCGGTGCCGGGTCCCGATCACGGGGTTCCGGTGATCGCCGGAAGCGCGAGCATTCCGGTCGGTGTGGCCACGACCTACTCCTTCACCTCCGTCGCCGGCGCGGAGACCTACGAGTGGCGCCAGGCGGCCCGGGAGACCGGAACCGTCACCGAAGGCGCCGAGTCCGGAGCGGGCGGATTCGAGGTCCGCACCACCGGAGACTACGAGGTCGTCGTCCCGTCCCCGGTCGGTTCGGGTCGCTACGCTTTCCATCTCGCCCATCCTGGGCCGCCCGCGCCGCAGATCCTGCGCTACGGGAGGGGATTCCTCGTCGGGGCGACGTCGGAACTGCGGTTCAAGAGCCGCCTGGGCTGGGCGAGTTCGAACCAACGGGCCTCGGTTCAGGTCTCGCTCGACGAAGGGAGTTCGTGGGCTGAGGTGTATGGCCAGGTCGGGACCGGCAACGCCGGCGAATCCGGGTTCGCCACGCGAACGATCGCCCTTTCCTCCCACGCCGGGAGGACGGCCCGGTTCAGGTTTGTGTACGAATATCAGGGGCCCGGGACCTACTACCCGCAGACGACGTCGGGCGTGGGCTGGTACGTCGACGACATCGAGTTCCGAGATCTCGAGCGTCTGGGCGTTGTCGGTTCGCCGCGGGAGGCCACCGGTGGAACGATCGCCTTCGAACCATCGGCCGAGGGGGCCTACCTGTTGCAGGCGCGCGCGCTGGTCTTTGGTGGGTACCCCCTGGAATGGGGACCCGCGCTGCTTGTGGAAGCCTCCGGGACCGCGCCCCCTTCGCTGAGATGGATCGGAATCTCCCGGCTCGCCGGGAATCACTTGGGATTGGACTTCGCGGTGACGGGAGCGTCGGCGCAGTCCCGGTTCGAGCTCCTTAGGGCCGTGGCCGGCGATTCGAATTGGACCTGGGAGCCCGTGGCCGGCGCCACCGCGCAGGTCCTCGTTCCCGACAGGGAATACCGGTTCCAACTGGAATCCTCGTCCCACCCCCATGCCGGCCACCTCTACCGCGTCCGAATCCCTTAGCGAAGGGGTCAGTTCTTGTTTTTGACAACTGAGGTCGCTGCCGCTGCTGCGGTCTTCCGCGTCATCCCAGGTTTCGCCGACCGGCGCGCTTCGTCGCATTGGGAGAGGCCCGGTCCAGGGTCGCTGGCACATGACAAAAACAAGAACTGACCCCTTGATGACCCCTTGATGACGTGACGGCTCCGGCGACGGTGACTTGCATCCGATGAACCGGTGCAGTCGTATCTGAATCCGATGACCGTCGTCGCGACACCGTGGCCCGCCTCCCGAATTGTCGGGCGGGGTGTCGCGTCGTCCGGGGGGCGCCGGTTCAAAGGGGCGGCCTGGAAGCGATGGCTCTCCGGATTCCTCGCGGCCTGTCTGACCCTGGCGGGCGTGGTGGGTCTCAGCCCCGTGCTGCATCATTGGCTCGAGCACGGTGGTGAAGGCCCGATTCATTCGCATGCGTACGTTCGCTCGGCGGTTCATGGTCATCCCCACTCGGGCGGCACGACAATGCGTCCGGGGCGCCCGCGGGTTCCGTGGACGCTTCCACCCGCGTCGGGTCGGGTGGGCGGGGAATCTCGTCTCCGCTTCAACCACGGTTCCGGCGCGTTCAGGTTCCCTTCGACGGAAATCGCTTCGGGATGGCGAGTTCTGATCGGATTTCTATCGGGGGCCGTCGACGATTCCGGGGCCGAGCCATCGCCCCAGTCAGGAGGGTCGAACCACCAGCACGGAGGCCTTGCCCAGCTTCTGGCGGATGGGCTTGTGGAGTGGACCTTGGATCCCCCGGTTTCAGCGGTTCGCCCCTGTCGTGCTCCGGTTGGCCTTTTGTCCGCGGAACGCGTGGCTCTCGAGGCCCTCTGGGACGCCCTCTCCGCCAGCCGCGGGCCGCCGCGGCGGCACTGCTGAGACGTGCAAGTTCCCGGCGCGACGCGATGACTCCGTCGGCCCGGGTCACGCGGCCCCACCCCACGAATCCGGGTTTGACGGCGTGCCTGAACCGGCACGTCCGCGCCCACTCCCTTCCCATCGAAGCTGCCAGCAAAGGTTCTTGTCAGAGTGTTGGTGGATCGATTGGGAGCCGGCGGGCTGTGGAGCCCGACCGACGGTACTCCTGAAGGAGTGGATTGATCCAAGAGCGGATGGCTGCCGGAAGGCTGCCTCCAAGCGCTCATCTCCCGTGACCCATGACACCATCAACCCATTCTAAAAATGTCTCCCTATCTCCAATCGTCCCCTGCCCGAAGCCTGTTCCTGTTGGCGGCCCTGAGTGGCGCGCCGAAAGTCCTCGCCGCTGATCCGTCGGCCCCGAGTGCCGCTCCTCCCCGTGGCGGGGAGGTCGAAGCCCCCGTCGTACTGCCTGACATACTGGTTCGTGGCAGGGGCGACAGCCTGCTGGGAGTCGCCTCCTCCGCCAGCCAAGGCACGGTGGGATCCCTGCAGATCGACCAGCGTCCCACGTTGCGGGCCGGGGAAGTCCTGGAGACGGTTCCCGGCGTGATCGTGACCCAGCATGCGGGCGGGGGAAAAGCCAACCAGATGTTCCTTCGCGGATTCAATCTCGACCACGGCACGGACTTCGCCACCAGCCTTGATGGCATGCCGGTCAACCTCCCGACCCACGGGCATGGGCAAGGCTACACCGATCTCAACATCGTCATCCCGGAGCTGATCGACCGGGTGAACTTTCAGAAGGGGGTTTACGATGCCGCGATCGGTGACTTTGGGTCGGCGGGGGCCGCGCGGATCGAGACTTTTCGGGTTCTCCCTCAGAGCCTGGCCATCCTGGAGGGAGGAATGTACGGGAACGCGCGGGCTGTCTTCGCTTCTTCGCCCCGCCTGGGGAATGGACATCTGCTCTATGGGGTCGAGGCCTATCATCACGACGGTCCATGGGTGAATCCCGACGACTATCAGAAGTTCAATGGCCTGCTCACTTACAGCATGGGGGACGACTCCCTTGGATCGAGCGTGACTCTCCGCGGCTACCATGGTCGGTGGGACTCCAGTGACCAAGTCGCCGCGAGCGCGATCGACGACGGGATTGTGCCCTTCTTCGGGTCTTTGGACGACACGACTGGGGGTGAGTCGCAGCGCTACAGCCTCCAAGCGGAGTGGCACCGCGCCGATGACGCCAGTTCGACTCGGGTCGAAGTCTATGGTTTCTACTACGATCTCGATCTCTACTCGAACTTCACCTACTTTCTGACCGACCCGCAACGCGGTGATCAGTTCGAACAGACCGACGCGCGGTGGACGGGGGGAGTTGCCGCGGAACACAGCCTTCACGGCTCGTGGTGGGAACGGGACGTGGAGAACGCGTTCGGAGTGCAAACTCGGACGGATTTCATCGAGAACGGGCTCTATCAGACCGAGGACCGACGTCGGGTCGACAAAGTTGACGCAGGCGACGGAAGCGTCCTTCCATCCACGACGCGCGCCGATGACATCTCGCAGACGAGCGTGGGCCTATACTACCGGAACAAGATCCAGTGGTCCGACCGGTTTCGGACTGTGGCCGGATTGCGGGGCGATTTGTATCACTTTGACGTCGACGCAAGCCGGGCGGCGAATTCGGGGGTACGCACCGACGGGATCGCCAGTCCCAAACTGGCCATGATCGCGGGTCCTTGGGCAAAAACGGAGGTCTACCTGCAGGGCGGTTTCGGGTTCCACAGCAATGATGGGCGAGGCGTCGTCGCGCGGGTGGATCCGGTCACCGGGAGTGGCGAGGACGCCGACGGCAATCCGATTCAGCGTGCCGACCCATTGGTGCGAACCGTGGGGGCGGAAATCGGGGTGCGAACCGTCGCCATCGACGGACTTCAGAGCACGGCGTCCTTCTGGTGGCTCGACATCGATTCGGAACTTCTGTTCGTGGGGGACGCCGGGGTCACGGAACCCAGCCGGCCCAGCCGTCGCTATGGCGTGGAATGGGCGAATTTTTACGCCTTGGGTGGGGACGTGTCCCTGGACCTGGATATGTCATTCTCCCACGCCGAATTTCGGGATGACGACCCGGCGGGCGACCGGGTTCCGGGCGCCGTCGAAAGCGTGGTGGCCGCGGGTGTGAGCTACCATCCTCCGCGTGGCCTTTTCGGGAGCCTCCGCCTTCGGTACTTCGGTCCCCGTCCCTTGGTGGAGGACGACAGCTTTCGTTCCAGCGAGACCCTGCTGCTCGGAGGTCAGGTGGGATATCGGTTCAAGCGGACGTGGACCCTGACCGTGGACGTATTCAACATCCTCGACCGTCGCGACCACGATATCGATTACGCCTACGAATCGCGGGTGCGGCCGGGGGACGCGGCGGTGACCCAGTTGCATTTTCACCCTGTGGAACCGATTCAGGCCAGGGTTGCGTTGACGGCGAGGTTCTAGACGCCCTAGGGGTCAGTTCTTGTTTTTGACAAGTAGAGTCGCGTTCGCCCCCGGCGCCTCTGTGTTGGCCGAACGGCGCGTTTCCTCGGCGTGGGATGGACTCTCTTTCCGGGCGTCTTCACACGACAAAAACAAGAACTGACCCCTAAGGGACGGACTTGCGGGGCGGGGACTCGTCCTCCTAGCCTGACGCCATGACCGGTGAGGAATGCATGGTCGTCCTGCGCGCGCTGGGGGAACTCAATCGCCTCCGGATCATGCGGTTGCTGCTCAATCGGAAACTCGGTTGCACGGCGATCGCCGAAACGCTGGAGATGTCGCAGTACAATGTCTCCAAACACCTTCGCGTCCTCCGCGAGGCCGGGCTCCTGACCATGGAGAAGGTGGGCAAGGAACGGTTCTACTCGGTCGTGCCCGCCTTGAAGGATCAACTCGTCGCGCGCGACAACGTCCTCGAACTCGGCTGCTGCACCTTCCGGTTCGATCAACTTCCCAAATGAACCGGTCGCGCCGCCTGTGGACGCGGAGCGGTTCCTCACGGGACTCGCGGGCTGCATTCCGGAGCGTTGGGGGCGCGGAGGGGAGGTGGCGCATTTGAAGATGACCCTGAGTCCGGATGCGAACCTCGCGGGCGAGATCGCGGCGGTGAATCTGGTGCGCAGCGACTTTGTTCCCGAACTCTCGCTGCGCCTCGAGGCGCCCGTGGAGTCCGGGCAGTTGATTGTTAACCTCAGGGCCGAGGCGGCTCCGGACGTTCTGGGTGCGGCGGTACGGGATGCCCTCGACGATGTCACTCGAGGTAGTCAGGGGCTCCGGTTGATGTTGGATCATCTGGAGCCTTTCAGGCCTGGCAAGCCGAAGCCCACGCATCGGATCGAGGAATTGACCGCGGCATGACGCTTCATCAGGAACGGCGCCCGGGGCCGCTGCCCGCCTGGGTCTTCGGGGAGTTCTTGGGAACGTTCCTCCTCGTCTTCTTCGGCTGCGGCAGCGTGGCAGCGACCTCGGGCCGCGGGTCTTCTCGTCGTTGGCCGGATGGGGGACCGTTCCGTTCCAGGCCAACGGATGGGGTTGGCTCACGGTCTACGTGATCGCGCCCCTGCTGGGCGGGCAATTGGGCGCCCTTGTGCATCGCTGTTTCCTTCGGCCCTCCTACAAGGCGGCCGCCGAACCGGGCGACGCGGGCTGAGTGGGCTGAGTGGGCTGAGTGGGCGAGTTGTGGGTGTCGTCCTCCGTCCGGTCGGTTGATTCGCGCATCGGTGCCCGTCCTGGGCCCGAGGTCGGGTCGTCGGGCGCGGTGGCGCAACCTTCCAACGTCCTCAAACGCTCTCAAAGTCTTTGCAGGTCCGGGGCGTCCTGTGCTATCGCCATCCTCCAGATCTCCCCGCAGTCTCCTCAGCACCGCAAAGCACGGAAAAATGCCGATTCCGGATCGTCGTCCCCGGCGCAACCACCATGATCATTGCACTTTCCTTCCTGGTCGGACTGGTGATGTACGCGTTCTTTCGCGTTCTCGTCACCGTCTTCTACACCGTGCGTCCGGACGAGCGGGCCGTCGTCACGACGTTCGGGAGGGCGGAGCGCTTGCCGGGGGAGCAGGCACCGGATCCTCGGCTCACTCCGGAGGAGCAGGCCCGGTATCGGTACCCGCAGGTCCGTGTCATCGGGCCCGGCGGCCCTTATTTCAAATGGCCCTGGCAGCGGGTCTTCAAGGTGAGTGTGGCCACCCAGGCTGTTCCACTCATTTGGGATCCGACGAAGCAACAGACCACGGTGGAAGCGGTGACCAAGGACAACCTGACCACCGGCGTCAATGGCCAGATCCGTTACCGGGTCAGCGAGAACAATCTTTACGCCTACCTGTTCGGTGTTCAGGACCCACTCGAGAACGTCATGGGTTATTTCATCTCCGTCCTGCGGGAGCGGATCGCGACCTTCTCCGACCCCAAGGGGCAGAGCCTCCTCTCCGCCGAGGAGATCGCCCCGGACGAAGCCCGGAACGCGGTCGGCATTTCCGAGGGTGTATCGATCAACGATCTCCGGAAAAACCTTCCCCTCCTGAACCAGTACATGGAGGAGCAATGCCGTTCGACGGCGGTCCGCTACGGGATCGAACTGGATGCGGCGTTGATCACGGAGATCGATCCCCCGGCTGAAGTCGACCACGCGTTGTCCGCCATCAACAGCACGCGAAACCAGGTCGCGGCCGATATCAGCACGGCGCGGGCGGACGCCGAACAACAGGTCACGATGAGCCAGAGGGCCGTGGACATCGCGTCCAACAACGCGCAGGCCGAAGTCGCCCCGCTTCGGGTGCTGTCCACGACCATCGCCAAGATCAAGGCGGAAGGCGGGTCCGAAGCCTTGCGCGCCTACACCCGCAACCTCCGGGTTCCTCTCCTCGAACGGACGCGGCGCCTCGTTATGAAAGCCTAGTGAACGATCCCCGGTTCGCCCCCGTTGCCTGACAGCCCCACGCTCATCCCCCGCCAACATGAATTCCCCCGAAACCGCCGGTGCCGCGATCGTTTTCCTCATCGGCCTCGCGTTCATCCCGACCGCCCTCGCCCTCGCCCGGGGGTTCGGCATTTTCGCCATCGTCCAGGAATGCGAGGCCCAGGTCTTCACGCTCTTCGGAAAGGTCATCGGGACCCTCGACGAGTCGGGTCTCGCCTTTCCGGTCGCCCGCTTCGGCATCCGCGCGATTCTGGTCCCGGTGTTCGGCAAGAAGTACATCGTCAAGACGGCGCTGCGTCAGCACTACCTCCGCAATCAGATGGTCAACTCCGAGGAAGGCACGCCGATGGGGGTCGGAATCTGGTATGAGATGCGGGTGCATCAGCCGGTGGACTACCTCTTCGTGAACAGCAACCCCGACGGTTCCCTGCAGGCCAATGTCGCCAGCGCCGCGATCTCGACTCTCAGCAATCTGGAGATGGAGAAGATGCTCGAAGACCGCCACAGCCTAAGTCGCACCGTTCGCGAAGCGGTCTCTCCGCTGTCGGAGAAATGGGGATACCAGTTGGGGTCGGTCTACATCCGCAAGGTGGCCTTCACCGATCGTCAGATGGTCGAGAACATCACCGCGAAGGTGGTCAAAAGGCTCATCCAGGTGACGAGCGCCATGAAGCAGGACGGAGAGAACCGCGTTGGCCTGATCCAGAGCGAAACGGCCTTCAAGGTCTCCCAGACGATGGCGGAGGCGGCTTCCCGCCGACCCGAGGTCGTTGGGGAAGCCTTGAACGCCATCGCCCACCAGGACCCGGAGGTCCTCGAGGCGGTCCTGACGGTCATGGAGACCGAACGCCTCCTTCGATCCCACGCCTCGGTCGATGTCCTGCCGGAGGGGACCCCGGTCCTGTTGCAGGTGGGCGACTCCCAGCCGCCCAGCCTCGCCGCTCCGCGCACCCGCGGGTCGGGCGAACGCTGAAGTCGCGGCCTCTCCCTCCATCACGGCGCGCGTTCCCAGACCAGTCGTCCGCCCACGTAGGTTCGGAGGACTTGCGTCCGCTCAATGGCGTCCGCGCGGCAGGTCAAGAGGTCGGTGTCGAGGACCACGAAGTCCGCGAGCTTGCCGGGTTCGAGGGATCCGAGGCGATCGTCGCAACGCAGGATCCGGGCATTGTTGAGGGTGTAGAACCGCAGGACCTGCTCCCGATTCAGCGCCTCCTCTGGATGAAGCTCCCGGGAGTAGCCGCGGGCGCGGCGGGTCACCGCGGTCGCCATGCCGAGAAACGGATCGTAGAAATTGATCGAGCGCCGGGCGCCGATTTTCTGCATGTGATCCGATCCGCCGCCCGCGACGGCCCCCGCTTCGAACAGGCTGCGCAACGGCTGGAAATAGCGAAGCCGATCATAACCGAACTGCCGGGCGAGCGTTCGGGTGTCGAGGTGAAGCCAGGCCGGTTGGATATCGACCGCCACTCCAAGGCGGGCCGCTTGTTCGACCGCCTCCCGGCTCATGAAGTTGGAATGGGAGATGCAAGGGCGGGTTTTCGCCAAAGGCAGCTCGCGCCCGACCTCGGCGTAAGCGTCGAGCAGTGCGTGGACCGCCCCGTCGCCGACGGCGTGGGCCGTGAACTGGAGGCCGGCCCCGGCGGCGGCGCGGATCATCGGCACGAGGCGCTCGTGGGGAATGAAACGCACTCCTCGATACGCCGGATCCCGGATGGCGTAGATGTCGCTGACGCCCCACGGTTGGCGCATGTAGGCGCTTCCGGTCAACATGCCTCCATCGAGGAAGGTCTTGACCCCGATGATTGCCAGCCAGTCGTCGGGCTCGCGGAAAAGCGGATCTTCGGCCACGTCCCGGATGCTCTGGATCACGCCGGCCATGGGGCCGATCGACTCGACATGCCGGGACACGCGGACACGGACCGTTTGTCCGCCCGCCTGGCGGAGCGCCTGAAGGACCTCCAACTCCGAGAGGTCGGCGTCGCGGTCGCAGACCGTGGTGAGTCCGACGCGATTGTAGTCGGCGAATAGTTCGGTCAGCCGCCGCACCTTTTCCTCGATGGACGGACGCCGGGAAGGCGGATCGGCTTTCACGTAGCGGGTGCAGTTGCGGAGGATCCCGGTGAGTTCACCGGTTTCAGGGTGTTTCTCCGCGAACCCGGAGCCTCCGTCGGTGACGACGAAATCCCGGCCGATTCCGCTGCGTTCCAGCGCGAGCGTGTTGAGCGAGGCGTCAGGGCCTGTGGCGAACATCACGGGATGTTTCGGGGCGGCCCGGTCGAGTTCGGCTCGGGTCGGGTAACGCTGTTCGTCGAGGCGTGTGATAAAGACCTGTCGGAGCACGATCCATTGCCCTTCGGGAAGGGTCCGTGCCTGTTCCGCGATGTAATCCAGCACATCGCTGATTCGTTCCATCGTGGGGATGGTCCGTTCGAACTCGGTGAGGGCCGCGCCGACGGGATGGCTGTGGGAGTCCATGAGGCCAGGGATAACGAATCGGCCCTGGAGATCGGCGACTTTCGTGGCGGGACCGCGGTGGCGGAGGACCGCCTCGTCGGTGCCCACGGCGAGAATGCGGCCGTCGCGGACCGCCAGCGCGGAGGCCATGGAGAATGCGTCATCGACGGTCGCGATCCGGCCGTGGAGGAGCACCAGATCGGCGTCCTGCGCGGACGAACTCGGGACTTGGGCGATGCCAAGGGCGACGGCGAAGAAGAGCGCTTGGGAGAAGTGAATCCAGAGGAAATGTTTCATGGGTAACATCAACGGGTTGCGGCTCGCGCGCTGGATCCAGGAACCCAAGAGGCATCACACGGAGGCGCAAAGGCACGGAGGGGGACGGAATCCGGCCTCGGATCTCCGTGTCTCAGTGCCTCCGTGAGGGAATCCCGGTTCATCGAGAGAGCCAACGCGCTGGCCGTCGTGACAGACACGACAATAACAAGAACTGACCCCTTCTCAGGGCGTGAACTGGTAGCTGACGAAGGCGACGCGGCGGCTGTCGGGTGACCAGGACGGAACGTTGATGGTGCCCTGGCCGCCGAAGAGCTTGGCGAGGACCTCGATCTTTCCTCCGTTCAAGGGCATGACCCGGAGGGTGACATCCTTGTTCTCGGGATGACCCTTCACGTCCTTTTCGTACGAGAGAAAGACGAGCCATTTTCCATCCGGCGACGGATGCGGGAACCAATTGTTGAAGTCATCGCCGGTCACGGCCTCCTGCCCGGAGCCATCGACGCGCATCCGCCATATCTGCATGGAACCGTCGCGGTCGGAGTTGAAGTAGATCCACCGGCCGTCGGGCGAATAATCGGGACCGTCGTCGAGACCCTTCGCCGTGGTCAACCGGGTCTCCGCGCCGCCCGCGACGGGGATGGCGTAGATGTCGTACTCGCCGCCCCGCTCGGCGCAGTAGGCGAGGGTCTTTCCGTCGGGGGACCACCCGTGCCAGTAAGACGGGGCGAGATCGGTGATTCGACGAGGTGTTCCGCCGGACAGGGGGAGGGTGTAGATGCGGGATTTCCGGTCGCCCTGGGATTGGTCGCTGATGACCAGCGTGGTGCCGTCGGGGGAGATGCCGTGGTCGTTGTTGCAGCGGGTGGCGAATCCGGTGTCGATGACGGCCGGTTCGCCGCCGGCCAGGGGGACGCGGTAGAGCAGGCCCCGGCCGTTGACCAGGAGCGCGGATCCGTCGCGGGTCCAGTTCGGGGCCTCGATATGATTGGTGGTGGTCCATACGACGCGGCGGTCCTTCGACGCGAGGGGCACGGTTTCCAGGGTGCTCACGAGCTTGCCGGACGCCGCCGGGACCGCGGCGGTTTCGGTCAGCTCCACCTTGGAAAACACTGCAGTTTCGCGGGTGGCGTCGTTGTGGGCGCAGACACCGAGCCCGACATAGTAGGGTTCGGCGAGGTCGAGTCGGAAGGACCCTCCGGCGGGACGGAGGATGCCGTCCGCGCTGGCGACGGACATGGCGACGTAGCGGCCCCGTTTCTCGATGCGAAGGCGACCGGGCTTGGAGGTGTTCGCCTGGATCTCGTAGGTCCGTTCGTCGGCCTGGGCGCGGTATTGAAGCGAAGTCAGTCCGTCGCCGTGGACGACGGCATCGGCGTACGCGGAGCCGGGTTCGAGGTTCTGCCGGACGAGGAGGCAGGCCTTGCGATGCGGATCGTGGGATTCGCCGGCTTCGCTGAGGAAGGCGATGTCGGCCGCCAGGGACACGTCGCCCGAAGCCTTTCTCCAGACGAAATGGAGGGCGTCATTCGTGAACCACATGTTGGCTCCGCCGCCGGTCACAGCGTAGGTCCCGCGGGCTGAATCGAACGCCACGGAACCGGCGAGGCGGGGATTGCCGATGTCGGCGTTCTGTTGGAAGACGCCCAATCCGTCGGCCCGCCCGAGGCAGGTCAATCCGACGACGAGGGTGGCGATCGTTCGAAGGACCAGGCCCCGAGCCCCAAGGGAGGGGCCGATGATCGGGGCGTTCACTGGGAGGCGAGGCAGTAGAGATGTTCGTGGCCCCGGAGGTAGAGTTCGTTGCCGACCGCGGCGGGTGAGGCGTCGAACTTGTCTTCGAGGGTGTTGGTGGCGAGCACCTCGAAGGTGGCGGCGTCCTTGAGAACGAGGCTGGTGCCGTTCCGTCCGGCGAGATAGACGCGGCCCTGGGCGGCGATGGGCGACGCGTAGAATCCGGAGGGACCTTCCAGGCGTTGCTCGGTGTAATGGACCTGACCGGTCCGGGCGTCGAAGCATGAGAGGATGGCGTTGTTGTGGGAAGAGAAGTAGAGCCGGTCGCCGGAAAGAAGGGGCGACGGCACATACGGGGTGCTCTTTCCATGGCTCCAGGCGATGGCATCGGAATCGGTGAGGTCACCGTTCCGGCCAAGGCGGATAGCGAGGAGCGAGGTGCCACGGTGTCCGCTGGTGGCGTAGACATTCCCGAAGCCCGCGACGGGGGTGGGGATCACGTTGGAGGTTAAGCCGCCGCATTCCCAGAGCTGCTTGCCGGTGGCGAGATCGTAACTGCGGACACGCTGCGAGGCGGCGACGATCACCTGGGCCTGGCCCCGGTGCTCGACGATGAATGGAGTCGTCCATGTGGTTCGTTCGTCGCGCGGATTGCGCCAGAGTTCCTTGCCGGTCGAGGCATCGAGGGCGGCGATGAAGTCGTCACCTTCGTGGTCCCAATTGATGACGAGCGTGTTGCCGTGGAGCGCGGGGGAATTCCCCTCCCCGAAACGGTTGGCGGTCTGGAGCTTTCCGAAGTCCTTCTGCCACTTCAGCTGGCCTTCGAGATCGTAGCAGTGGAGACCGCGGGAGCCGAACCAGCCGTAGACATGCCGGCCGTTGGTGACGGGGGAATGCGAGGCGAACCCGTGATCCTGATGATGGCCTTCGTGGGGAACTTCCTCACGGATGGTTTTCTGCCACTGGGTTTTGCCCGTCGCGCGATCGAGTGAGAGAAGGGCGAACTGCTGGATCTCGGTTGGATTCTCCCCCCGGCCTCCAAATCCGCCGCCCCGACCTCCGGGTCCGCGGCGTCGCTGGCCGTCCTGGCCAGGTCCCTGGCCCTGGGGTGGCGGCTGGGCTTGTCCGAAGACCAAGGGCGAACCGATCGAAGCCTGGGGTTTGGCTTCGGCGGCGGGCGGGACTTTGTTGCCGGTGGCGATGGCGGTCTGGATGAAGATCTGGTTGCCCCAGACGATCGGCGTGCCGGAGCCCTTGCCGGGGATCCGCACCTTCCATTTCACGTTCTCGGTTTCGCTCCAACGGGTGGGAGGGTTGGCTTGCGGGGCCACGCCGTTGGCGAGAGGTCCGCGCCATTGGGGCCAGTGGGCGAGGGCGGGATCGGCCTCCGCGCTCAGGACCGGGAGCGTGAAAGCACACAGGGCCAGGGAGATTGTCGTGGTGAGGGTGAGACCGCGAACCGGGGCGTGTCGGATTGGATTCATGGGGCGTGGGATGGGTGGGAGCGGGATTCGGTAGGGTTTAGCGAGAGGTAGGGCGGGTTAGCGGGCTACACGTCGGTCAGGCGTCCCGTCGCGTCGCCGAAGCTGGCGATGTTTTGGGCGCCCATGCGATCGGCGAGGCTGAGGAGGAGGTTCGACATGGGCTGGGAGCCGTGTTGGACGTAGCGACCGGGCTTCAGCGAGCCGCCGCCGCCGCCCGCGAGAACCAGAGGAAGATTCGAGTGCGTGTGGCGGTTGCCGTCGGCGTTCCCGCTTCCGAAGACGATCATCGAATTGTCGAGGAGCGATCGGCCGTCGATGTCCTCGGCGTCCCGGAGTTTCGAGAGGAATCCGGCGAACTGCGTCGCGTACCAGCGGTCGATGTCGGACAGCTTCTGGATCTTCTCCTCGTTGTTGAAGTGGTGCGAAAGGTCGTGGTGACCTTCGGAGATTCCGATTTCGGGAAGCGACCGGTTGTCGCCGTCGTGGCCGAGGAGGACGGTGGCGACGCGGGTGGAATCGGACTTGAACGCGAGCGCCAGCATGTCGAAGACCAGTTGGACGTACTGCGCGCGGTCCTGGGGGATTCCGGGAGGGGTGTCCACGCCGGGATCGGAGGGAAGACCGAGGCTTTCGGCCTTTTCGAGGCTCGTTTCGATTTCGCGGATGCCGGTCAGGTACTGGTCGAGCTTGTCGCGGTCCTTCGCGTGGAGGCGGCGGTTCATGCCGCGGGCGTCTTCGAGCACGAAATCGAGGACGGACCGTTGTTCCATCTGGCGACGTTTCAGGTTCTCAATCCGTTCGCCGGGTTGGCCGGAGCCGAAGAGGCGTTCGAAGACGAGCCGGGGATTCGATTCGGCGGCGACGGGTGTCGTCGCGCTGCTCCAGGACAGGTTGTACTGGTAGGCGCAGGCGTAGCCTGAGTCGCAGGCGCCCGAGGTGCGGATGGCGTCGCTGCTCAGTTCGAGGGACGGAAACCGGGTGAGATGACCGATCTCGCGGGCGATCGCCTGATCGATCGAGATGCCGGCGCGGATATCGGTCGCGCTTTTCTTGAGTCGCACGCCCGTCAGGAAGACGCCGTTGCCGCGGGCATGGTCCCCGCCGCCGTCGGCGCCGCCGTAGGCGGATTTCTGGTCGAGGCCGCCAAGAATTTGGAGGTGTTTGCGGAAGGGTTCGAGGGGTTGGAGGGTGCGGCTGAACTCGAATTCGTCACCTTCGCCCTTGGGCCACCAGGTGGCGGGGATGGCGCCGTTGGGGAAAAAGAGGAAGGCCGCGCGGACGGGGGCGGTGGCGACCGAGGAACCCGACAAGGCGGACGCGGACCCGGGGGCCCCGAGGGCGGCGAACGGGCGGAGCGACTCGAAGGCCGGGAGGGCGATGCACGTGCCGAGACCCCGAAGGAAGTGGCGTCGATTCAGGGAGAGATGGCGTTCGCGCGCGATGCGGGTGGGTGTGTTCATGAGTGAGAGGACAGGAGGTCTTGGGTCAATTGGCGATCCCGGGTATGAGTTGGGCCGTCGTCCGCGCGTCGGCGGGAAGGGCGCGGGTCTTTTGAAACGGGGCGGACTCGATGAGGGCGGAGATCAGGACCGAGGGGCGGCCCCCCGCGGCCTCGAGGCGTTGGACGATATGATCGACGGTCGGGACATCATGGAAATCGAGGCCGCGCCCGAGGGCGTAGGTGAGGAGTTTTTCGGTGAGGGTGTGGTAGAACTGGCCGGCGTGGTTTTCGACGAGGATGCGTTTCAGTTCGCGGATCTGGGAGAAGGACTCACCGCTCATCAGGGTTCCGGTGGCGTCGATGGGTTTCCCGCCCTCCTGGTCGCGCCACATGCCCATGGCGTTGAAGTTCTCAAGCGCGAGGCCGAGGGGATCCATGCGGTTGTGACACGAACTGCAGAGGGGTTGTTCGCGATGGAGGGCGAGGGTTTCGCGCAGGGAGAGGGTTTTCTCCTTCATCGCCTTGGCGGCGTCCTCGAGGGGGGGGATGTCGGGCGGCGGAGGCGGCGGCGGAGTGCCGAGCAGGTTGTCGAGGATGAACAGTCCGCGCTTCACCGGCGAGGTTCGCGTCGGGTTGGACGTGACGGCGAGGACGGTGCCCTGGGTCAGGACGCCGCCGCGGGGGCTGTCGGGCGGGAGTTGGACGCGGACCATGGCGTCGCCGGTAACGTTGAGGTTGGTCAGTCCGTAGTGCCGGGCCAACCGTTCGTTGAGGAAGGTGTAGTCACTGTCGAGAAGCTCGAGGAGGCTGCGGTCCTCCCGCAGGACGTGGGCGAAAACCATCTCGGTTTCGCGGCGCATGGCGCGACGCAGATCGCCGGTCAATTCCGCGCGCGGCGCGCGTCCGAAGCGGCGGAAGAATGTGCCGCGGATTGCTTCGAGTTCCTTTTTCTCCTCCGGGGTGAGGCTTGTTTCGGGCCGATCCCGGAGTTCGCGGAAACGTTGGCGTCGGCGGTCCTGGTCGGGATCCGGCGTCGCCTCGCGCGCCAGCACCTGGCGGGCGTCGATCTGGATGGTTTCAATGTCGCGGGCCTGAAGCCATTGGCCGACGAAATGGCGGACCAACTCCTCGGCCTTGGAGTCCGCGAGCATCCGTCGGACCTGGGCGTCGAGGTTGGCGCGCAACATGCGTTCACCGGCGAGGCGGAAGAGTTCCGCGTCCGGCATCGAGGACCAGAGGAAGTACGAGAGGCGCGAGGCCAGGGCGAATTCGTCGATGAACGGGTGGATTCGCGTCCCGGTTTCCTTTGCGACTTCGCCTCCGCCGTTCCCAATCCCCGTGGCGAGGGCGGTGGCCGGGGTTTCGGTGCCTTCCTCGCGGAACAGAAAGCGAGGTGACGCGAGGACGGCGACCATGGCCTGGCCGATACCCTCCTCGAACGTTTTGCCGTCGCGCGAATACGTGGATTCCGCTAGGGCGACCAACCGGTCGACGGTGTCGCTGCCGACGGGACGGCGGAAGGCGCGCGACGCGAACGGCTCGAGGAGCGTTCGGGCGAATTCGTTTCGGGCGGGCGGGGAATCGGGGGGTTCCTTGGGAAAGATCCGCGAGTAATGAGCGGGCTGGATCCAGTGCGCGGGGTCCATGGGACCGCGGACGGTGATCGAACTGATTCTCAACGAGAGGGACCGGACCTGGGTTTGGTCAGGGGTGAGGGGAAGGACTTCGAGCGCGAAATCGTGGGCGCCGGTTTCCCAGTCGACCTCGAATTCCTCGTGGAAGGCCTTGCCGCCCTCGCGGGCGTGGTCGCGTCGGTAGACCTCGCGACCGTCGATGCGGAAGGCGAGTTGGCATTTGTTGTAATCGAACTGGTTGTCGACGTAGCGCTCGTTGGCGGTGAAATCGAGCAGCACCTGGAAGCGGCCCGGCTTGGCGACGGTGTGGCGCGCGGTTGCGGACGCTTTCTCGTAATAGGACAGCGCAAGGGCGGAACCGACGGTCCGGTTGGCGTTGGTGGACTCGATGACTTCGGGTCCGGGGAGGAGTTCGCGGCCGGGAATCACTGTTTCGGCGGGAACGCGGGAAGTGAAGGGCACGGCCTTCGTCACGATCTCCCGGGCCGCCGCGAGGTACTTCTCGAGCAGGATGGGCGGCAGGGTGAGGACGTCGCCGATTGTGTCGAAGCCGTGGCCGGAGTCGTCGGGGGGAAATGCCTTCTCGGTGTCGAAGTCCACTCCGAGCAAATCCCGCACCGTGTTGCGGTATTCGACGCGATTGAGCCGGCGGACGGTCACCCGCCCGGGATCGGGGTTCGCGTTGTCGGCGAGGAACACCTCGGCCTTGATCCACTCCTCGACGCGCTGGCGTTGTTCCGGGCTCGGTTGGGGCTTTCGCGGAGGCGGCATGATTCCGGCCCGGAGGTTTTTCAGGGCTCTCAGCCAGAGTTCGGGATCCGCCTTGAGGGCGGCTTCGGACGCGAAACCGTCCAGAGTCACGCCGCCCTTGTTGGCGCCGTCGCCATGGCAGTCGTGGCAGAACTCTTTGAGGATGGGGGCGACCACGGTGGCGTAGCGCGTGGCGGGTTCCTTGTCACCACCGGGGGGCGGGGGCTCGGCGGCCAGCGTCACTGACGCGAACCCAACGAGCGCCCACAAGGCTCGAAGTCCCCTTCGGGGTTTTGCATGGGACATCGGTCGCGGTCGGGACGGTATCATGGGCGCGGGGGGACTGGCGAGAGCACCGATGGGGATGGCATGCCGGCGGTGGGGTTGGCGGATTCCGATTCGGATTTCGGAACACTCGGAAGAATGGCTCCGACGTTGGGGCTTCCGGTTGCGCGTCGGCCCGTCCGGCCCACGGTGTGGAGCCAGCGGACCTCATCGGGTGCGAGACCGGCGGAGAAGATGGCGAACTCATCCATGCGACCGACGAAGTTACGCGGGCGATCGGCGCCCGGGTTGGGTTCAGCGGGAGCCGTCGATGTGGGGGCTGAAGCGGGGGCCGAACCTGGAGTCGGAGGGGGTGCGGCGGAGTTGCCGATCTCGCAATGACCGAGTTTACCGGGGGTGCGTTCGATGAGGCGGCCTTCGCCGGCGTTCTCGCCATTGAGATAATGGGTGACTGTGCCGTCGGCGGACAGGACGGTGACGAGGCAGAGCCAGGTTCCGAGTTGCTGGGGGCGGACCTTGAGCCGGCTGCGGTGAATGAGCCATCCGCGTCCATCGTTGGGGATCTGGATTCCGAAGGAGAGCGCGCCGCTTTCGGCGAGCGCCCAGCGGATCTTGCCGCCGGGACCTTCGGCGCTGAGCAGCGCGTGCAGGGAATAGGGGAGGCTGTCCACGCGCACCCACGCCAGGAAAGTGGCGGCGTTGAGAACACCGGAGACGTTGAGCCAGAGCCGGTCGTTCTGATGTCGGAACTCGACGGCTCCCTTTCCGGGCCATCGGCCGTCGACCCAATCGCATCCGACCAGGCTGGCTCCGGAGCTGGCGGGAGCGTGGACGGCGCGGTTGGACAGGGTGCGGGCGCCCTTCCGCGCGTCCTGGAAGTCCAGGCGAACCAGCAGGTCGGGCCGCTGATCCAGGGTCCTTCCGAATTCCCGCCAATCGGCGAGCTGTTGCCGGGCTAGTTCGTCGGCCCGACGGTTCAACTCCGCATCCGCCATGAAACGGGTCGGGTCGGCCGGCACGTCGCGTGTCCCGGAATCCGCGAGTTGAAGGGCGTTCCCCGCCGACAATGTGTGGACGGTGCCAAGTTTCGATTCGGACAGTTCGACCGTTCCCTGGAAGACGTGGACTTCCGCTTCGCCGGATTCCGACACCACACATCCGAAGACCGCCGCGCGGTCGATGAGTTGGAACCGGGCGGATCGAACCGAGAGGCCGCGCGCGGTTTCTGGAACATGGGCCCGCACGATTCCGTGGTGCAGGATCACCTCGTTCTGGGCCGCCAGTTCCACATCGGCGGGTCCTTCGATCACGAGTCGCGCGCCGCGTAGCGTCTCTATTTCGACGATGCCGGATCGGAACCGGATCCGTCCCGGGTTCAGCAATTCCCCCGTGTGGCGAGTGATGACCGGTTCGGGCCATTCGGCGTCGAAGGTCCGGGTGAGCAGGGCGATGCCGGTCGACGACGGATCCGCGGAGGACGGCGTCGGTGGGGAGCCGGAAGATTGGGCGGTTCCGGGTGGGGCCGGCCGGGCGGAGGGGGAGGGAAAGAGGCCGCGGAAGGCCAGGACACCGACCAAGGCCACGACGAGGCCGGCAAGAAGCCACGTCAGGCGGTACGAGACCGACGGCACCGCCCCGAAGTCGGAGTCGCGGGGTACTTTCGCGACGGAGGCGACCTCCGCGACGTCGGCGGACGGGCCGAGCGTGCTGGAGGCGTTGGGAGTGAGGGACTCGGCTTCGAGCCGGCCCCACTGGGCTTCACCCCACTGACGGATCAGGGCATGCCAGCGGGCGGATTCCCAGTAGGCCGAGCGGGCGCGGGAGGACGCGAGGAGTTCGCGCTCGAGTTCAATACGTTCCGCCGGGGTCAGGACCTGGTCCCAGTGGCGTTGAAGCAGTTGTTCGAGGCGTTCGGGGTCCATGGCGTGACGGGGTCAGGCGCCTTCCTCGGCGAGGCGATTCTCGACGCAATTCCGCAGGGCGACCCGGGCCCGCGAGAGAGCGACATGGACGGCTTCAACCGTCCAACCCATGCGCCGGGCGATCTCGGGTGGGCGATGGGCCTGTTGGTAGCGGAGTTCGACCGCCTGGCGGGCTCGGGTGGGCAGTTTCTCGAGGCACTCCGCGAGATGGCGGAGGGCCGCCTCGTCCAACGCCGTCTCCGCCCCTTCGTCCGCGCATAACGATTCGAGCACCTCGGTGGAGAGTCGTTCGTGGGAGCGTCGGGCCTTCTCGAGAAGTCGCAGCGCCTTGAACCGGGCGATCGACCAGGTCCAGGCGCGGAAGTTGGATCCCCGCTGGAATGTGGCGGCCTTCGCGGAGACGGTGACGAACGTCTCCTGGATCACGTCGTCGACGAGGGAAAAATCGAGGACCAGGGACACGACAAACCCGCGCAGCGCAGGAAGATGCTGAACGAACAGCGCCTGGACATGGGCTGTGGGATCGTCGTGCTGCATCCAGGTAGTATTCCGGGGACGACCCGAAACTTAGCAATCGGGCTTCATTGGCTTTGGGATCCGGGTGGAATTTTCGGTCAGGCTTCGCCGATCAGATGGAGTGCGACCCGGCGGTGGTGGGGTGATGTCCTGTGTTCCCAGACGTACACGCCCTGCCAGGTGCCGAGCGCGAGCCTGCCGTCGACGACGGGCACGCTGAGATGAACGGTGGTGAGGGCCGTCCGGATGTGGGCGGGCATGTCGTCGGGGCCTTCCGAGTCGTGTTGGAACAGCGGATCACCGTCGGGAACGAGGCGCTTGAAGAACCGCTCGAAATCGGCGCGAACATCGGGGTCCGCGTTCTCCTGGATCAGAAGGGATGCGGACGTGTGCTTGAGAAGGACCGTCAACAGGCCGGTGCGCACGCCCGAAGCGTGGACGAACGCGGAGAGTTCCCTGGTGAGTTCGGTGAAACCGCGACCGCGGGTGGGGATGCGGAGTTCGTCCGTGAACTGCTGGAGCATGGGTCGTTGAGATTTCCGAATTTCGGACAGGCCTCGGGACCGTGAACGCGAGAGGCATGACACGGAGGCGGAAGGAATCCGCCGTAGGAGTTCCGTGTCTCCGCGCCTCCGTGACCGAATCTCAGTCCGCGGGCAGGAGCGAAGACGGAGGATCAAGGCGCGGGGGCCGAGGGCGGGGCTTCGCCCCGGAGAACTCCTTCGAACGCGGGATTCGGGGGTTGTCCTGACCGGCGGGCCTTCTCGTAGTGATAGCGGGCGAGTTCGAGGTAGGGAGGCTTCTGGGTGGCGTAGACCACGGCGAGATTGTAGTGGGCGGCGGGGGACGACGGGCTGAGCTTGAGCGCCTTGCGCAACGCCGCTTCGGCCGCCTTGCGTTGGCCGCGCTGGCTCAGAGTGATCCCAAGGTAGTTCTGGGTGTCGGCGTTCTCGGGATCCAATTGGGCGGAGCGGCTGAGGGCTTCGAAGGCCTCGTCGTAGCGTTGCTGGCGGAACCGGATGATGCCTTGGAGCGAGAGGCTGAACGGATCCTCGGGATCCACCTCGAGAGCCCGTTTCAACATGACTTCGCTCTCCTCCAGTCGGCCGCGTTCGACGAGGATCGCCGCCAGATTACCCAGGGTGAACACGTTGCGTTCGTCCAGGGTGAGGATCTCGCGGTACGCCTTTTCGGCGTCGTCGAAGCGTCGTTGCGCGAACGCGCGCTGGGCCTGGGCCGCGAGGATGCTGGCGCCGGAAGGGAGATCGCGAAGAGTCCGGCGGCGGGCACCGCCCGCGGGAGCTGCGGCTGCTGCGGCGGGAGGCGTCGAAGAACCGGACGCGGACGCGTCGGCGGGCTGGTTTGGCGTCAGAGGGGCCGGCGGGGGCGACGCGGAGGTTGTCGCGGGGGCGGGTTCGGAGGCGGGGCTGGGCTGATCGGTCTTTGGGGGAGTCGCCTGGGCCATGACGAGGACGGCGGAGCCGGACCCGAATCCATCGGTGGTCGGCGTGCCGGAGGTGGAGGCGGAGGTGGAACCACGGGCGGCTCCGGCCGCTTCGGTGGCGCGTGAAGGCGCCTGGAAGAGGGCGAGTTCCTCGGGTGTGTAGGGCTCGGGTTGGGCTTCCAGCGACGCGATCCGGGCTTCGAGGCCGGACAGTTTGCGGCCCATTTCGGCGCCTTGAGCGGCGCTTGCGGAGGCGCGGCGGTTGATCTCCCCCTGGGCCTGCTCGAGGGCTTCGCGCAACTCGTCGCGCTCGCGCTCGAGCCGGCGGACGCGGTGGATCACTTCGGCGGACGTGAAGTCCACGGAACCCATCTCGGAGGCTTTGAGGCTCGCGGGGGTGACCTTGATGGCGGTCAGTTTCTCCAGTTCGCGGGCCAGGGTGGCGTTGTCGGAGCGCAACCGGGAGGCGACGGACTTCTGGTCGGCGAGTTCGGCGCGGAGGCTTTCGAGGTTCGGATCCGCGGCTTCGGCGCGACGTCGGGCTTCCGCGAGTTCGCGCTGGAGCGACTCGATTTCGGCGAGCAGGACGGAGGAGGGATCGATCTTCTTTCCGAGGGCTTCGACCCTGGCCGCGAGCCTTTGTCGTTCGTCGCGGAGATCGTTGTTTTCGTGCCGGAGCGAGGCGAGTTCCGTTTTCGTCGAGTCGAGTTGTTTCTCGAGCTCCAGCGCCCTGGCCGCGGTTTCGACGAGGCGCTTGTTGTCCTCCATCTGACGGTCGAGGCAGGCCTTCAGGATCTCATTCTCCTTGGTGAGCAGGAGATTGCGTTCCTGGGCGCGGGCGAGTTGGGCGGGGTCGAGGGCGGCCGGCTTGGGAGCCAGCGCTTCCTTCAGGCGCGCCTGGAGGGAAGTCCGTTCGGTTTCGAGGCGGGTTCGGACCGCGGAGAGGTTCTGTTCAGTCGCCTGAAGGACCTCCACGCGATCGCGGGCGAGTCGAAGGTCGAGGGCGAGTCGGGCGGTGCGTTCGTCGGATTGATTGGCCCGCGCGTTGGCTTCGTCGGCGGTTCGCAGCGCCTGTTCGATTTGGGATTCCGCCGCGGCGAGGCGGTTCTCGGCGAGTTCCCATCGTTGGCGATCGGTGAGGGCCCCGTAGGTCTTGGGCAGGGAGGTCCAACTCGACAAGGTCCGATTCGAGAAACTGGAAGGGGAGGAAGAAGCGCCGGGCGAGGCGGGTTCGACCTTCTTCATGGCGAGCGAACCCAGCTTTCCGGTGAGGTAGGTCAGGCGGAACTGGATCAGTTTCTCGTTCCACTTGGGATACGCCTTGGCGAATTGCTGAAGCTCGCGATGGGCCGTCTGGTAGCGCTCCATCGCCTCGGATTGCTGGCCGGACCGTTCGAGGGTCTCGCCCTGCTGCATAAGGCTGTAGAACTGCAGGAATTCCGCATCGGGCGATTGCGCCCGGGCAGCGAGCGCGACGCTCAAAATGAACAGCCAGAATGCGACGCGTTTCATCAATGGCACGCTAGCCGGGCCCCGCGGAGCTTGGCAACCGGGGAAACGCCGAGGGGATCCTGGTCCCGGGCTGCGGCGTTGCATCGAGGGCCCGACCTGCCACCCTCCCCCCTTGTTGCAGTGACCAATCCAATCCGATGAGTTTTTTCGATACCCTGAAGTTCAACGCCGACGGCCTGATCCCGGCGATCGTCCAGGATCGTTCGACGGGCCGGGTGCTGATGATGGCATGGATGAACCGGGCCTCCCTGGAGACCACCCTCGAGACGGGGTTCACCCATTTCTGGAGTCGTTCCCGCCAGAAGTTCTGGAAGAAGGGTGAGTCCAGCGGGCATGTGCAGAAGGTTCTCGACGTCGCCGCCGATTGCGACGGCGATACTCTCCTGATCCAGGTCGAGCAGACGGGCGCGGCCTGTCACGAAGGGTATCGGTCGTGCTTCTTCCGGTCCGCGCGCGAACGCGGCGCGGTTGTCGAAACCACGGAACCGAGGTTGCTGGATCCGACCGCGATCTACGGGTCGAAGGCTTGATCCTGAAAAAGGCGGTTTCAACCACGGACGAAACGGAACACACGGAAGGGGACGGGATTGGGGACGAGGCGGGGGTGACGGAACGACAGATCGGAGCGGGGTCAGTGCCGCCGGTCACGCTTTCCCGGGGGAACGGAGCGCGCTCAGGTCGCGGCCTTCCCTTCGTTTCAGGATCGCCTCGAACTTCGGGACGTACATCTGGGTCTCGGCGGGAAGGAACGGCGCGATGGCGTCAAAACTCTTCGCCCTCCGATTCTTCAGAGTTTCGGACACCCGGCCGGGGCCGGCATTGTACGCCGCGAGGGCGAGTTGCCAGTCCCCGAACTGCCGTCGCATGCGTGCGAGGTACGTCGCGGCGGCCTTCGCGTTCTTCTCCGGGACGAGCCTTTCGTCTCGTGGAGTAGTCGCCAGACCCAGGTCGCGGGCGGTGCCGGGCATCAACTGGTACATCCCGACGGCTCCGGCGGGACTGCGCGCCTGGGGGTCGAAGGACGATTCGACCTCCGCCAGCCAGACGAGTTCCGCCGGGGCCCCCGCGCCGCGGAAAACGGGTTTCAGGCGCGGTACCCAGGTCGAGGCACCCTTGGGTTCCGGTCTTGTACCGGTCTCCTTCTCCCACGCTTTCCGTTCCTGGCCGGGCGTGGGTGTCATGGGAGGCGGCTCTGGCTGGTTCGGGGCCCGGCGCGGACGGGGCAGCGTGTCGCGGAAGTAGTCGGCGACCTTGAAGTAGTCCAGGCGCGCGCGCAGCCAGGAGGCGTAGCCCTTGGTCGCCGGGCTGCGTTCGAGCCACGGGAGGATCTGTTCCGCGCCGTCCTCGAGTGCCGCCAGGTCGAGCACGTGGTCTCCCTGGAGTTCGGTGGTGAGCGCGCCGAGCCAATTCTGGATCCGACCTGGGTCGCCGGAGCGAATCGCCTCGAGGGCCGACGGATCGACCACGTCCTCCAGAAGGCGCTTTCCTAGTCCCAGGAGGTCTTCAACCTCAACCTGACCCTGGCCTTGCGCCGCGGCTGCGGGCAGAATGGCCGCCCCGGTCAACGCCAGGAAAACGGGACAACGGGCCAAGAAATCGCGCCGGGTCATGGGGGGGAGATGTTGACCGGAACTGAGGCCCTAGTTCTCGACACCCAGGTTTCTGAGTATCCTCTTTGTGTGGGCGTCCTTCACCTCGGTGTGTCGCGGAACCGCCTCAACAACTCCTATGCGAGGATTGATTCACAATGAATGGGCGGCCCCCTCGCGCTTCAGGTAACAGCCTGCGTGGCGAAGGCGACGTTCCATGTCCCGTCTTTTCATCCCAGGGCGATCGTCGTCTCGATGGCGTCCCTCGGCAGTCCGCGGCGAAAGTCCTCAAGGCGATCGTCAAAGATCAACTGCACCGCGTCTCGAAGGTTCGCTTTGGCTTCCTCAACGGTCTCCCCTTGGCCATTGGCTCCGGGAACCTCGGGGCAAACAGCCCAGAATCCCCCTTCGGAAGCCAGTTCGACAATGGCCGTGAACTCTCGCTTCATGGAACCGGAACGTAGGCCTATGCCGCTGTGTCCGCAATTCTGTGCTGTGCGCGGCGTATTTCCCGTACGTCCGCGAAACGCAGCGTCGACGCCGCAAAAGCAGCCCAATCGGGAACGGAATGCAAGACTGAGGTCAGACGATGGGAAGGCTTCGAACTCGGCCGTCCTCTCCAGGAAACTAGATTCTCTCACGGAGGCTCGGAGACACGGAGATCAGCGGACGGATTCCTTTCCGCTCTGTGCCTCCGAGCCTCCGTGTGATGCCCCACGGGTTGTAGTCCCAATTCGAGTCCGACCGGTTCCTCGACTTTCGGTGGGTAACTCCATTGGGGGTCCGAGACTGAGGGCACCTGGGAGGGGACCTCACTCCGGAGGGGTGCCAGAGAGGGCGTTCGTGCGCCGGCAACGGTTTCCCATGCCCCTCTGGCACCCCTCCAGGGTGCGCGTTCCGTTGTGTCTCGCTACCGGGGGTGACGTCGCGCCACGGCGCTCCTCACCCCCGGCTAATCGCTGCGAGCCCTCCGGGCTCCCGGGCCACGCCACCGTCCCGATGACCTCGGCCTTGCCATTCCACCGAAAACGTCGATGAACCGCCCACATGCCGGGCCCATCCGGCGGGGCACGGTCCAGAGCAGATCCGACGGCGGGAATGACGCGAAACTCGGGACTGACCCCTGGGCGTCATGGCTGTGGGGACGTGGAGTCTGGTGTTCGAGGCGGCGCTTCGGCTACCAGCTGAGGAATGATCTGAGTGCGAATCACCCACCTGAAGACGAAGAAGGAGACGATGGAACCGAAGATGAATCCCGTGATTCCGCAGGTGATCTGAATGACGCGAACATCCACTCCCGCGAAGCCCATGATGCCTCCAAGGACCAACCCCTGAATCGTTCCGACCACCATGCCGATGACAAGTGCGGAAAGAGTGTAAATGATGAAACTCTTCAAATAGCGAACTCTTGAATCATTGATCATAGCGGGGTTTGGGTTTGTTCTTGTTGGTGGGATTCGCAAGGAGCGCCCTGTTGAGTAGGGGAACGACTGAGATCAGCGACCGCCACCGGGGACGGGCGCTCGTGGCAAATCCAGCGACCCAACAACCCGGAACGAAGAGACATGAACCCGGCGGGCGGTTTGTGCGCATCCGCTCAGCAGAGCGATGCAGCCAACGGCGGTTAGAATCGTTGGAATGCGCATGGAATATCGAAGTGCATCACTTTGCTTTGACAGCTTGAACGCTGCCCGATCCGGACCGGGGTGCAAGACCGAGGTCATTCGGTGGGAAAGCTTCGAACTGGGCCGACTTCTCCAAGAAACGAGATTCTCTCACGGCGGCGCGGAGACACGGAGACAAGCGGACGGATTCCTTACCTCGCTATGCCTCCGAGCCTCCGTGGGATGCCCCTCGGGATGACTATTTCACGGGATCATCCTTCTCCTTCTCCCGCGCAGCGCCGGACGACGAGCCGAACAACAGGCGGTACACTCGCGTTCCGAGCAGGTTTGCGATTAGGGACGCCACGACGATCGAGATCATGAACGGCCAGAACCGATTCATGCCGACCAACAGCGTGGCGGTGACAAAGCAGGCGGCGTAGACCAGTCCCGTGGTGAGTCGGAACTGCCAGTCATCGGGATACATTTTCATAGGGTTTTCCTCGTCGATTCAACCGATGCCGACCCGATAGGGCCTCCAGCTCATTTTGATCGGACCTGCCGAGGGTCCTTCGAGGACGAGTGCCGCCCTTCGGGCTGAGTACGAGTACGATGGTGCGGGTTGAGGTGGATGACTGTGCTGAATGCACTCTATTCCAATGAGAAATGCAAGGCCGATGTCATTCATGGGATGGTTTCTCGGTGATTTCGCCAAGTGGGTCGGGCTCGTCCGATCTCAATTGTATTCACCCTGATCGGCAGGTTGCTCGATGGGCTTCGACTGGCTTGTCTCTCCAGGCCCAGCCCGGAGGGCTGCGGGAGATTAGCCGGCGGCGAGCCCGCTTAGACGGGCGCGGCCGCTGGTCCCCGATCCCGCGCCATCGCGCCCCGGGGAGGGGCGCGGGAGTGGGCAGGATTGTGGACGCGCCGAATCCGCCGCCCTTCCAGGGCGGATCCGCGAGGGGTGGTTGACCGGTGGCCGCGGCGCTGAAGGCGCCTTGCCACCGGCTAGTCTCCAGCATCCCTTCGGGATGGATCACATCGGTTCCCGAATCCTGGCGAGGCATTCATGACAAGGATTGGCCTCGAAACCACCGAGGCACACACCCCCTTCCACTGGAATCGTCGAGGAACCGGCCGGATTGGATTCCGGGGGCGGTTCCCGTAGCGTCGGCGCATGCGAACGGTTTCGGTCGCCCTCGGGGCGCGAAGTTATCCCATCCTCGTCGGGGGCGAACTACTTTCGAGCCTTGGTCGCCGGTGTCGATCCCTGGGTCTGGCCTCGTCGTGCGCGGTGATCGCGGATGCCCATGTCGGGCCACGCTACGGATCGATCGCACTGCGGAGCCTCGAAGCGGCCGGGTTCCGTCCCGCGCTCGTCACGGTGCCGGCCGGGGAACAGGCCAAACGCCTGAAAGTCGTCGAGCACTGCTTCGACCAACTCGCCCGACAGCGGCTGGAACGGAAGTCGTTCGTCGTCGCCTTGGGTGGTGGCGTCACGGGCGATCTCGCGGGCTTTGTCGCGGCCGCCTACCTCCGCGGGATCGCGTTCGTCCAGGTCCCGACCACGTTGCTCGCCCAGGTCGACAGTTCCGTCGGCGGCAAGGTGGGCGTGAATCTCGCCGCGGGGAAGAATCTGGTCGGCGCCTTTCACCAGCCGCGCCTGGTGCTCTGCGACCTCGACGTGTTGGGGACGCTTCCGGATCGGGAATTCCGGGCCGGTCTGGCGGAGGTCATCAAGTACGGGATCCTCGCCGACGCGGCGCTCTTTCGGCGGCTCGAGCGGGACCTCGATCGGATTCTGGCGCGGGACTCCCGGGTTCTCGGTCCCGTCATCGCGCGCTGTTGCGAGATCAAGGCGGAGGTGGTGGGCGAGGACGAGACGGAGTCCGGCCGGCGCGCCACGTTGAACTTCGGGCACACCATCGGGCACGCGATCGAGGCGATCACCGCCTACGGCCGCTATCTCCACGGGGAGGCGATCTCGATCGGACAGGTGGCGGCGGCGCTCTTATCGGCGAAGCTGTTGTCGCTTCCGGACGGGGATGTGGCGCGGATCCGGAACCTCTTCGAACGGGCTGGGCTTCCGACGACGATTCGGCTTACCCGTTCGCAGCGCGAGCGGTTGTTCGGGGCGATGCGGCTCGACAAGAAGGTGGCGGGCGGCGAGGTGAAGTTCGTTTTGGCCCGTCGGATCGGTGAGGTGATCTGGGGCCAGAGGGTTCCGGACGACGCGATCCACGAGGTCCTCGACGCGGTGGCGCGGTGACCGTCGGGTTCAACGCCAGGCGTGCTTCGGGTATTTCCGCTGAAGCTCGGATTTGACGCGAGGATAGTGGTCGCGCCAGAAGCTGGCGAGGTCCTGGGTGACCTGAACGGGGCGCATGCTGGGCGCCAGGATCTGCACGGTGACGGGGATGCGTCCCAGGGCGATCCGCGGGGTCTGCTGAACGTCGTACAACTCCTGGATCCGAAGGGCGATGAACGGCGGGTTTTCGGTGGAGTACGTCACCTTGGGTTTGCGTCCGTTGGGCAGTTCGAGGCGTTCGGGGGCGTGTTTTTCGACGAGACCCTGCTGGGTTCCGTTGACCCAGGCCTGGACCGTGGGGCGCGCGGGACGGTCCTTGAGGTCCTTCGAACTGAAGGCGCCATGACAGATCTGTTCCACGAGGTCGCGTCGGTCGTCCTCAGTGATCGGCGTCAGTTCGAGGTCGGGGCACCATCGGGCCAGGCAATTCAGCCGGGCGATCCACTGATCCACGCCGTGGTCCCAACCTCCCAGGCTGAGCCGTCCGGCGAGCACTTCGTCGGCGAGAAGTTTGGCGGCGTCGTCGGCGGGTGGGGGATCGAGCCGACGGGTCTCGATGGGAAGGTCGCGGAAGACGACGTGTTCCTCGGCGGCGACCCTTTTGGCGACGGTATCGTAGGTCACGCGGACGCGCCGGCCCATGTCGCCCGGGAAGAACTCCGTGAGCCAGGCCGCATCCACCGCGGTGGCGAGCGAGAGAATCGTGTTCACCTCGCCGCCGCGGCCGCCGACTTCGCGGACCTCCGCGACGACCAGGAGGGGGCTATCCTGGACCGAGCTTTCGCGGGCGAGGACGCCCCGCCGGCCACGGACCAGTTCGCATCGGAGCGTCCCGGCATCGGCGCGGCGGGCAACCTGATCGGAGAACGCGAGGAGGACGCAACGGCGAAGACTTCGTTCATCCCAGGGACGGGGAGTGACATCCAGACCCTCCCGCTCCGCGATGCGGAGGAAGTTGGCCAGGAGTGGGGCGACCTGGCGGGCGGTCACCGCATGGATGCCGACCTTCTGGCAGGCATCGAGGCGGAAGTCCTGGGCCGACGCGTATTCCCAGGCCTTCATTCCGAGTAGAAAATCGGAAGTCGACCGGTCTCCGATGCGGTCTTCGCGGGCCCGGGCGGTGTCGCGGTCGATCTTGCGGACGAAGAGATCGCGTCCCTGGGTGAGCGCGGCGATCAGGGCGGCCGGGACGACGCATCCGGCCTCGTGCGCCGCGAGAAGAAGGCGGGCGTAGCGGGGGTGCATCGGAAACGCGAGCATGCGGCGGCCGAGCTCCGTGATCTGGGTGGGTGCGTCCGGGCCGGCTCGATCGAGCGCGCTTAGGTCGGAGAGGAGTTCCTCGGCGTGGTTCAACGCGGCGGCATCGGGTGGTTCCAGCCATCGGAAGGCGCGAAGGTCCGCAACTCCGGCTGACTTCAGGGTGAGCACGACCTCCGCGAGGTCGAGACGCTTCACCTCGGGCAGTTCCTGCGCCGCGCGGTGGCTGTGTTCCTCGTGGGACCACAGGCGGCGGCAGATTCCCGGCGCCGTTCGTCCCGCGCGCCCGGCCCGTTGGTCGGCGGAGGCGCGGCTGATCTTCTCGATGAGAAGCGTGTTGATCCCGCGGGCCGGATCGTGACGTGGAATTCTTGCCAGACCGCTGTCGATCACACAGCGGACGCCGTCGATCGTGATCGAAGTTTCCGCGACGTTGGTGGCGACCACGACCTTCGGTCGGTCGTAACGGGACACGGCGGCGTCCTGATCGCGCGGCGACAACTCGCCGTGCAGCGGGAGCAGCTGATAGCCCCGGGATTCGGGTCGTCCGCGGATGGCATCGAGGGTCCGTTGGATCTCGAAAGCACCCGGCATGAAGACCAGCACATCGCCTTCGCCGCCACGGCGGACGCTATCGGCGAAGGCGTCGGCCGCCTGGTCCCAGACCGGCCGGTTGTCGGAGTAGGCGGGTCGTTCCGCGTACTCGATTTCCACGGGGTGGGTTCGTCCGTCGGATTGCACCACGGCGCAAGGTCGCAGGTATTCCTCCAGTTTCTTCAGTTCGAGCGTGGCGGACATGACCAGGAGCTTCAGGTCGGGGCGCCGCCGCTCCTGAAGTTCCAGGGCTTGGGCGAGCGAGATGTCGCCGTAGAGATGGCGTTCGTGGAACTCGTCGAACACGAGGGCCGCCACGCCGTCGAGTTCCGGATCGTCGAGCATCCGGCGGAGGAGGATGCCTTCGGTGACGAATTTGATGCGGGTATGGGCGCCTTCGACGCGTTCGAACCGGACCTGGTAGCCGACGTCGGCGCCGAGGGGCACACCCATTTCCTCGGCGACCCGTCGGGCGAGAAGGCGGGCGGCGAGGCGCCTGGGTTGCAGGATCACGACCTGACCGCGGTCACCGAGCAGGCCATGGCGCAGGAGAAATTGCGGGACCTGGGTTGACTTGCCGGAGCCGGTGGGCGCGGACAGCACCGCCCTCGGGACCTCCCGGAGGCGGGAGATCAACTCGGATTCGACCTCGAAGATGGGCAGGCGCTGCACGCGATCCCACTTACTTCTCGACGGCTTGCCCCGCCTGAACCCAGCCGTTCAGTCCGCCGTCGAGATGGACCACGGACTTGAATCCCAGATCCTTGAAGCGCGCGAGGGAGCGGGTGCTCCGTCCGCCGGCCGCGCAATGCACGAGGTAGGTCGTGCCACGATCGAGTTGGGACAGCTGGTCGCGGAATTCGGGCGCGTTGAAATCGAGGTTTCTGGCGCCGGCAATGTGGCCGCCGGCGAATTCCTCCGGCGTCCGGACGTCGAGGACGACGACGTCCTTGCGGGTGTCGAGGAGTTGTCGGGCGCCGGCGGCGTCGACGTTCTGGACGATGGTGGCTGGCGTGGATGTGGGTTCGGTGGGGGGAGGTGTTGCCGGCGTCTCCGCGGTTTTGGGGGTTTCGGGAGGAGCCGGGTTTGCCGTGGCCGCTTCGTCCGCAGGGCCGCACGCCGTGAACGCGGCGGTGCAGAGAGCCAGGACGTGTGTTACGATGACCGCTCGAACCGCCGAATTCATGGGAGTGAGAGTAGCCAATCGAAGGGAGCGGGCAACCCGATTGCCCGTCGGACGCCGCATCGGAGCCGGGATATCCGGATGGCTTGCGGCCGCGGTCGCGGGATTGAGCGCAATCGGGGCCATGACGGGGACGATGGAAATATCGGCGAGGGCGCAGACCGGGGGGCCCGGGATCGTCACTGGGCAGGCGCCCTACGCGTCGTTCCTTCGGGATTGGTGGGCCGAGGGCACGGCGGCTGGCAACGCAGGCGACTTCTACGAGAATCGGGACGGCAATCATTCGCTGCTGCAGTTGAGTGAGTTTCCGCAGCTGACCCGCTGGACGGTCGATCCTGAGACCGACCCGAACGACACGGGCTGGGGTGCGGGCCGGGTGGTTCGGCCGACGATCCTGGTCGGCAATTCATCGACGGCGGGAACGCCTCCAACCGGATCGAGCCTGGGGCGTCGTCTGGTCACGTACCCGGACACCTTCGCGGTCCTCCACGAGCAGTACCGGTCCAACAATTTGTACGTCTATCCGGAGCACGCCGATCATGATCCCGGCAACGGGGGATTCGTTGGATGGGGCGACCTCTACCCGGCGAATTCCCCCTACCTCATCAATTCACAGGGGTCGTCGAGGACCGATCTTCCCTTCGTGCGCGGGGCGGTGGCCTGCATCGCGGCGTTTCGTCCGGACACCAAACAGGCGCTGGTGGACAGCGGGCTGCTGATGCCCGCGGTGCAGATGTTGATGCGTTCGACGGCGAACCATCTCAAGGGGCCGGAGGATTATTTCACCGGGCGCGCCCATCCGTCGGTGATGGATCCGAATACCTTGGATTACGCGCGGTGGGTCCAGGAGGCGCACAGGATGGAGGCCGGCCTGCTCCCGCCCCTGGCCCGCATCGAGGTCGTGAGCGAGGCTCGTCCCGGGATGGTCCGAGGCGTGGACCTGTTCGACACGACGATGGGAGAGGTTCTCGCCGACACGCCGTGTTCGGTGGCGCGGGTCTGGAGGAGCCTCGACCGGACCCGTCGATTGATCGTCAGCGGCGAATCGAGTTTCGACACGAAGGGTCGGGATCTCACTTACCGATGGGTGGTGCTTCGGGGGGACGCGTCGCGGATCACGATCCGTCCGCTCAACGCGCGGCGGTCCGTGGTCGAACTGCGGTTCGAATGGGCGGGCCGTCAACCGGTCGAGCCGGCGTCCGCCTTGGCGTCGTCGCGGCAGGAGATCGCGCTTTTCGTGTCCAACGGAACCTGGTGGTCCCCGCCGGCGTTTCTCAGCTGGTTCGGTTCCGATCAGGAACTTCGGACCTACGGGCCGGACGGCCGTCTTCTCGATGTTGGCCACGACGGCGGTGGCGCGGCCGTCGAGGTTCGCGAACTCACGCCCTTCCTGGACTGGCTGGACGGCGCGCCTGCGGATTCGGGTGCCCGGCTTTTCATGGAGGCCGCCGGGTTCGTGGACGGGCCGTCGGTTTCGGAATTCGCATCCGAATCCGCATCCGAATCCGAATCGCAATCGGCGCCGGTTCCGGTCGAGTCGTTGGCGTCGCGACTGGCTCGATGGGGGCCCGACATCCGGGCGGCCGAGGCGAGTGAGGTCGCGGCGCGCGCTGCGATGGATTCCGCGATCGCCGAGCGCCTCGAGGCCTCGGCGGCGCTGACCGAAGCCGAGGCGGAAGCGAAAGCAAATGGAACGGATCCCGATTCGCCGGCGATTCAGGAACTCCGCCAGGAACTCGAATTGAAGTCGGCGCGCGCGACGGCGGCCAATTCCGCGTACCAGACAGCGCGCGCTGAAGCGGCGGCGATCACGGACGAGGCGCGTCGTCTGGTGGTGGATCGATTCCAAAGGCTTGTTGAGGAGCCGCAGTTCGGTCGGGACTTTGACCAGATTCTCATCCTTTTGTGGCGGGATGCTGGCAGTTCGGTCCGGAACTTCATCCAGGCCGCGAGGAACCGGCTCATCACGTTCGGCGTGGTTCCCGGCGACACCGATTGGACGTTTGCTTCAGCCGCCGGGGTGCTGGGCTTCACGGAGTTCGAGAAGAACCTGCTCGTCGAGTTCCACGCCAAAGTGATCGGCCAGGTCGTGCGCCCTGGCGGGGTCACGCTCCGGATTGGCCGGCACGCCATCGATCTGGGCCTGTTCGTTCCGAAGGACTATCGGGACGTGTACCAGCATGACGCGTCCGGGAAGATTATCGGATGGCGCCGGCATCGGGCGGGTGGTGTGGAGGAGTTCACGGCGGACGGGCATCTCGTGCTCAGCCGCGACCCGATCGGCCGTCCGCATGAGGCGGCGGGAGTCCGGTATTTCCTGCCGGCACCCTCGGACGTCCCGGCGGGCGGCGTCGGGTACCTCCGGTCGGAGCGGACGGACGCGCGGTACGTCTACCAGTATGGCAGTGACGCGGACCTTCGTGGGCGGCCGTTCGAAAGCCGGTGACAATGAAGGAAGGTCCGGGGCAAGGTCCGTGACCCAGCCCGTGTTCGAATCGGAATGCGAATCCGAGTCCGAGTCCGAGTCCGAGTCCGAAACCGAGTGGGTGTTCGTGTTCGCGTCCTTTGAGGTTCGGGGAACGCCCTGGGCGTCGCTTCGGACCCCTGGCCCATCGCGATGCGATGGCGACCGAGCGTTCGTCGTCCGAACAATTCGCCGAAGTGACCCCTGATGAAGACGAAGACCTTTTCGAAACCGAGACTTCCCTGGTGGCTCGCCCCGTTCGCCCTGGCCGGTTTCGTCTCCCTGGCTGGGGAGGCGCCGTTCCTTCGTTCGGAACTGATCTTTCCGTCCGAGCACTGGCACAACCATGGCTCCTGCGTCGTCGAGACGCCGCGCGGTGATCTCCTCGTCTGTTGGTTCCACGGATCGGGTGAGCGCAAGGCGGACGACGTGAAGGTCGAGGGGGCGCGGCTCCGGCGCGGATCGAAGACCTGGAGCGAGCGATTCACGCTCGCGGACACGCCGGGCTATCCCGACACCAATTGCGCTTTCTTCCAGGATCCCGACGGACGGCTCTGGCTCGTCTGGCCCACCATCCTGGCGAATCTGTGGGAAAGTTCGCTGCTCAAGTTCCGGCGGACCGACGACTTCGACCGCCCGGGTCCGCCGCGGTGGCAGGAGGATGGCGTGGTTCATGTCACGCCGGGACCCGAATTCGACGAGACCGTCGCGCAGTGGATCCCCGGGGCCCGGCGCCAACTCGCCGAGTCGTCGATGCCTCAGGATTCGCGGGAGGAAGTGGAACGCTACCTCGCGGTGATGCAGGAGAAGGCCGCGGACAAACTCTATCGACGGCTGGGCTGGATGACGCGCGCGCATCCGTACGTGTTCGAGAACCGGCGGATCATTCTCCCGCTGTACCACGATGGATTCTCGTTTTCATTGATGGCGGTTTCCGATGACGGCGGGGCGACATGGAAGACGAGCACGCCGCTGATTGGCGGGGGCAACATTCAGCCCGTGCTGGCGCGTCGACGTGACGGAACCCTGGTCGCCCACATGCGCGACAACGGGCCTGCTCCGGCCCGGGTTCACCAGAGTGAGAGCGCCGACGGTGGACTGACGTGGTCGCCGGTTCACGACATCGACATTCCGAACCCGGGTTCCGGCACGGATCTCACGGTGCTGAAGGATGGCCGGTGGCTGTTCATCGGAAACGACACGGAGAATGGACGGCATCGGCTGGTGGTGTTGCTTTCGGACGATGAGGGGCGGACCTGGCCGCATCGGCGTTACCTGGAGAACGACCCTCCGGGGCCTTTGGCCGGGAGGTTTCATTATCCGAGCGTCATCCAGGCGCGGGACGGCTCCCTTCATGCCACCTACAGCCACCATTTGAGCACGGCGCAACCGCTGCCGAAGGACGCGGACGGAAAGCCCGCGCACAGCTCGATCAAGCACGCCCACTTCAACGTGGCCTGGGTTCTGGCGGCGCCGGAACCCTGACCTGACGGACGGCGTGGAGGTTGCGCGGGATGCGTGGGATCCGCGCGTTTTCCACGGATTGGGAGGGGTTCGCGGACAACCACGGAACACACGGAGCACACGGAACATGGAGGTGCTCTTGAGATGTCGTGGATCCTGGTCGTCGTGGGCTGGCTCGGTTGATGCTGCGCGGAATCTGTTATGAAGCGGATCCTCTTCACATTGGCTTCGGTCGCACTGATCGCCTTGGTTGTGTCCGTGGCCTACCTCGCGGGTTCCTCCCGGAACATCCCCCAACTGAACGGTGCCCGACTCGTTCAAGCCGTGCGTGGATACTCCGCGGATCTGAAGGCGCGGGGCGTTCCCGCTCCGGCGACCGTCTCGCTGGACGAGTTGATTGAGCGGGGGTTTCTCGACCGAGGCGACGTCGCGGCGTTCGAGGGGCTTTCGGTTCAGATCGGATTGGCCGCCGACGAATCGCGTCCGGGGGATGTTTTCGCGCGGGTTCAGCTGCCGGACGGCGGGGAGATCGTATTGCTCGCCGACGGCAGTGTGCAGCAAGTCGGGCCGTAGCTTCTCGATGGACCCGAGATTCTCTCACGGAGGCGCGGAGGCACGGAGAGAAGCGGCCCGATTTCTTCCCCCTCCGTGACTCCGTGACTCCGAGCCTCCGTGTGAGGCCCGTCCGGGTTTCTAAGGGACAGGTCTTTTGTCTCCGGGGGCGCGATGGCGCGGGGTCGGGGACCGGCGGCCGCGCCCGCCGGAGCGGGCTTGCCGCCGGCTAACCGGACTTTCGCTACTCAGCAGGTGCAGATCGCCAAACCCCAGCAAATCGCGAGATTCGGGACCGTAGGTCTGCACTACATCGGGTTCAGGGCACAACGTCGCCCGTCGACGTGATTCTGGGGCGGGGCTGTTCGGGCAGGTTCATCCGCAACTGATCGATCAGGAGTTTCTGTTCTGCCGTCGGCTCCGTGTACCGAGACAAAACCAACTCCCGCCCATCCGTCGTGGGGATTCGGACATCGACCATCTGCAGCCCCGACAACTTCTCCAAGACCGAGCGAGGCGTCAGACCCGGGGCGAGCGAGCGCAGCCGTGCCCGCAGGCTCACATGCAGGCACTAGGCCAGGAAGCTCACGAACACGTGGGCTTCGATCCGCGCCTGGGTCTGGTGCCAGATCGGCCGCACGCTCAGGTCGCCCTTGAGATTCCGAAACGCCTCCTCCACTTCCACCAGGCGCATGTACTGCTCCCACAGTTCCCCGGGCGTACGCCCACTCAGGTTGGTTCTCAGCAGGTAATTGCCTTCCCGCCGCCGGACCTCGCGCAGGCGCTGCCGATCGAGTTGAAAGCTCAGGTATGGTGCCCCTCCGGCCCCGGGGACTTCCGGGATGCTCACATGCACCAACCGCGCGACACGGCCGGCCTCCTGCTCCGCGGCCCCGACCGCGCGCAGGAGATCGTCGCGCGTACGCGCCTGCCGGGTCGGGTCTGCCAACTCCTGCAACCGGCGAATCAGGCGCTTGAGGCGCCGGCGCCGCATCGCCCGCTCCTTGCCCACTCGATCGCGGCTGCGCGCCAGCACATAGGTCTCGCCTTCCTGGGCCAGCAACTTGACCTCCACTCCCTCCCTGACGCTTTCCCACGACAGTTGGAGCAACTGCTTCTCCATCCGGGCCAGTCGGCCCTTGGGCGTGCCGACGAGGTATCCGGTGGGTGGATCGCACCGACGCATCTCCTCCAGCACCTCCTCGGTCGGGATCCCTCGGTCCATGAGCCAGAGGCGGTTGGCTTTGCCATACTGCTTCTCGATGCGTCCAAGGAACTCCCTCAGGGTCTGGTGGTCGAGGGTGTTGCCTGGCAGGACTTCGTAAGCCAGTGGAAAGCCCTCCGTCGTGATCACCAGCGCGATGACGATTTGAACGCAGTCGCTGCGGTGATCCCGCGAATAGCCAAAACGGCGTGCATCCCCCTCGGGAAAGGGTGGATCGCTTTCGAAGTAGGTGCTGGTCAGATCGTAGAGGAGCACCTCGTGGCGGCTGTTGAACAGGTCCCGCCACCGATCGTTGAGATGCGAGAACAGGGCCGCCTTGTGCTCCAGCAACAAATCGTGGCAGCGGTAAAGGGTATCCTTGGAGGCGAGGGTGAAATCGCCCTCCAGGAGGTCGGCCAGGGCCGTGGTGTCAAACCAGTGCCGGTGGAGACGCCATTCGCTGCCCGGGTCGAGCAAGCGGTAGATGGCCACGACGGCCAGCACGCCTTCCCAGGAGGTTCCTTCCCGACTGTGGCCGAGGCGAGGCTGCCAGAATCGATCGAGTTGGAGCAGACGCCACAGTTCGAGTGCCAGCCAGCAGGCGCCCCATTGACGGGGACGGCACACCCGCAACGACTCCAGGCGGACGCGAACACCGAGGTCGGCGGCGTGCTCGGGCAAGGGGCGATCGGCTGGATAGACGGCCAGCTCCCTCTCCGAGCGGGTATCCTCGTCGAACACCAGGACTGCCTTGCGCCAAGCCTCGCGCTGTGAGTCGTTGACCTCGCCCAGATAGAGGACCTGACGCTGGGCAACGCCTCGGGCGGTGCGCCGGCTCTCGACAATGCTCCAGTAGCGGTGCTCCTTGCCGTCTTTGTGCCGGCGATGGCACTTCAGGTACATGGCGGGAGTTTATCCGGGCTTGCCACCGCCCGCGCAAGGGGCTGGGTCTTCCCTACACCCTCGGGAGCGAATCCAGACCCAGAAAACCCAGCAAAACCCGGTCATTCACCCGCCAATACTCAAAAATCGCCTGTCCAGTAGCGAAAGTCCGGCTAATCTCCTGTGGCCCTCCGGGCCCAGAAAGATGGCCAATCTCCAAGGCCCGTAGGGCCGACCTGTCTATAGGCGCGTGGCCTATTAAACATCTTAAGCTCCGCTAGGAGCGACCCACCCCCGGCGTGATTCGGCTTGGCGGATCACCCACCGGAAATGTCGAGGAACCTTCTCCAGGACGCGGCGTTTTCCGGATCTCCAGCTTTCCGTTGGGGCATATCACTCGCCGGTGCGGGAGTCGGGGACGCACCAGAGGAGGCCGGGTCGATTCGAGCGCTGCTCGAGTTGGAACGTCTCGAACTTGATGAACTGGACGTGCCCGCTGAAGCCGAGGATCACGGCCCCCTTTTTGTGGCGGCGCCCGATCCCTTCCTCGGGGCTCGGAAACTGGCTTGCGTCGAAGCCGGGATTGGATCCCCAGGCGCTGCCATAATTGCGGATTTCAGGTTCCCACATGACATACGCGGCTGGGTTGAACTGACTGAGCTTGTACGTCTTGCCGCCCGTGAACCGTCCGAAGGCGCAGACCGCGCCATTCATGATGTAGCTGGACAGTTTCGGGGTGCGTTTGATCCAGGAGACGTGGTTGGTCTTGTCGAGCGGGCAGATGTACGCCTTGCGTTCGCGGAGGTAGGGCCAGTAGAGGCCGGCGTCGACATACTGAAGCTCGTTGGTGCGGCCCGGGTCGGGCGCGCGTCCGCCCACGGGCTGGTAGAGCCAGCCAGGGCCGTAGTCATTCGCCCAGTTGGGCCACGGCATGGAGTCCGAGTTGTCGTCGGCGTACATGACCATCGCGAGCGACAGTTGTTTGTTGTTGTTGATGCAGGCGGTCCGGCTGGCTTTTTCCTTGGCGCTGGCGAGGGCCGGCAACAACAGGCTGGCGAGGATCGCGATGATGGCGATGACCACGAGCAATTCGATGAGGGTGAAGCCGTGGGGAGCGGCCAGGAATCCCGCCGTTCCGGATTGGGTTTGGGAACACTGAGAGGGATGGCGCGGAACCGACGGCGTGACTCCGAGAGTTGGGTACGCCGCGTTCGTGGGCTCTGGTTTCATGGGGACTTTGGCGGTGTCTACAGACTCCCGCGGGTCCTGGCGAGAGCTGTTCGGCCCGCGTCGAACTCCATCGTTCCGGACTTTGGGGTCCAAGGATGGCCCAATCCCAGGGCCCGACGGGCCTTGGATCTACGAACCCGCCGTGGTGATTCGGTTCTTGCCGGTTTCCTTGCTGCGGAAGAGGCAGCGGTCGGCGGCGGCGAGGAGATCGCGTTTGGTCCGGGCGTCGTCGGGGAACGTGGCGAGGCCGATGGACGCGGTGATGTGGAGGTTGATTCGTTCCTTTTGAAGGAAGGTCGCGTGGATCAGTCCCTGGCGCAGGCGTTCGATCTTATCGAGGGCTTCCGCCTTGCGCTGATCGGGGAGGATGAGGACGTATTCGTCGCCGCCATAGCGGACGATCCGGTCCTCTGGACCGAGGTGCTGGTGGAAGACTTCCGCCGCTTCGCGGAGCACTTTGGCGCCGAGGAGATGTCCGTGGGTGTCGACGACGGATTTGAAGCGGTCCATGTCGGTGAAGACGAGGGAGACGACGGCGCCGGGTTTGGCGAGGATCTCGTCGAGGAACTGGTGGAGGAACCGGGTGTTGTGGAACCCGGACACATCGTCGGTGACGGACAACCTCTGGACCTCCTCGAAACGGTCCTTCAGGTCGACCGAGAGGGTGCGAAGACGGAGGAGATTTCCGACGCGGGCTCGGAGTTCAATGGTCTCGATGGGGGTCAGGATGATGTCATCGACGGATTTCCCGAGGAACCGTGCGGCTTGGGGGGCGTGGGTTCGGGGCATGAACACGAGGAACGGGAGGAACACGGGGGCTTCGCGTTTCCGGCGGAGTTGGACCTCCTTCTTGAGCGCGGCGAGGGAGGGGGCGTCGAGGATGGCGAGGTCGAAGGGGATATCGAGGACGTTGTCGGGGCCGGCGACGACGACCTGGTAGTCGCGGGAGAGGCAATCCTCGAGGTGCCGCCGGTTGGAGTGGTTGGAGGTCAGGACCAGGACGCGGTGGGACTTCATGGTTTGACCAGGGTTTTGATGAGGGTGAGGAGGGCCTGGGCGGAGAGCGGTTTGACCAGGACGCTGGCGGCGCCGCTTTTGAGGCGGGCCTGCTGGGTTTCGGCTCCTGGTCCGGGCGAGATCACGAAGAAGGGGATGCCGCGCTGGCGGAGGCGGTCGCAACGTTCCCAGAGCCGGGAGTCGAAACCGGCGAGGTCGAGGAGGGCGAGTCGGACTTCGACGCCGGAGGCCAGGATTTTGTCGACGTCTTCGAGCGTCTGGGTGGGGAGCGGTTCGAATCCGGCCTTGGCGAGGAACTGACCGAGGACCTCGAGATTCCGGCGGTTGTAGTTCAGCGCCAGGATGCGAGGGGCGGAGGGCATGAGGCGTCGGGCAAGGCGGGGTTCCTTTCGACGAACTCCGGTTTCGCGCTCAGAATGCCGCGCAAACCGGTGAGGGGCCCGCCGACCTTCAGTCCGTATTTGGTGATCGCGATCTCGCGCAGGGTTTTTTCGAAATCCCCGGCGCGCTTCTTGAGGACGCCGATGGCCTTCCGCAGCTCGCCGTTGAGTTCGAGGTACCGGAGGAAGACGATGTTGTCGGCGAGGTAGCTGACGCTGCCGTCGGTGGCCTGGAAGTCGCCGGTGATGGATTTGATCTCGTTGATGAGCAGGAGGGTGACGCCCATGCCCTTGAGGAACATGCCCAGCTTGTGGAGGTGTTCCGTGAAATCGAGGCCCTGAACGCAGAGCGAGTAGCCCATGACGCTGTCGATCATGACGATGCGGCGTTCCTGCTGTTCGACGTCGCGGCGGACCCGGTGCGCGAACTCCTCCGGGGTGTAGCGGGACTCGGCCTGCATGATGCTGAGCACGCCCTGCTCCACCATCTTGCGGACCGGGATGTTGATGTCGCTGCAGCGGTTCATGAGGGTGTCCGTGCCCTCCTCGAACGTGTAGACCACGGAGCGTTCGCCGCGTCCGGAGGCCTCCTTGATGAACTGAAGGCCGAGGGTGGTTTTTCCGGCGCCGGTCGGACCGGTGATGATGGTGACCGTTCCGCGTTCCAGGCCGCCGTGGAGCAGTTCGTCCAGTTCCGGCACTCCGGAGGACATCGGTTCCGAGACGAAGTCCCAGCGAATCCGGGTGGAGAGAATCTGGGGGTATACGGTCATGCCGTCCTCGCCGAGGCGCACGGAGTGGGCGCCCGGCTGGAATCTGGAGCCGCGAAACTTGGAGACCGCGATGGTCCTGCGTTCGGGCGCGTACCCGAGTTCGAGCACGCCGTCGGCCATGAATTTCAGGTCGTCGTCGGGGAGGTCGGGGGTGCCCTCGGAGGTGAAGAGGACGGTGGCGCCCTGGTTGACGAGGAAACGGAGAAACGAGGTCGCCTGCTTGCGGTACTGGTAGACGTCGGTGCTGAGGTAGCGGAACTGGGTCATCGAATCGAGGAACACGCGGGCGGGTTTGTGTTTCTCGATCGCCTTCACGATTTCCATCGTCATCGGCTCCCGCTCGACTTCGGCGGGCGAGAAGATGTCGTAGCTCTCGACCTTCGCGAAGAACTCGGGCGACGGACTCAGGTCGAGGAATTCGACGCCCGTGAGGTCCATGCCCAACCGCGCGGCATTGAGGCGGATCTGCGCCTCGGGTTCGCTGAGGGAGATGTAGAGAACGGACTCGCCGTGTTTCCGGCCGGTGCTCAGGAAGTGAAGTCCGATGGTGGTCTTGCCGCATCCGGGTCCGCCCTTGAGCAGGTAGGCGCAGCGCCGAATCAGGCCGCCGGCGAGGATTTCGTCGAGGCCCGCCACGCCGGTGGAGAGTCTTTCGACGACGGGGCGCTGGGCTGGGGCGGGCGTCGGGGTGGGGGTGGGGGTGGGGGTGGGACTGGCCGCGGGGCCGGCGGCGTGAGCGGCCACTGCCGGAGGCGCCGCGGCGGCGACCACCGGGAGCGGGGCGGCTGGGGATTTTGTCTTGGATTTCATGGTCCTTGCGGGCCGGGCCGACGGAAGGCCG
>JBFWOK010000010.1:0-71515 GCA_050250555.1 Limisphaerales bacterium
GTTCGACCCTTCGGGCCGGTTGGAGACGTTCGTGGCGGGGCCGGAGCAATTGGAACCCGTCGGATCCGTGGATCGGGACCCTGGCGGCGAGGATCCGGCGATGGAGGCGTTGGACGTGGCGGTGGCCGGGGATGGCCGTGTGGCGGTCCTGAATTGCGCGGGAAGCGAAGTCCATCTGTTTCGAAGGAAGGGAACGGCGTCGAACACGGCGTCGGTGTGAACGATGAATCCGGCACACTCCCAGGACGAAGCGAAGACGTCGCGACGCGAGTTCGTGCGAAACGGGCTTCGTGTGGCGGGACTGACCGGAGCCGGCGTGGCCGCGGGTGCGATTGGGCACGGGACCGTTTCCGCCGACACGGTCTGGCAGATCGACCCGAGGAAGTGTCTTTCCTGCGGCCGATGCGCGACCCAGTGCGTGCTGGAGCAGTCGGCGGTGAAGTGCGTGAACTGGTTTCCGATCTGCGGCTACTGCGACCTGTGCACGGGCTACTTCGAGCCGCAGCCGATCGGTTTGGACACGGGCGCGGAGAACCAGTTGTGCCCAACCTCGGCGATCCTCCGGAAGTTCATCGAGGATCCCTACTTCGAATACCGGATCGACGAAAACCTCTGCATCGGCTGCGCGAAGTGTGTCGAGGGGTGCCGTCTGTTCGGGAACGGCTCGTTCCACCTCCAGGTCCGGCATGACCGCTGTCTGAACTGCAACGAGTGCGCCATCGCGCGGTCGTGTCCGGGCGACGCCTTCTATCGGGCGCCGGTGGGGGATCCCTATTACCGATTCACCACCTGAGCCATGGCCACGCGAAACACGATCCCTGGATGGGGGACCCGGTTGGGAACCTGGATACCGCGTTGGGTGATCGCGTTCGCGGCGGGCCTGGTGTCGGTCGGCGCCGCGGAGGAACTCCGATTTCCTCCTCCGGATTTCGAGAGCGGCTACGTGATGCCCGCCACGCAGTATCCGGCCGCGCGGCTGCAGGGTTTGGAGTGGCTGGATGTCGTGGTTCTTCTGGTGTCGCTCGGGGTGGCTTCCTACCTGGCCTATTCCAAACGATCCCGTGCCGGCCTTGTGGCGGTGTCGGGCTTCTCGCTGGTCTACTTCGGTTTCTACCGGGAGGGGTGCGTCTGCGCGATCGGGTCCGTGCAGAACGTGGCGCTGGCGGTGTTCGGAACCGGGTACGCGCTGCCCGTGGGTGTGGCGGTTTTCTTTGCGGCGCCGCTGTTGGTGGCGCTTTTCCTGGGAAGAACATTCTGCTCCGCCGTTTGCCCGCATGGCGCCTTGCAGGACCTGGTGCTGATCCGGCCTGTCCGAGTTCCCCGCTGGCTCGAGAGCGGGCTGGGTGTCCTGCCTTTCCTCTATCTCGGCGCGGGCATCGCGTTCGCGGCCACCGGCGCCGCCTTTCTGATCTGCCGGTTCGACCCGTTCGTTCCGATTTTCCGCCGGACCGGCAGCCTGGGGATGCTGCTGACCGGCGGGGCCTTTCTCGTGCTGAGTCTGTTCGTGGGGCGGCCCTATTGCCGCTTTCTTTGTCCCTATGGCGCGCTGCTCAAGGTGGCGTCCGCACTCTCCAGGTGGCGCGTCCGGATAACGCCCGACGTCTGCACCCAGTGCGGCCTGTGCCCGGGATCGTGTCCGTTCGGAATCATTCGCGAGCCGGATCCGGGCTGGGTGCGGCCGCGGGACGTCGCGCGGGCGAGGCGAAGGATCCTTGCGGCGCTCGCCGCGCTGCCGGTGCTGGCGCTGGCGGGGACCGGAGCGGGGTGGCTTTTCGGCGGCGTCGCGGCCCGCCTGCATCCAACCGTGGCCCTCGTTGAGGAGTATGGTCGAACCGTGGCGAGCGGGAGCGCGTTGCCGGGCACGGAGGAAACAACGGCGGCGCGGCGTCTCGCGCTGGCTCGCGCCGAGCGTCAGTTCCGCGAGTTGTCGCCCCAGGCGGAGTCTGTCCTGAAACGCTTCCGGGTCGCCGGCCTGTGGTTCGGCTTCGGGTGCGGGGTCGTGGTGGCGGTTCGCTGGATCAGCCTGGGAATGGCGCGTCGACGCCATGAATTCGAACCCGACCGGACGGCGTGCTTCGCGTGCGCCCGCTGTTTTCAGAGTTGCCCGCAGGAGCGCCTCCGACTCGGGTGGATTCCCGGTATCGAAGCGGTGAACGTTTCCCGGCTTCCGGTATCAGCGGAACGCCTGCCCGAGTCGGTGCCGGCCGCGAAGTCGGGCGGATGCGGGTGCGCCTCGGCGGCGGGAGGAACCGACGCATGAACAAGGTCCCGATCGAGGTTCAACCGCCGCCGGAATCCAGGGTGGAAACCGGATCCGAAGCGGGAGCCGTCGCGCGGATCCCGGACCGGAGCGGGTCGGCGGGGTGGGGCCGTGAGGGGCGCGGATTGATCGCGGTGCTGATCGGATTCGTGGTTGTGGCCGTGACCGTGATGATTGGGGGGCAGCTTCGGAAACCGCGGGAGGAGCCGTGGCGTTCGGCGGAATTGATCGAAGCCAAAGCCGACCTTGTCCGAGACCCGAAGAACGAGGCTTTGAAAAACCGTGTTCGCGTTCTGGACCAGGGTTTGCGGCAGGGGTACTTCCGGCACCTGGAACGCAACCGGAGGGGGGCTTGGCTCGTGTTCGGCGGTTGTGTCCTTCTCGTGGTTCTTGCCCACCGGATGACAGGCGCGGTGGGCCTGCTGAGTCGGCAAGATCCGTCCAAGTGGACGGCCGACGGAGGCGAAGCGGCGGGAAGCGTGGGACGGGCGACGGGGATCGAACCTCCGTTTCTTCGGGGCGCCTGGGTGGCGCCGGACCGCGATCGAACCCGGCTTCTGGCGGGCCGCACGCTCTTCGCGACTTCAGCGTTCGTGGTTTTCGGCATGGGCCTCGCGGGTGGTTTTTGGCGCGTGACGCTTCCCGATCGGACGATGGGCGCGGATTCCCGGGAGTCGGTGGAAGTCGCGACCCGAATCGGGGGCGCGGTCGAGGACGCGAGGGCTGGAGGATCGCATCGGCATGAGTTGGCGGCGAACTGGCCGCGATTTCGGGGCTTCGACGGGAGCGGGCGGGTCGCGTCCACGGTGGGAGGGGATGATGTCCCATTGACTTGGGATCTGAAGAGTGGCGAAGGCGTGCTTTGGAGGGCGTCGATCGGGCTGAAGGGGTACAGCTCGCCGGTGGTTTGGAAGGATCGGGTTTTCGTGACGGGCGGCGATCGCTCCCAACGGCGGGTGTTCGCGTTTGATGCGACCACCGGATCGAACCTCTGGGCGCGGGCGGTCACGCCTGTGGAAGCCGGCGATCGGGCCATCGAACCTCCCGATCAGAGCGGCCAGGCGGCTTCGACGCCCGCGACCGACGGGGCGCGCGTCTACGCGATTTTTGGGACGGGAGAACTGGGTGCCCTGGACTATTCCGGCGCGCTGATCTGGCATCAGCGTCTCGACCTTTCGGAGAACGGTTACGGGCACGCGTCGTCGCTCGTGGTCGAGAATGGGACTTTGTTCGTCCAGGCCGACCAGGGTGATCCGGAGGAGGGGAAGTCCGTGTTGCTCGCCATCGAGGCGTCCACGGGCCGCACACGTTGGATGGCGAAGAGGCCGGTGGGCGCGAGTTGGGCGACTCCGATGCTCTTTGAGACCGGGGGTCGATGGCAGGTGGTGACGGCGGGAAATCCCTGGCTGATGGCTCACGATGCGGAGTCGGGAACGGAACTCTGGCGGGCCCGTGTGCTGGGTGGCGAACTGGCGCCCTCGCCGGTGTTCGGGGACGGAAGGCTGTTCGCCGCGAGTCCCGGCCAGGCCTTGCTGGCACTGGCGACCGATCGGACCGGGGATATCACGACTTCCGGGGTGGTCTGGACGTTGGAGGAGGAAGTTCCCGATGTGCCGACGCCCGTGGTGGTGGACGACCTTTTGTTCACGGCCAACACCGAAGGGCTCGTGATCTGCCGTGAAGCCGGATCGGGATCGAAGATCTGGGAACACGCCTTCGAGCTGGAGATTCAGGCGTCGCCACTGGTCGTGGGGCGGCGGTTGTATCTCTTCGGGCAGCCGGGAGGCGTTCGAGTTCTAACAGTCGGACGGGAGTTCGAGTTGCTGGCCGAGTTCGAGATGGAAGAGGACGTTTTTGCGACGCCCGCGGTGGCCTCGGGCCGGTTCTACCTTCGCTCGGATCGGTTCCTCACGTGCGTTGGCGCTCCAGGCGGGGAGCCCGGGGAAAGGAGACCTGATGTCCTCTGAATCCTTGGACCTTCGGTTTGTCGACGACACCCTGGATCGCCTCGGGACGGACAAGGACGCGGTCATCCCGATCCTGCAGGCTTTGCAGGAGCACTTCCGTTATCTGCCGGAGGCGGCGCTTCGGCGGGTGTGCGAGCGAAGCCGGATCACGCCGTCGCAGATCTGGGGCATCGCGACCTTCTACGATCAGTTCCGCCACAAGCCGGTCGGGAAGCACATCGTCCATGTCTGCCACGGAACGGCGTGTCACGTCACGGGTGCGGACCGGGTCGAGGAATCCCTGCGGCGGCATTTGGGGATCGTCGCTGGGCAGGATACAGATCCCGAGGGGCGGTTCACGATCGAGCCCGTCGCGTGCCTGGGCTGCTGCACGCTGGCGCCCGTGGTGCGGTTGGACCACGTGACCCAGGGCATGGTCGGGGCGGATCTCGTCCCCAACGTGATCCAGGAGTTCTTGGAGAACCAGGAGGCGGGTCTCGCGGAGGCCGCGTCGACCGAACACCTGTCGGCCGCGGTGGAAGGTGAACCCGGACCGGAAATCCGGGTCGGTCTGGGGTCGTGCTGCATGGCGAAGGGGAGCGACCGCCTGTTTGGGGAATTGAACCGTGCGGCCCGCCTCGTCGGAGTGGCGGTGAACGTGAAGCGGGTCGGTTGCGTGGGGATGTGCCACCGGACGCCCTTGGTCGAGGTCGTTCAGCCGGGGCGCGCGTCGAAGTTCTACGCTGCGGTGAAACCCAACGAGGCGCGCCAGTTGGTGCTCGAGAATTTCCGGCCGCCCAATCTCTGGCGCCGCCTGGCACGCTCCGCGGTTCGGGCGGTCGACCGCATTCTCCTGGAACAGGACGACAGTCCGTCGACCCGTTGCGCGGTGGACATGAAGGCCGGTCCGGCGCGGGCGTTTCTGGGGAGGCAGATTCATATCGCTTCGGAGCATTTCGGCGATCTGGATCCGCTGGATCTCGAGGAGTACCTGCGCAACGACGGATTCGCGGCGCTGCGGCGGTGCCTGGTCGAATTCGAACCCGGTCAGGTGGTCGAACAGATCACTCGGAGCGGATTGCGCGGGCGTGGGGGCGCCGGTTTTCCCACGGGACCGAAATGGGGTGTGGTCCGCGCGGCGGCCGGATCGACCAAGTACGTGATCTGCAATGGCGACGAGGGGGATCCGGGCGCGTTCATGGACCGGATGCTGCTCGAATCGTTTCCGTTCCGTATCCTGGAGGGGCTGGCGATCTCGGCGCTGGCGACGGGTGCGACCGAGGGGATTTTCTACATTCGGCGCGAGTATCCGTTGGCGGTGAAGCGGGTTCAGGCGGCGTTGGATCTTCTCGAGAAGCGCGGATGGCTGGGCGAGCGGCTGCTGGGGACGCCGCGCCCGTTCCGGGTGCGCATCAAGGAAGGCGCGGGCGCCTTCGTGTGCGGCGAGGAGACGGCGCTGATCGCCTCGATCGAGGGCCGTCGGGGCATGCCGCGCCTGCGGCCGCCGTTCCCGGCGGAGTCGGGTCTGTGGGGGTGTCCGACCCTGATCAACAACGTCGAGACCCTGGCCTGCGTGCCGTGGATCCTTCGAAAGGGTCCGGAGGCTTTCGCGGCCCTTGGCACGCGAACGAGTGCCGGGACCAAGGTGTTCGCGCTGGCGGGCAAGGTGGTGCGAGGCGGACTGATCGAGGTGCCGATGGGAACGACGATCCGTGAGATCGTCGATGAAATCGGCGGCGGCGTGCCGTCGGGTCGCCGACTCAAGGCCGTGCAGATCGGGGGACCGTCCGGGGGGTGCGTGCCGGCGCGTCTGGCGGACACTCCGGTCGATTACGAATCCCTCCGGGAAGTGGGCGCGATCATGGGTTCCGGCGGGTTGGTGGTGTTGGACGACACGGACTGCATGGTGGACATCGCGCGGTTCTTTCTGCGGTTCACCCAGGACCAGTCGTGCGGAAAATGCACCTTCTGCCGCGTGGGCACCCGTCGCATGCTGGAGCTTCTCGAAACGATCTGCGGCGGGAAGGGGCGCGCGGAGCATTTGGACGAACTCGAGAAACTCGCGCGCTCAGTCGGGCAGGGAAGCCTCTGCGGACTCGGGAAAACGGCTCCCAACCCGGTCGTGACGACGCTCCGGTACTTCCGCGACGAGTACGAGGCGCACCTCAAGGGGAGATGTCCGGCGGGCAAGTGTTCGGCCCTCATCCGTTACCGGATCAACGATCGGTGCACGGGATGCACCCTCTGCGCCCAGCAATGTCCGGTGGGCGCGATCCCGTTCGCGGCCTATCGGAGGCACGAGATCCGCCAGGATCTCTGCACGAAATGCGATACCTGCCGCCGGGTGTGTCCTTACGAAGCCGTGGAGGTCCTATGATCCCCATCCCCATCACGATCGACGGAAAGCCGGTGGACGTGGACGAGGGTGGGACGATCCTCGACGGCGCGCGGCGGCTCGGAATCGACATCCCCACGCTGTGCTATCTCGAGCGTTGCGGGCCGATGACCTCCTGCCTGGCCTGTGTGGTGAAGCTGAAGTTCAACGGCCGGACCTCCATCGTGCCGTCCTGCGGCATGCGGGCGATGCCGGGAATGGTGGTGGAAAGCGAGACTCCCGAGGTCCACGAACTCCGACGCTCGGCACTGGAACTCCTCCTGAGCGATCATGTCGGGGACTGCCTTTCGCCGTGTGCCCGGATTTGTCCGCTGGGGCTGAACATTCCCCAGATGCTCCGCCAGGTGCAGGCGGGGCGGCTGGAAGAGGCCGCCACCACGGTGCGGAGCGCGCTGGCGCTGCCGGCGGTCTTGGGACGTCTGTGCCATCGGCCCTGCGAAAACGGATGCCGCCGCGCGGCCTGCGACAGCGCGGCCGCGATCCGGGACGTGGAACGTTTCGTCGCCGATACGGAACAGGGACGGGCGGAACCCCGTCTCCCCCGGTGTGCGCCTGGAACGGGCCGGCGTGTGGCGATCATCGGGGCGGGGCCAACGGGTCTCGCGGCCGCCTACGAACTGGTCCGCCACGGGCACCGCTGTGTGGTCTGGGACCGGGCCCAGGCGCCGGGCGGATCGCTTCGTCGCGAAGTCGACGACGGGCGGTTGGGCGGAGGCGTGCTCGACATCGAGATCCGGGAACTTCGTCGGTTGGGGATCGAATTCTGTTCCGGCATGGAACTGGGCCGGGACGTTCGGATCCCTTCACTGCTGGAGGAGTTCGACGCCGTCCTCTTGGCGATGGGCGGCGCGGCTATCGCCAGCGGTCCGGGCCTTGGCGTCGAAATGACCGCGGCCGGGGTGAAGATCGTGCGAGCCGACGCCTTTCTCACCAGCGTCGACGGCGTGTTCGCGGCAGGGAGCGCGGTGAGGCCGGTGAAACAACTGGTCAAGGCGATGGCGGAAGGCCAGATGGCCGCGGAGGCGATCGGCGAATTCTTGGCGGGGCATGATCCACGGAAGGCGCCCAAGCCGTTTTCAAGCGTGATGGGGCGTCTGGAAAAGACCGAATTGCGGCTGTTTCAGGCGGGGGCGAGCCCGGACTCCCGGGTGGTGGCCTGCGGCGGGGCGGGAGCCGGCTTGGCCACGGACGAGGCGGCGCGGGAATCCGCCCGTTGTCTGCACTGCGATTGCCGGGCGGCGGGCAATTGCCGGCTGCAGCATTACTCGCAGGTGTACGGCGCCGAGTTCGGTCGATTCCCAAGGCAACGGCGCCTTTTCGAACAGCACCATCACCCGGCCCGGGTTCTGTTCGAGCCTGGCAAGTGCATTCTTTGCGGTATTTGCGTGAAGATCGCGTCGGACGCCGCCGAACCCCTCGGCCTCACGTTTGTAGGCCGCGGATTCGACGTGCGCGTTTCCGCCCCATGGAACGAGGCGTTCGAAGCGGGATTGCGCCGGACCGCGGCCGACTGCGCGGAAGCCTGTCCCACGGGCGCCATCGTCGTCGACGAATCCGCGGCGCCCACCACGGCGGAGGCACCCGGGACGGAGCGCTTTTGAGGCTGGCTTAACGGCGGTGGAGGCGATAGTTCAGGCGGAACTGAACCATGAGTTCCTCCCGTCGTTCCCGGTCCCGTCATATTCGGCGGATTGTCGGCAATCTGATCGTCGCGCTTCTGGCTCTGATCGCGCTCGCCCTCTTGGTCGGGCTTTTTCTGCCGAGGACGTATCACGTGGCGCGGAGCATCGACGTGAAGGCTGGGACGGAAGCCATCTACCCGGATCTTGCCGGTCTGCGTCGCTGGCCCGAATGGACCGTCTGGAACAAGGACCTCGATCCGGGGATCGAATGGACCTATGGATCGCCGGACACCGGGATCGGGGCTGAGTATTCCTGGGTGGGACCGAAGGTGGGGGACGGGCGGTTGAAGCTGGTGAAGGCGGATCCGGAGAAGGGCATCGCTTATGAGCTGAGTTTCCAGAAGGACTCGATGCGCTCGGAAGGGGAGATCTCCATGGAAAAGGTGGCCGGAGGTGTGCGCGTCGAATGGACCAACCACGGCGACCTGGGAAAGAACCCAGTCAATCGCTACTTCGGACTTCTGATGGACCGGATGATCGGACCCGACTTCGAAGCGGGCCTCCGGCGGTTGAAGGAACGGGCCGAACGTGGCGCTTCTTCCGGGGTTGTGACGCCTTCCGCCACGCCGCCGGCTCCAACGCAGGCTCCGGCGGCCGGATCGGGTTCGACGAATTGAACCCTGAGCGACGGTGATTCCCTCGGGGAGTCGATCCCTCGCCACTCCCGATCCGGACCGTTCATGAAACGCATTGCCTCGGTCGGCGGCATGCAGCGGCTCGCCCTGCGTTGGAGGCGGGAAGGAGTCCGGGTCGCCCTGGTGCCCACCATGGGATACCTCCACGAGGGCCACATGAGCCTCGTGCGTCGGGCGCGCGCCCTGGCGGGTCGCGAGGGCAGGGTGGTGGTGAGTGTGTACGTCAATCCGACTCAATTCGCCCCGACGGAGGACCTGGCCCGGTATCCCCGTGATATGAGCCGCGACCTCCGGTTGTGTCGGGGCGCGGGCGTCGATGTGGTGTTCACGCCGACCGACGCCACGATGTACCCGGGCCGGGATTCGGGGGGATTCAGCACCTACGTCGTCGAGGAACGGCTGGGTCGAGGCATGGAAGGGGCTTCGCGGTCGACGCATTTCCGCGGAGTCACGACGGTCGTGGCCAAGCTGTTCCTGCTGGTTCAGCCCGACGTGGCCGTCTTCGGGGCCAAGGACTGGCAGCAGGCGGCGGTGGTTCGGCGGATGGTCAAGGATTTGAACTTCCCGCTCCGGATCGTGGTGGCTCCGACGGTTCGCGAGCGGGACGGATTGGCGATGAGTTCGCGCAATGCCTATCTGACGGAATCCCAGCGGGCCGTCGCGACCGTCCTCAGCCGATCGATCCGGGACGCGCGGCGAATGGTCCGCGAATCCGGAGGCAAGCTGTCGGCAAGATCCCTGGCGCGGACCGTGGAGGGATGGGTTGGTCGTGAACCGGAGGCGCGGCTCGATTACGTGGCATTTTTCGACCCGGAGACGCTGGAGCCCGCGGAAGAGGTGATTCCTGGGGTCCGGATGGCTCTCGCGGTCCAAGTGGGCCGGACCCGGTTGATCGACAACGGAAAAATCTGAACGGGTCGGGCGACGGACGACCCCGGGGTGGCCCCAGGATCAAGGAAGGATTGCTTGCAACCCGGCTGCGAGTCGGTGTGTCTTCGCGCCGATGATCACCACGACGACACCCACCATCGAAGGCCGTCCGGTCCGCCAATACTTCGGCATCGTGACCGGCGAAACCATCATCGGAGCCAACATGTTCCGCGACTTTCTGGCGGGGATCCGCGACATGGTGGGCGGGCGGTCCGGCTCGTACGAAAAGGTTCTCGGCGAAGCCCGCGAAACCGCGCTGCGCGAAATGCAGGAACGCGCCGCGGCGTTTGGCGCCGACGCCGTGATCGGCGTGGATCTCGACTACGAGGTGTTGGGCGCCCAGAACGGCATGCTGATGGTTACGGCGAGCGGGACGGCGGTGAAGCTGGCCTAGGCGCCGCGGCACCGGCGGGAACCGTCGCCGGGCTCGTCGGGGACGAACCGGCGAGCATGGCGAATCCCTGCCGGATCAGGTCGGCGGCCCGTGCGTCACGCACCTTGCGATCGGAGGAACCCATCACGATCGCGATGACGCGGCGGCCGTCGCGGGCCGCGGTCGCCGCGACCGAGAAACCGGCGTTCGCGAAGTATCCGGTCTTCAGTCCGTCACAACCCGGAACGTCGGCGAGCAGGTGGTTGTGCGTGCGCATGATGATCATTTTGTCCGGGATCGCCTCGCGAAAATTACGCACCCGGGTGGACGTGTAGCGCAGGGTTTCGGGATGGGCACTCAACAACGCGCGGCAGAGGATCGCGAAGTCCCGCGCGGTGGTTCGATCGGGCTGCTGACCGGCTCCCGGTGGCAGCCCATGAACGGATTGGAACGTGGTCCGAGTCATGCCCAGGGCTTTGGCCTTCTCGTTCATGAGCGCCACGAACGCTTCGCACGATCCGGCCGCCTTTTCCGCGAGCGCGACCGCGGCATCGTTGGCCGACTGGATCATCAGCGCGAAAAGAAGGTCCTCGACGCTGAAGACTTCCTTCTCCGCGAGCCATACCTGGGATCCTCCCGTCTTGGCCGCGCGGGCGCTGACCTGGACGCGGTCCTGAAGGGCGAGTTCACCGCGCTTCAGCTTTTCGAGATGAAGGTAGAGCCCCATCAGCTTCAGCATGCTGGCCGGGTACCCCTGGGCGTCCGCCTTGTCCTCGACGAGGACCCGGCCCGTGTCGGCGTCGATCGCGATCGCGCCGATGTAGGGGTTGCGGGAGATCGAGGCGGATGGTTTGGCGGGAGCGGATTGCGGGGTTTTCTTCGGGGCCGCTTTCGGGGGGGGCGCCGGTTTGGCTGGAGTTGCTCCTGGGAGGCTGAGCGCGCTGACGCCGAGGAGTAGGGCGAGGGACGGACCAAGCGGAAATCGGTGGGATTGGAACCAGGTCGATGACATGGAGGCAGGCGGTGGAATTCGGTTGGCGTTGAGTGACGGTGGCGTCCGTCGACGGCGGGACGCTTCCCGGGATCGTCGGGGGCCGGGCGCCGCCCGAAAAGTACGAAGTTGAATTCCAGATGCCCGGACGAGGTGGTTTCACCTTGGATCGAATGGAATGGCGGCCCGGCCGCCCGGGATCAGGATTCGGAGCGCGGCATTGACCCGGGGCCCGGCAGGTGCGATGCGAAAGCCCCTTCGGGCATGGCCAAGATAGCGACCGACGCGCCACTGCGCATCCTTCAACTGAATTCCCTCCTGACTGGGGGTGGAACGGATGATCAATGCCTGAAGCTTTCCCGGGGTCTCATGGACCTGGGACAGGACGTCTGGTTGGCGGCGCCGGGAGACCGCGAATTGTCGGAGGCGGCCCGGGACCTTGGCCTGCGGCTCGTTTCGACGGGACGCGAGGGCGCACTGAAGATCGGGTTCATTCGGTCGGCGGCGCGGGCGTGCCGCGACCTGGCGATCGACATCGTGCATGGGCACCACGGACGGGACATCTGGCCGACGATTCTCGCGGCCGGGCATTCGGGGACGCGGCCGAAGGTGGTGTTGACCCGTCATTTGGCGAAGAGCCCGAGTTCCTGGATCAGCCGGCGCTTCCTGCTTTCCCGGTGCGACCTCTTGATCGCGGTTTCGATGTTCGTCGAGCGGGTGTTGAAGGAGGGGGTGTACGAGCCCGGATCACCGGTGGAGGAGCGCCGGGCCCGGCCGCCTTTAAGGGGGGACCTTTCGAAGATCCGGGTGGTTCACGGGGGCATCGATCCCGGGCGTTTCCGGCCGATGCCCGACGCGGGGGCGTCCTTGCGGGCGGAGTGGGGATTGAAAGCCGGCGACGTGGCGTTCGGGGTGGTGGGCGGCTATGACCGTCCGCGGGGCAAGGGACAAAGGGAATTCCTGGAAGCGGCGGCTGGGATTGCGTCGGAGGCTCCGCGGGCGCGCTTTCTGATCATCGGGCGGGGCAACCTGGAGGGTGTGTTGAACGAGGACATCCGGCGCCTGGGGTTGGAAGGCCGGGCGTGGCTGACCCCTTACTGCCGCGACATGCCGGCGGCGATGAACGCGCTGGACTGTCTCGTTCATCCGCAGGTCGCGACGGACGCGTTCCCGACGGTGATTCTCGAAGCGATGGCCTGCGATCGGCCGATCGTGGCGACCCGATGCGACGGCGCGCCCGAACAGTTTGGGGACGGGGTTCACGGGTACGTGGTGCCGATGGAGGATGCGCGGGCCCTGGGAACCGCGATGCGGCGGTTGGCGGTCGACGACGCGCTGAGGCGCGAGATGGGAGGACGGGGGAGGGGACACGTCCTAGCTCATTTCACCCTCGACCGTCTCGCTGAACGGGTGCTGGCCGCGTACCGGGATCTCTGGTAGACGTGCCGCCTTCCCGCACCATGTCGGAGACGTTGCCCTCCTATTACACGACCTTGGCGCCCTTCCGGGAGCGGTTCCGGGGTCATGTTCCCATCCTCACCTACCACAAGTTCGGGGAACGGCCCCGCGGGGTCCGGCTCCGCGGCATGTACCTTCCGACGGCGCTCTTTGAACGGCAGCTTCGCGAGTTCGCCGAGGCCCGATTCGAGTCGGCTCCGGTGGCTGGCAGTTGGGAGAAAGCGAACGGGGAACGCGTGGTCCTCACCATCGACGACGGTTTCCGGAGTGTTCACGAGCAGGCCATGCCGTTGCTGGCGCGGACGGGTCTTCGGGCGACCCTCTATCTCGTGGCCGGACGGATCGGCGGCTGGAACGACTGGGAAGTGCGGGAGGGCGAGGCGCGCGCCGCCTTGATGACGGTCGACGAGGTGCGCGACTGGCTTGCTTCGGGGCACCGGATCGGAGCGCATTCCATGACGCACCCGTGGTTGACGAAAATCCCGCGGGAAGCCGCGCGCGAGGAGATCCGCCGCAGCCGGAAATTCCTCGAGGACAAGTTCGGGGTTCCCGTGACGGACTTCTGCTATCCGTACGGCGATTGGAACGAAGTGATCCGGGGCGAGGTCGTGGACGCCGGCTACGAGACCGCGACGACGACCGATTTCGGGATCAACGGTCCGGACGCGGATCGATGGGCGCTGCGGCGAATCACGGCGAGGCATTCCTCCCGCGGTGTGCGGGGCATCCGGGCCTGGTGGCGATCGATCTGGGGTCAGGGATCGAGCTTGGGATCAACGATGACGGCGAGGTCGAGGAAGACCTGACGGCCCAGGAGGGGTTCCAGGTCCCGGCGCGCGGCGATGCCGATGTCGCGAATCCTGCTTCCACCCGCGCCGATGAGCATGCCCTTGTAGCGTTCAACCGCGACCAGGATGGCGGCTTTCACGTGGATGAACGGTTCGCCGTCGCGGCCGACCCGGTCCTCGACGAGATCGAGTTCGATGGCGGTCCGGTAGGGGACTTCGTCGTGGGTGAGCAGGTAGACTTTCTCGCGGATCAGTTCGGCGATGCGGAATTCGCGCTGGACGTTGGTGACTTCGCCGGGCGGATAGAGTGCGGGGCCCTCGGGCACGAGCGGGGCCAGGGCGTCGAGCAGGGCTCCCAGTCCGGCGCCGGTCCGCGCGGAGACTTCAAGGACGCCGGTGTAGTCGGCGCGCCGGCCCAACCAGGCTTCGCGGTGCGGCCGGTGGCGCAGGTCGGACTTGTTCAGGCACAGGATCCGCGGCTGGGTGAGCGGTTTGAGAGCTGCGAGGACCATCTGGTCCTCGGCACCCGGAGGTCGTGACGGGTCGACGACGTGGACGACAGCGTCGATGCCTTCGAGGGCGGCCCGGGCGCGTTCGTGGAGCCGGTCGACCAGGCGGCTCTTGTGGGTTTCGAAGAAGCCCGGTGTGTCGACGAGCACGATCTGGCTCCCGGAACGGGCGAGTACGCCGTGAACGGGGTGCCGGGTGGTCTGGGGTTTCGGGGTGACGATGGAGACCTTCGATCCGACGAGGGCGTTGATGAGGCTCGACTTGCCCACGTTGGTGCGGCCGATGAAGGCGACGAGCCCCGCGCGGACGATGGGCCCTGGATCGTGGGGAGGCGGGGGCGGAAGCGGCGGAGGGGCCGAAAGCGATGCCGGGATGGAACGTCGCGAATCCGGTCGGACCCGCCCCGGCCGGCGTTGGGTCGAGTCCGATTCCGGTCCGGGTCCCCGGCGGCGGGCCGGTTGGGGCCGGGGACCGCGTCCAGGTCGGCGGGAGGGCGAGGGCATCAGGCGTTGAGGACGCGGCTCAGGGACCAGGGATCGCGGTAGTTGCGATCGCGCCAGGAGTTGTCGCCTTGTCCGTTCACGAAGGCCTCCGCCTTCGGGTCCCACTCGAGGCGTCTTCGGTTCCAGTAGGCGAGATTGGCGAGGTGACACACGGTGACCGTGCGGGCGCCGACTTCGACATCACAGATCGGGCGTTTCCGGGTCGCGACGCATTCGAGCCAATTGCCGATGTGATCGTTGCTCTCCTGGAGTTGGATCTTGTGGGATTCGAGCGGTATTTCGACGAGGGATTCCGGGGTGGACTCGAATCTGCCGCGATTGACGTGGATGCGGCCTTCGGAGCCGTGGAACGTGATGCCGTTGCCGGGGATGTGGACGACGGGGACCCCGTTCGCATAACGGAACTGGACGCCGCTCTGGGCATTGGGCGCGGACGGAGGGATGACCTCGATCGGACCGCTTTCATCCATGCCGAGCGCCCATTGGACGATGTCGAAATGATGCGCGCCCCAGTCGGTGATCATGCCGCCGCCGTACTCCCGGTAGCTGCGCCAGTTCGGGAAGTGGGTGTGGACGCCGCGAGGGCTGAGTTCGGCGTTGTAACCGCGCCATGGGGCCGGACCCAGCCAGAGATTCCAGTCGAGGCCGGGTTCGGAGGGTTGGGTTGGAAGATCGCACCAGCGGCCCGGGCCTCCGACGCCGACCTCCACGTTCTGGATCGTCCCGATTGCGCCGTTGCGAACGAGTTGGCAGGCGCGGCGAAATTCCCGTGACGACCGCTGCATGCTGCCGACCTGGAAGACCCGGCGGTGCTTCCGCACGGTTCTCACGAGGGCCCGGGCCTCGTGGATGGTCTGCGTGAGAGGTTTCTCGCAGTAGATGTCCTTGCCGGCTTTTGCCGCGAGAATGCCGACGAAGGCGTGCCAATGGTCGGGCGTCGCGATGACGACGGCGTCGATGTCCGGGCGGGCGAGCAGGTCGCGGAAATCGACAAACGCCTGACAAGTTCCCGAGTTCGCGCTCCCGCCCTCCTTGGCGTAGTGCTCCCGAACGATCCTCCGTCCGTTCTCACGGCGCGTGGTGTCGACGTCCGCGACCGCGGTGACGACGACATTCGGACGTTTCAGGCAGTTCCCGAGGAGATACCGGCCCTGCGTCCCAACGCCGATGAATCCGAGCCGGATCCGCTCAGAAGGGGGTGTCGCGGCGCCGAAGACACGGCTCGGAAGCAATGTGGGGACGGCCAGTGCGAGAGTGGTCCGGCGCAAAAAACTCCGGCGATTCGAGGAGGTATTCATGGCGGAGATCGGGTGACGGTCTGTGACGGACCCGGATCGTGGCAGTGGGCGACGGAATGGACAATGTCGAAGGCGGCCCCCTTTCTGATGGGGGCGCATCTTCGGGTTGTGGGCGCTCTCGCGATGCGCGCCTGACAGCGATGCGCGCTGCCGGGGTCGGAAAACGGCAATCGTCACCCGCCCGCCGGGCCGAACACTCCAACCCGCAGGGCGCGCAGGGTGAACAACCCCGGCTTCTCCAAGCCCCTCATCGCCCGCGCTCCCGTCGTTCGCTTCCCTCCAAACCGGCTCCGGTACGCCCTGTAGATCCCTTCCACGAACTCCCTCCCCCCAAACACCGCCCCATCGCAGAAATACCTCACCCGACATCGCAGATACGCGCTCAGCGGCAGCTTCCCCTTCGCCTTCAATACCGCCTCCACGTCCTCCGCCGACAACGCCCCTCGCACCAACCGACCATCCCTTCCCGTCGATTCCCGCCTTGCATCGCCTTCCAGGTACAAATACCGCCGATACGTCTCCAGCGATCTCCCCGCCGCTTCCTCCTTCCCATGCCTTAGCGCCGTCACCACGAATTGCAGCCCGCCACGCGCCCGCTTCCGTCCCGCCATCGCTTCGCCGTACCCGCTCCACCGGTAGTCCTTCGGGTCCTTCACCAGCCCCGCCCGCACCGGGTTCAGATCGATGTACGCCGCCATCGTCACCAGGGCATCGCCAGCGCCTTCGACCAAGACGCTCCGGAAGCGGTCCTCCCACAACGTTCCCTTCCGCCCAACGCGGCGGTTGTACCACTGCGTAAACCGCTGCTTCACCAGCTTCATGAAAGCCGACACGTCGTACATCCGCGCGTGGAAGGTCGCCAGGTACGCCGCCAGACCCTCGGCATCGTTGGCGGCCTGGAACATCTCGAACCGCTGACGGATCGCCTCGACGAAATGGGTGCCGGAAAGCAGCCGCAGTTCGGCGAGGATCTCCTCCGGACCGGGGAGGGAGTCGGGGCGTTTGGGGACCTCCACGAGCACGTGGAAGTGGTTGGACATGATGCAGAAGGTGAGGACGCGGACGCGGCAGAACCGTTCGTACTCACGGAGCAGGGCGATGAAATGCTCCTTCTCCGGGGCGCCGAAGATGAAGCGCCGATCCACGACGCGGGAGATGCAGTGGTAGTACCCTGCCGCCCGATCCTCCGGAATGCGCAACCTCGCCATTCGCATGATGCCCGAGACCCTGCCCGAGCCGCCCCAACCCGGCAAGCGCCTTTTACTAAATACCTGTCCCTTAGTTAGTGAGAGGTGGACGCCTGAATGCGGGCTCGCGCGGTTCGCCGGTCTGGGGTAGTCTTCCGCGCGTGATGGCCGAGTTGTGCCGCGGCGCCAGGGAGGCGGTAATTCGAAACAGACCGGGGAATGCCTCCGGTGTTTTCAAGTCGTGCTTTGCTGCCCTCTTCCCGCTTGGCGTTCACCCGCGTCGGCAGCGTGTCCCGGTACCGGGCGAAGGCTTCCAGAAAGGTCCCGGTTCATCGAAGGATTCGGGTTCCCGCCGGTCCTGGCGCCGATGGACGACCCTCTGGGTTTGCCTGGCGACCCTGGACTGCGCCGCGAATTCGGTGGTCCTGTCGGGACGCCATGTTCCGGCGGTGGACGGCGCCCATCGTCTGGAGATCGATGCCGCGGGGAACCAGGTTTTTGTTGGGGGACGAGGCGCGGGGCAGTTGATCGGGGGGTGGCGCGGGTCGCGTCTGTCGGTGAGGACAATTTCCGTCCGCCAGGGCTCCGGGGGACGCGCGGGAGGGGCGGCATTCTCGTCGGACGGCGGGAAGCTTTACTGGTCGGAGGGCGACGCGGGAGCGATCGGTGTTTTTGGGACGGCGGACGGCGGGAGGATCAACGATCTCAAGGTTCATGAGGGGGGCGGCGGCTCGGGACTTCCGGCGGGTCCACTCGGCGAAATCGTGGTTGGCGCCGATGGGAAGGTCCTGTTCGCGAGCGATCCCGCGCATCGGAGAGTCCTGGCGATCGACGCCGAGGGGGGACGCGTTCTGGGAATCCTGCCGACGGGATCGGCGGCAGCACCGAGTCGGTTGGTGGTCGCGGGGGAACGGCTTCTTGGAATGGAACCGGATTCGGGTCGTGGGCGGAACGGATCGGTCTGGATGGCGGACATCGGCGCGCCGGAGCGTCCGGTTCTGCGTCGGCGGTGGACGACGCGGCGCCTGTTCGAGACCGCCGCCGGGGCGGCGGTTGGTGGAGGAGAGGTGGGAGGGGATTTGGCGGGGGACGGGGGTTCGATGTATGTCGTCGACCCCGGATTGGATGGGGTGGTCCGTGTGGACCTTGCGACCGCGAAAGTGGGGGCGTGGCGTCTGCTGCGGGGGAGGGACAGCGATGGCCGTCTCGTGGGCGCGGCGCCGCGGGGTCTGGCGTACGACGGATCGGCGGAACGCCTCTACGTGGCGGAGTCCGATTGGGATGCGATCGCCGTGTTGAATCCCCGCACGCTTTCGGTCGTCGGGCATCTCGCGACTCCGGGGCGTCCGTTTCGGCTGAGGGTCGCGCCAGGGGGGGACAAGGTGGCGTGCTTGAGCCTGGAAGGATTGCGGACCCGGGGGACTCCGGAGGATGGAGCGTATTCCGGGAATGGAGACGGCGAAGCGCCGGCCGCGCGGTCGATGCTGACGCTTCTCGATGCGCCCTCGACGGCGGTGCTTGAGACGGGAACTTCTCCCGCGCTGGCGCGGGCGGGCGTCGGTGAACTGGATTCGCCCGGTGCGATGGTGAATCTGCCGGGGGGTGGGAACGGGACGGGAGGAGGAGGCGGTCCGGTGGAGCCGAATCCCTCGAACCGGCCGTTGCCGGCGCTGCTGATGCCGATCGAAGTTCTTGGCCTGGGTGGAAGCCGCCAGGAGGTGGGTCTGACGTTGACCGCGATGGAGGCCCTGCGGGCGGCAAAAATCTGCCTGACGCTTCACGGGGTGCAGTACGAGGACAAGGTTCGGATGACGATCAACGGAGCGCACTCCGTCTCGATCAACCACCGGACGGCGGAAGTGATGGGAAACGCCCGGCTGTTCGGCGGGTTCGGAAGCGGGTTCCACACGATTCCGGTGGAAGTTGATCTTCCGAAGCGGGTTTTGCGCGAAGGGGAGAACCGGATCGAATTCGAGTACACCCGGCAGGACAGCTACGCCGTGAGCGGTTTCAAGGCGTGGGAGAACCGGATCGACGACGCTTCGTCGGGGTATCGGGTGATTCGGATGAATCTGAAGGATCGAGGGGGCCGGCTGCTTCTCGATCCGGAACGGTTTCAGGACGATGACCCGGTCTTTTGGGAGCCGCCGCTGACGGACGTCGACCCCGCGCAGGCGATTCAGGACGGGTGGAATCTCTGGCGGGGATTGAAGCCGGATGGCACGCCGTTTCGCTTGAAGAATGCCTCGTCCATCGGGCTCACGCGGCCGGAGATCAAGGCCACCTGCAGCGACTGCCATGCGCAGGACGGGCGCGATCTGAAGTACTTCAACTATTCCAACCACGCGATTGTCGCCCGATCGCGGATTCATGGGTTGACCGAAGACGAGGGGCGGCGGATCGCGGCTTACATCCGGACACTGTCGGGGGCGCCCGTCGTGAGGGCGGCGCGTCCTTGGAATCCGCCGTTCCAGCCGGGGCCGGGCTTGGATTCGCTTCCCGAATACGAATGGGCGGCGGGCGCGGGAATCGATGCGGTGGTGGAGGATCCCGCCGAGACGTACAACGGAATCTTCCCCGGAGCGTATCGAAAGGATGAGAAGGGGAAGCCGACGTGGGATCTGTCGAAGATCACGCCCGACCTGATCCGGCCGAGTGGGTCGCTCTCGATGCGGGAGATTCCGATCGCGCTGCAGCTGCTGGATTGGAACCACTGGTTGCCCAAGGTTCATCCCATCGACGGGTACGAGGAGGCCATGGAGACGAACGCCGTGTTCCGGGCGCAGATCGGCGGATACCTGAGGTCCTACTCCAACGCGGTGGCCCGTCTCAGGACGCCGGCGGGTTCGACGAATTTCGCGGCCGTCGTTTCCTTCAGCAACACGGGGCAGGCCGCGATGTCGCTGGCCCGCGTCTCCATCGCCTTCGACAGTCGGAACCACACCTTGAAGGAGGCTCAGCGCCGCTACGCCCTGATGCTTCTGCCCCTGGTGAAGTCCTGGGAACTCTACATGGAATACAACCTCGGGGAACGGGTCGCGTGCGAGACCTGCGGTCCGAGGGCGGACAAGCGCTCGTGGCGGGTGGGGATGATTCCGTTCAATGCGTCGCCCAACATCGCCGGCTTGTTGGACACGCGGGAAGACGGAGTGACTTACGTGCCGCGCAACGGCCACGGGATCGGGGACAACTCGGCCGTGACATTCAACTATGTCTCCTCGGCGTGGTACCACCTCCAGTTGATCCTCGATCACGGCAACCGAAACCCGCTCTGCGGGGTGAGCGCGGGCGCGCCCTTCGACTGGCCCTATGTGATGGCCCACCTCCGCGATCTGCAATCGGATGAATGGTCCGGCGCGGGGCTTTCGATGATGTCCTTGATGTACCTGTATCTGGCCAAGGCGCCTCAGATCTACGACACGGGACTCGGTGTGGAACGATCGCGGGACGGGGGCTGGCAGCCCTATGTGCTCATGCCGTACTACCTCCAGCACCACAGCTTCGGAACCGACCGTTACCAGGACATCATCTGGAAGAACGTCTCGCCGCAGGCGCGCGGAAAGATGCTCGACGCCCTGTACCGGATCTGGCTGGACAAGAATCTGGAGTCGAGTCGCGACAAGTATTTCGTTCCCCTTTTCGCCAACGATTCCACCTCCTATCTCGGCTACCAGGAGCCCGGCTCCCGGATCGGTGGCGGCGCCTTTGGAACCCTGGCCGACCGCGTCCACTTCGCCCTATCCTGGAAGACAGGCGGATTCGACGGTTCGCTCAACGGGTTCGGGGTCAGCGCGGAATTGCAGGACGACCTGATCGACTGGGCCAACGAAATCTGGCCGACGAACGGAGACGGCACACCGGCACCCTGGGAGGATCTTCGCCCAAAGATGTCCGTTCGGGAGCGTTGATTTCGGCGGGTTTCCGGGTTCACCGTCGGAGCATGCGCCGACGGATTCTCACCTGGATTCTCGGGATCGTGGTTTCGGTTGAATTGTGCGGACGGGCCGACGATCCGCCGCGCCCATTGTTCGTGGAGGGCTATTCGGGGCGCGTGAGCTACGCCCCGGGCGAGGACCTGACCCTTCATGTCTCCACGACGGCGGCAAGGTTCACCGTGGAGATCTCCCGCGTCGGCGCCGCGACGGAACGCCTCTGGCAGTCGGGCGAACTTGCCGGGGCCGAGCACCCCGTTCCCGAGGACGCCTCCTCCCAGGGGTGTCGCTGGCCCGTGGCGCACACGCTGACGATTCCGTCGGATTGGAGGAGCGGATACTACCAGGTCGCCCTTCGCGCGCGGGACGGCGGCGGGAAGTTTGTCCAGCGAAACTCCCGAACCGCGACCGGCCAATGTTACTTCATCCTTCGCGCCGCCGTTCCTGGCTCCACCAGCCGTATCCTGCTCCCTTTCGCCACTCACACCTACAATGCCTACAACAATTGGGGTGGCTTCAGCCTGTATGCGTTCCACGGACGGGGAGGCAACCAGGGGCACCGAGTGTCCTACGAGCGCCCCCCATCGAGCCTTTTTGGAAACTGGGAACAGGCCTTCGTGGAATGGGCGGAACGCTCCGGCTACACGCTCGAGTACGCCGCCAACGGGGACCTCGAGTCGCTTGCCGGGTTTCTGAAAAACTACCGGCTTGTCCTCAGTGTCGGCCACGACGAGTACTGGTCGGCGCCGATGCGCGACGCGCTCGAAGGGTTCATCGGTGACGGCGGCAACGCGGCGTTCTTCAGTGGCAACACCTGCTGCTGGCAGGTCCGCGCCGAGGACGAAGGCCGGGCGCTGACGTGTTGGAAGCAGAACTACCACCAGGATCCCGTCTACTCGGCGCGGGGAAGTTACGGAACGCTCGCGACCCTTTGGAGCCACCACCTGGTTCAACGCCCGGAAAACACACTGACCGGAGTCGGATTCCTCTGGGGCGGCTACCACCGGAGTCACGGTCAGCTGATGGACGGGAGCGGGGCGTATTCGGTCCATCGCCCCGAACATTGGCTGTTCGCCGGAACCGGCCTCAAGCAAGGGGAGGCCTTCGGCGGGAAGGACACCATCGTCGGCTACGAGTGCGACGGCTGCGAACTCGAATGGAAGGATGGCCTCCCGTACCCCACGTTCCGGGACGGAACACCGAAAAGCTTCGAAGTCCTCGCCACCGCCCCCGCTCGGTGGCATCCGGACGACTGCGAATGGTACGACCGCTGGGAGAACGGACGCTCAGGGCATGCCGTCCTCGGAAGCTACGTCCGGGGTGGAACTGTCGTGACCGTGGGAAGCACCGACTGGTCGCACGGACTGCGCGGGGGGGATCGGTTCGTCGATCGCATCACCCGCAATGTGCTCGAGAAACTCGGACGATGAAGAAGCCGCCTGCCGATGCCGCACCGGTTGCGGGACAGCACTTCGAGGTCCGAAAACACAGGGGCCTGTTGTTCGGGGGCCCGGATCGCGGCCGGGTGGGTCGCCGTCGAGCGCGGGTTTTGTCCGTCGGCGTTCGGTCCGCCTTCGGACTGGTGCTGGGTGGGTTCCTGGCGCTCGCCGGATTCGAGCCGCGCGCTTTGGGCGCATCATCGGCCGGGGCTCCCGGTTCCGAAGCGCGCTGGGACTTCGATCGCGACGGGGTCGAGGAAAGGTTGGCGCCGGGCGGCTTGCCTGGAGACGACTGGATCCTGGAGACCTGGAATCGAGAACGCGAAACCTGGGAAAGGGCTGGGTACCAACTCCCGGAAGGTGTCCGCGGTCGATTCCCGGACGGATCGGACGCCGGGCTACGTTGGGTGGATTTGAACGGGGACGGATTCCTGGATGTGCTGTTCTCCAATCCGGATCGGTACGCGGTGCATCTGTGGAACAAGGACGTGAAGCCCCATCTCGGGTGGTTGCGTGGCTGGTCCCAGTTCGTGAAGGAAGGCGCCCGGGTCGGACGTGACGGCGAACCGCCGTCGCTCGTGGGCGCGGAGGTTCGCGTCTCGAACGGCGAATTGATCATCGAACGCGTCGGTTTCGAGGCCGTCAGGATCGCGGCGAGCCGCCTGATCGCCTACGACACGCCGCCCCCGAAAACGCCCGAGGAGGCGCTCGCGGCGTTCCGGGTCGCCGACGGGCTCCGGGTGGAACTGGTGGCCAGCGAGCCGGTGGTCGTGGACCCCGTCTCCTTCGACTGGGGCGCCGACGGGCGGTTCTGGGTTGTGGAGATGCGGGACTATCCCCTCGGGACCGACGGCAAGGGAAAGGTCGGCGGCGTGGTGAAGGTGTTGAACGACCAGGACGCCGACGGGTTCTTCGAGTCGGCGACGGTTTTCCTCGATGAACTGCCGTTTCCCTCGAGCGTGATGGCGTGGCGGAAAGGGGTCCTTGTGTCCGCCGCGCCGGATTTGTTCTACGCGGAGGACACCGACGGCGACGGCAGGGCGGACCGGCGCGAGGTGATTCTCACCGGGTTCCATCCGGGGAATCAGCAGCACCGGTTCAACGGGTTCGAATGGGGGTTGGACGGATGGATCCATGTGGCCAACGGCGACAGTGGCGGAAAAGTCCGCTCCCGAGCGGGCGGGGTTCCGATTTCGATCAGCGGACGCGACATCCGGTTCAGGCCCGAGACGGGCGAGTTTGAAACCGTTTCGGCACAGACCCAGTACGGTCGTCGTCGGGACGATTGGGGCGACTGGTTCGGGAACAACAACCCCACCTGGCTCTGGCAGGTGACGGTTCCGGAGCACTACCTGAAGCGGAATCCAAGGCTGGCGGTGAAGCGGGTTTCGAAGGTTCTCGCGAACTATCCCGACTCGACGCGCGTTTATCCGGCGAGCGCCGCCCAGGTCCGGCCCAACCAGCCGTGGTCGTTGAATCACGTCACCAGTGGGTGCAGTCCGTGCCCCTACCGGGACGACCTCCTGGGGCCGGCGTTCGACACCTCGGTCTTCATCTGCGAACCGGTGCACAATGTCGTGCATCGCGAGGTGCTGTCCCCCGACGGCTCGGTCTGGTCGAGCCACCGGGCGCCCGACGAGTTGGAGAGGGAGTTTCTGGCCAGCACCGACAACTGGTTTCGGCCGGTCACCGCGCGGACGGGACCGGACGGAGCGCTTTATGTCGCCGACATGTACCGGCTGGTTCTGGAGCATCCGGAGTGGATTTCGCCTGAGATGCAGGCGCGCGTCGACCTGAGGGCCGGGCAGGATCGCGGCCGGATCTATCGGGTGATACCCGTCGGCGTTTCCCGCCGCGCGGTTCCGGATCTTTCGCGGCTCCACGGGCGGGCGTTGGTGGCGGCCATGGACACTCCGAACGGGTGGCAGCGCGACAGGGTTCAGCAACGGCTGATCGAGGAGGGCGGGGCGGGCGGGGTGGTAGAGGCCCTCGAATCCCTTCTGGGTCTCGCCCATGCGCCGCGGGTGCGAGTCCAAGCCCTATCGACCCTGGGGCTGCTCGACCGTTTGAATCCGGCATCGCTTCAGCGCGCCTTGCGGGATCCGCATCGCGGGGTGCGGGTCCAGGCGCTGCGCCAGAGCGAGCGGTTCGCGGGCCCGGTGGAGCCGGCGGGGATTTTCCCCTCGGTGACTCGTCTGGCGAGGGATGGCGATCCCGCGGTGCGATTGCAGGCGGCGTACACCCTCGGGGCCTGGCCCGCGGAACTCTCGGAGCCAGTGTTGCACGAATTGGCGGCGCGCGATGCGAAGGACGAATGGATTCGGACAGCGGTCCTGAGTTCGCTGCGACCTGATTCGAATCTCTTCGAAGAACTGAACCGACCGGATGGCGTGCTCCCGAAGGCTCCCGACCTGGCCGGCCGCCGGCCGACCTCTCCGGACCGGGTGGCGGTCATAGCGGGCTATTCGGAGGTCGAACGAATGGAAGCGGATCCAGGGCGGGGCGGGAACCTGTTCCAAGATCTCTGCGCTCCCTGCCACCGGCTGAAAGGCCTGGGGCACGACGTGGGGCCGGACCTGGGGATGGTGGGGACGAAGCCTGTGGAATGGCTCCTGGCCGCGATTCTCGATCCCGGAGCCGCCGTCGAAGCGCGCTACCAGGCGTGGTCCGTGACCCTCAAGTCGGGGGAAGTTCTCGACGGTTGGGTGACGGGTGAAACGGCGAACAACGTGGTCCTGAAACAGGCCGGCGGCGTGGAGCACGCGCTCTTGAGGACGGACCTCGTGGAGCTGAAACTCCTGGAGGGATCGTTGATGCCCGGTGGCTTCGAATCCGTCCTGTCGGTCCAGGCGATGGCCGACCTGATTCGTTGGATTCGAACGCCGTGAAACCGGGGCTTGGCGGTTCCTCGGCGGACTGAATTCCGACCCGGGCCTTGACCCGAGAACGCTTGGCGTCACACTGCGGGGACCGGGGAGCCATTGGAATCAGGATGGCTGAGAGTTCCGCCGAAGCGGATGACCCGTCGAACCTGATCCGGATCACACCGGCGTAGGGAGGAAGGTTGAGCCCATCATCTTCCCGCGCGCCGATGGGCCGGACGTGGTTGGACGTTGGACACCAGACCCGGTGACGCAGTAGCCAACGCGAACGCGCACGTCATCAACCAACCGATCCGATTCGTCCATGATCGCCACCCCGGAATCCATCGAACCGCACAGTTCCTCACCGCTCCCTGGCAGCCGCCGGGTCTACCTGCCCGGGGAACTCCACCCGGACATCCGTGTTCCCATGCGGGAGATCGACCAGTCGCCGACGCGGACCGTGTCGGGCGAACTCGTTTCGAATCCGCCGATTCGGGTTTACGACACCTCGGGGCCCTGGGGGGATCCGGAGTTCCGGGGGAATGTGGATTCGGGACTGCCCGCGCTGCGTTCGGAATGGATCCGCGGGCGGGCGGACACGGAGGCGTACGAAGGTCGCGAGGTGCGGCCGCAGGACAACGGGTATCTCAGTCGGCAGCACGCGGAGTACGCGAGCCAGGCCGAGCGGAACCGGTTGGTCGAGTTCCCGGGAATGCGGGGCCAGCGGCGGCGCCCTTTGCGCGCGTCGAAGGGGCATCCGGTGACGCAGTTGTGGTACGCGCGCCAGGGGGTTGTCACCCCCGAGATGGAGTACATCGCCGTCCGGGAGAATCAGGGACTGGAATGGCTCCGTCGCGAAGGCGCGGCCGGGCTCGCGCCGGGTCCCAGCCGCGGTTCGGCGCGGGATGACGTCCGACACCAGCACCCGGGGACCGGCGACCCCGCGCTCCGCGACCAGGCGACCACTCCCTCGGTGATTCGGCGGTTTCCCCAGCGGCTGCCGGAGAGGATCACGCCGGAGTTCGTCAGGGCCGAAGTCGCGGCCGGGAGGGCGATCATTCCGGCGAACATCAATCATCCCGAATTGGAGCCGATGATCATCGGCCGGAATTTCCTGGTGAAGATCAACGCCAACATCGGGAACAGCGCCGTGGCGTCGAGCATCGACGAGGAGGTCGAGAAGATGCGGTGGGCGACCAAATGGGGCGCGGACACGGTCATGGACCTTTCGACCGGCAAGAACATCCACGCCACCCGGGAGTGGATCCTGCGGAATTCCCCGGTGCCGATCGGGACTGTGCCGATCTATCAGGCGCTGGAAAAGGTCGGAGGCCGGGCGGAGGACCTGACCTGGGAAGTGTTCCGCGACACGCTCGTCGAACAGGCGGAGCAGGGGGTCGACTACTTCACGATCCACGCGGGGGTCCTGTTGCGGTTCATCCCGCTCACGGCGCGTCGAATGACGGGCATCGTCAGTCGCGGTGGAAGCATCCTGGCGAAGTGGTGCCTGGCCCATCACAAGGAGAACTTCCTGTACACGCACTGGGACGAGATCTGCGAGATCATGGCGGCCTACGACGTCAGCTTCAGCATCGGCGACGGCCTCCGGCCGGGATCGATCGCGGATGCCAACGACGACGCGCAATTCGCGGAACTGAAGGTCCAGGGGGACCTGACCCGGCGCGCGTGGGACCGCGGTGTTCAGGTGATGAACGAGGGTCCCGGCCACGTGCCCATGCATCTGATCGAGGAAAACATGGCCCGCCAGCTCGAATGGTGCCACGAGGCGCCGTTCTACACGCTGGGTCCCCTGACGACCGACATCGCGCCGGGCTACGATCACCTGACGAGCGGCATCGGCGCGGCGATGATCGGGTGGTACGGCTGCGCGATGCTCTGCTACGTCACCCCCAAGGAGCACCTCGGTCTGCCGGGGAAACAGGACGTGAAGGACGGCGTGATCGCCTACAAGATCGCCGCCCATGCCGCCGACCTCGCGAAGGGTCATCCAGGGGCCCAGTACCGGGACAACGCCCTGAGCAAGGCGCGCTTCGAGTTCCGCTGGGAGGACCAGTTCAACCTCGGCCTCGATCCCGTCAAGGCCCGCGAGTTTCACGACGAAACGCTTCCGCAGGAAGGTGCCAAGAGCGCGCACTTCTGCAGCATGTGCGGTCCTCATTTCTGCTCGATGAAGATCACCGAGGACGTGCGCAAATATGCCGCCGAACAAGGGGTCACTCCGGAAGAGGCCCTCGATCGGGGGTTGGAGGAGAAATCCCGCGAGTTCGTCGATCGCGGCGCGGAAGTCTACGCCAAGCCCTAGCTAGCTAGCTAGCTAGCGGTGCGACGACCCCTTCGCCTTTGACTTCGGCTTGGCGGGAGCGGCTTTGGACGTCCCGGCTTTCGGTTCGGACGAAGTGGGAGCGGGAGCGGGAGTGGGAGCGGGAGCGGGTGGGCTCGACGCGCGCGGAGGCTCAGGCGCCGGCGTGGAGGTGGACGTGGTGGCAGCCGTGGGGGGCGGCGTGGACGGTGGTGCTGGTTGCGCCGAGGGCATCTGCGCGGGCAAGGGCTCGGACAAGGCGGAGGGTGCCGGCGGCGGGGGCGGACTATTGAGTCCCCAGTATTCCGCGAGCGCGCGGAACATCTGCGTGAATTCGTCGGTGGTCGTGGGCTTCACCATGTACCCGGCGATGCCCGCGTCATACATCCGGGACCGGTCGGATTCGAGGTTGGATGTGGTGAAGACGATCACGGGGATGCTTCGCAGGGCGGGGTCTTTGCGGAGTTCGGCGAGGAACTCATGACCACTCATGCGGGGCATGTTGATGTCGAGGAGGATCAGAAAAGGCCGGGGCGCGCCGGGGCTTCGCAGCCAGGCCAGCGCATCCTCCCCGTTTTGCCGGCGTTCGACGGGGAATCGGACCCGGATCTGGCTGAGGGCCCGTTTGATGCTCAGGACGTCCACCTCGTCGTCCTCGATGAGCAGGATCGGCTGCGACTGATTGCAGAATTGATCCTCCCGCCGCGTCCGGACCTTGTCGCGGGTCCAGGTGATGGCGAACCGGATCAGTTCATGGACGCCGGTCAGGCCGAGCTTCTGACGCATGCTCGCGCGGTGCACATCGACGGTGCGCGGGCTGATTCCCAGGCGGTCCCCGATTTCCTTGGCTTCGAGGCCTTCCGCCGTGAGCGCGAACACCTCGAGTTCGCGGGCCGAAAGCCGCTCCTCAGGGATGACCGCCGAACTCTGGATGGGGGCGGGATTCGGCACGTTGAAATGGGGTTGAAGCCCCGGCGAAACGAAGCGTTCGCCTTCGACGAGTCGAAGTATGGCGGGAACAAAGTCCTCCGGTGTCGTGGAGGCGTCGATGAAACCGCGCACTCCGAGCCGCAGCGCGTTGTCGACGTGATGCATTCCGGCGGCCTCCGTGATCAGGGCGAGGCGAGGCGCCGTCCCAGCCGTCGATGACAGCGGGAGCACGCCGATCGTTTGAAGGGCTTGAAGTCCCGCCTCATCGAGGATCAGGACATCCGGTTTCAGGCGGACGACTTCGTCCCAGCCGGCTTTCGCGTCGCCGGCGTCTCCCAAGACCTCGAGCCGGGCATCCGCGGAGAGGCATTGTCGAAGCCCAGTCCTCGCCAGGGAATGGGATAGGATCATGTAGATTGTCTTCATCCGGATCGGAGGTGCGTCCTGGAACGGGACCCAGAGATACACAAAAAACAGCATTGGTCACCATCAGAAGAAGGGGCCCGCCGGTCGCGGAGCTTTCCTCGCTTGAGATGGGCCGCTCATGGGGTTCGTGTTCGCGATCAGACATTGGCCCGCTTTTGAAAAGCCTGGAGTCCTTCGGCGAGTTCCGCCCGGCCGAGCCGGCCTCGTTCCAGGGTGGCGTCGTTGAGGGATTCGAGCCGTTGGTAGAAGGCCGTCCCGAACTCGCGAAGGCCCGCCGTCCCGGCGGCCTGATCGAGCAGGTGAAACAACGAGTTCTCCGCATCCGCGAAGCGTCCCAGCCGCTCGAAGTGATGCATCGCCGCCGCGTGGAGGTCGGCGGACAGGGACTGCGCGGGCAACAGCGAGAGGAGCCCGTCGACGGTGGGCACGAAGCGCGGAGTTTCGGCCGGATCCAGGTGCTGGAAGCACGCGAAGAGCAGGCGGAGCGCCTGGAGGTGGTTCTCCCGGGCGAGGTCGATGTCGCCCTGTTCCTCGGCCAGCGCGCCGGACTCGCGGAAAAGAGCCACGAGGAAGAAGGTGCGCGCGTGGACCTCATGGGAGGCACCCTGGCGGACGATGCGGGCGAGGATCTCGGTGACCGAAAGGCGCAGGAGGGACGCACGATCCGACTGGACCAGGAGCTGGAACTGATGATCCAGGGCCTGGTCCGCATCCGCGGGCCGGTCGCCCGTGCGCAGTTCCTGGATTCGGGACAGCGCGCGGGTGAACTCTTCGATGAGTCGGAGGAGGTAGTCGTGCTGGATCATGGGGCGGCGACGCGCGATTGGATTGGCGGGTCGTCGTGTCCGAGGGACGAGGTTCCGCCGGCTGTTGGCTTCGGCAGCATGCCGCATCCGGCCAATTCCGCAAACTCTGCGCCCTGGGGACCATCGGCGGAGCTTTCGTTCGGCTTGGCGGGTGCCTCCTACCTCACCCGGGCGCGATAGTAAGTCTGGGGAGCGCCCACGGCGTGGACATCGAGGGCATTGATGATGCCGCTTGGAGACGACTGGATGAGGAGGGTGGACCAGGGCCCCGCGGGCGAGGGCGCGGACTGCATTTCGTACAAGACGCCGGGCTCCCCTTGCAGGGTCAGTTGGGGCCCTTCGGAGAAAATTCGGATGCCGAGCGTTGGGCGCACGGAACCTCCGATCGCGCGCGGCGGTGGAAGGTAGAGGTTGTCGAGGAACACCGTGTCCAGGCCGGACTCGAAGTTGGGATCCTTCGAGTAGCGCCAGGTGAATGTGTGCGGGCCGCCGCCGAGGTTGAACGTCACGGTCTGCCAGGGGTGCTCGCCGGACCATCGCCTGACGACGGTGCCGTCGATGAGGAACTCGAACACGTCCCACGTGGGTTCCGTGCTCACGCGCACGTCGAACGAAACGAGCCCCGGCCCGGTGTTGGTGGCGAGGGTCAGGCTGGCGCTTTGTCGTCCCGCCAGGCCAGGGGTGCGCGCGGAGAAACCGTCGCGCGGCGGTTCGTTCGTGCGGACGATCCACCGGGGCTCGTTCAGCGCCCACGGAATCCGGGAGAAATCGCCGGTCTCGAAGTCGTCGGTGAACCGGACCGTCTGGAAGCGAGGGGTGATCCGCAGGTTGCGGGTCATCGTGAGCGTGAGCGGGTTTTCACCCGACACGATGTCGCCTTCCCAGCCGACGAAGGCGAAATCCTCCAGGGGAAGCGCCGTGAGCGTGACGCGGGCATTGACCGGGAACGCGCCGCCCGGCGGCGATACGGCGCCCCCGTTGGCGGCGTTGATGGTGAGGTTGTGGAAGGTGCCGGACTCGCGCGGCGTGAAGATGTACTGAAGGGCGTAGTCGCCGACGGCGGCACCGTAGGCGTCGACGGCCACGCGGTAGACGCTGTTGCTCGAGACCGCGAGGCTGATCTCGCTCCAGCCGCTCCCGGGAAACGCGTCATCGTTGCCCAGGACTTCCGTCAGGTCGTCCAGCGCGTCGCCGGCGTACACCGCGAGCAGGGTGTCGACCAGGGAACCGGAGGTGGTCAGCGACAATTGGCCGTCGGTGGGGGCCCGCCACCAGTACCAGACCGAGCGCCCGCCGTCGTTGCCGGCGTGCAGCGGTTCCCCGACTTCGCGCGAAGCGTCCGCGTTCGGAGCGGTGACGAAACCGCCGGTTCCCTCCAGTTGCATGGAGAGACTGAAGTAGTCGTTGGTAGGATTCAGGTAGCGGACCACGACGGAGTCCGCGGGGCTCATGTTGCCGGCGAAGTCGACGGCGACCGCGCGGATCACGTTGGTGCCGGGTGGCAGGGTCAGGATGGCCGACCACAACTCGGTGCCGATGGCGTTGGTGGGCGGGCCTCCGTTCACCTGAAGCACGATGTTGCTGATTCCGGAGTCGAGTGGGAACGGTTCGCGGGCCGAGCCCGATACGGAGATGACGGGGGAACTCACCAGGGAATCCTGGATTGGCGACTGGATCGTGACGACGGGAGGCCGCGTATCGGGGGTTCCACCGGGCGCGACCCGGAGTCGGACGAGGCCGGACGCGTTGGTGTCGATGCCCGAGACCGCGATCCGGTAGGTCGTTCCGCGGGTGGCGTCGAAGGACACGTTGGGGGGAAGTCGGTTGGCGGTGTCGTTGGTGGACGAGGCCACGACCACCAGATTGCTGAGCCTGTCGCCCCGGTACACGGCGAGGACGCCGGGGAACGCGCTCCCGGAAAGATCCATGAGGACGCTGGAATCGGCGGGCGAAGCCCAGGTCCACCAGATGCTCTGGCCGGCGCCCGCGAGGTTCGCGTGGCGCGGTTCCCGCGGTTCGATCGATGCGAATTCGTTGGTGCCGATGGTGATTTCGCCGGCGCTGAGCAGCTTGAAGGCGTTGGTGAAGTTGTCGTTCGGGGGCCGGGGCACGATCGTGTAGACGACATCGAAGGCGTTGGTGACGCCCACTGGAAATTCCGCGGGCGGCTCGTTGGTGATGGAGGCGAGATCGATCCCGGTGATCAGGAGCGAGAGGGTGAGCGGGGTGCGTTCCATGACCGGCGGCGCGACGAGTCTTCCTCGGAAGATCCCGTCATCGGCCGCGTTGTCCGGGGGCGTGCCGGCGTCGTTGAAGCGGATGACGTTGGTTCCGGCGCGGCCGGTGACGACGATGTTGGTGAAGGCGAGATAGTTGCTGACCGTGACCGAGATCGTGTTGGTGGTCTCCGAGATCAGGAACGCGCCGTTCGTGGGAATGATCGAATACTCAAACCGAAGCGCGTTGGTGGGGCCGGGCGGTTGTTGCTGCGCCGACGCCATCAAGCAGCAGCAACAAGCGGCGAAAAGAAGTCCTGCCAGGGAACACCGAAGGGAGAACATGCGCGCAAGCTAGGCCACTGTGGGCGGACCGAACAACAGCAAAGGCTTTCTTTTGTGGTCTTTTGGCTTCCTTCACCCCGCGCGCGTGGGCCATTTTTCACGCATTCCAATCCGTCGACGGGCTCGACGTCAGCGTTTCTACCCGTGATGAAGCATCGCATTTCTCGTTTGTTGTCAGTGACCGCCCTCGTCGCGGCCTTCGGGTTGACCGGACCAGCCGCACACGCTCAAACCGCCGGACTCTCCCGTGAGTACTACGCCAACATCCCCGGCAACGATGTCGTCGCGCTGACGAGCGCCCCGGACTTTCCGGATCGGCCGACATTCCGCGACGTCCTTACGACGGCCTTTGAGACGCCTCAGAACCTGGGAGATAACTACGGCCAACGAATCCGCGGTTTCCTCAGCGCGCCACAGACCGGGGACTACGTGTTCTGGATCGCGAGCGACGATCAGTCCGTGCTCTTCCTCAGTCCGAACGAGGATCCCGCGATGAAGCGGGAGATCGCGTCGGTGAGCGGCGCGACGTCGTTCCGGAACTGGTTCAACGAGCCGGGGCAGCAGTCGGCGCCCGTGAGACTCGAGGCGGGGCGCCTCTATTACATCGAAGCGCTGACGAAGGAGGGCGGCGGTTCGGATCATTTCTCCACGCGTTGGGCGCTTCCCCTGGGAGGCGTCGAGGAGCCGATTCCCGCCGTGAATTTTCTGCCGGCGGGCACGCCGCTGTTCCCGCCTCAACTGACCCGCCAACCGGCGAGCCTCGGCGTGGTCGAGGGCGGTTCGGCCTCGTTCCGGGTCGAAGTCAGCAACACGGATCCGATCACATTCCAATGGCAGCGCGACAACGTGCCGATCGCGGGCGCAACGGGCGCGACCCTGGTTCTTCCCCGGGTCGGGCTCGGGGACGACGGCGCCCGCTATCGGTGCACGTTGATCAATCCGATCGGTTTCGTTCTGTCGGATGAGGCGGTTCTGAGCGTCCTGCCCGATCGGACACCGCCCGGACTGGACCAGGTCTTCAACACGACCATCACGAATGTCCTGGTGCGGTTCACCGAACCCGTCGGAACGAATTCGGCATGGCGGATTGGCAATTACTCGATCGACGGCGGCGTCGGAGTTCTCGCGGCCGGCCCCGGTTCGGAGGCATCGACGGTGTTGCTGACGACCACACCCATGACCGTCGGGTCGGTCCACACCCTGGCCGTGTCGGGTGTCGTGGATCTCGCCGCGACGCCGAACGCGGTGCCGGCCGGCAGCCAGGCGACGTTCACCGTGCTGGGATTCGCTCCGGTCGACATTGGCCGGCCCCCGGCTCCGGGTCGGGTGGAGCCCGTTCCCGGGGGGCTCGATATCACCGTGGTCGGGGCGGGTGTGGGAGGCACCAACGACCAGTTCCACTTCAGCCGCCAGCAGCGAATCGGCGACTTTGATGTCGAGGTGCGGATTGAATCCCTCGAATTGGGGAACCTCTTCGCCCAGGCCGGTCTGATGGCCCGCCAAAGCCCCGATGCGGACAGTCCCTTCGCGGCGGTGCTGGCCACGCCCAGCCTGGCCGGGAGTTTCTTCTCGTGGCGCGGCCAGACGGGCGCGGTGGCGCGGATCCAGGGGAGCGCGCCCGTGAACTATCCGCGGACCTGGCTTCGCCTGAAACGGCAGGGAACCAACTTCACCGGCTTCGCCAGCCTGGACGGGGTCGCGTGGACCCGGCTGGGGTCGGCGGGGATCGCGCTTTCCAATTCGGTTCACCTGGGCCTTGTGGCCGGCAGTCGGGCCACCAACGCGACCGTCGTCGCGGCGTTCAGGGATTTCACCGACCACGCCGACCGGGCGACGGAGGGATTCCTTCCGGACGCCGTGGAACCGCTCGGACCCTCCAGCCGAAGGACCGGGCTGGTGCTGAGTGAAATCATGTACCACCCGGAAACGCGCGCGGACGGGAAGCGCCTCGAATTCGTCGAGGTGTTCAATTCGGATTCGGTCTTCGCGGATCTGGGTGGGTTCCGTTTGAGTGGCGACATCGAATACACGTTCCCCGAGGGCACCGTGCTCGAGGCGGGCGGGTTCCTGGTCGTGGCGCAAGCGCCCGCCGATCTGGGCGGGACCGCGGTCGAAGGGGGCGCCCGAGTCCTGGGGCCCTGGTCGGGGGCGTTGCCGCGCGAGGGAGGCACCGTTCGGCTTCGGAATCGAACGGGTGCCGTCTTCCTCGAAGTGACGTACGCGGACGCGGCGCCGTGGCCCGTGGCGGCGGACGGGGCGGGACATTCGATGGTGCTGGCGAGACCGAGCTACGGCGAAGGCGATCCGAGGGCCTGGTCGGCGAGCGAGAAGCGCGGTGGATCGCCTGGCCGGGCCGAGGTGAGGCTGCCCGAACCGCGCCGGCACGTGCGGGTGAACGAGGTTCTGGCCCACACCGACGATCCCGTGCTGGACTTTGTGGAACTCCACAACGCCGGCCCCACCGAGGTGGACCTGGGCGGTTGTGTCCTGACGGACGATCCCGGTCGGGCCCGGTTCGTGATTCCCGAAGGGACGAAGGTGGCGCCGGGCGGGAAAGTGGCCTGGGACCAAGCCCAGCTCGGATTCGCGTTGTCGTCCGCGGGGGAGGTCGTCCTGCTCATGAACCCCGGACGCGATCGCGTGCTGGATGCGGTTCGGTTCGGTCCGCAATTGAACGGGGTTTCGAGCGGTCGGGTTCCCGACGGGGGCGAGCGATGGACCTTGCTTGCTTCACCGAGCCCGGGGAACCCGAACGGCCCGGCGCGGTTCGAGTCGATCGTCATCAACGAGATCTTTTACCACGGTCCCGGCGACGGTCGTGAGGAGTTCGTCGAACTGTTCAACCGGGGCGCGGCGCCCGTCGATCTGCGGGGCTGGCGCTTCGTGGACGGCATCGACTTCGCGTTCACGGACTCGGTTGTCCTGCAGCCGGGAGCCCATCTCGCGATCGCGGCGGATGCGGCGCACCTGAGAACTTTGCATCCCGGGCTCGGAATCGACCGCGTGGTGGGGGACTTCGGGGGGAACCTTTCGAACGGCGGGGAGCGCATCGCTTTGGCCCGACCGGAAACGCTGACTTCCACGAACAGCGCCGGCGCGCTGGTGAGCACGACGGTCTTCGTGACGGTCGCGGAGGTCACCTACCACGACGGGGGCCGATGGGGGCGATGGTCGGACGGCGACGGCAGCAGCCTGGAGCTTTTGGATCCGAGGGCGGCCGACGGTCTGGCGCCCCAATGGGGGGACAGCGACGAGACGGCGAAGAGTGTCTGGACGACCGTGGAGTTCACCGGGCGATTGGAACTGGGGCAGGGTGACCCCGACGAACTGCAGGTCATGCTGCTTGGGGCGGGGGAGTGTCTGATCGACAACATCGAAGTGCGGGACGCGGGCGGGGCATCGCTCGTGCTGAATGGGACGTTCGAAGGCGGGATGGACGGCTGGATCGCCCAGGGAAACCATGTGGCATCCGGGCTCGCGGACCGTGGGTTCGAGAGCGGACGAAGCCTTCATCTTCGCGCGAGCGCCGGCGGGGATAACGGCGCCAACCGGATCAAGACGGTGCTGAACGGCGGCGCGCTCCGCGAAGGCGCGACGGCGACCCTCCGAGCGCGGGTCCGATGGCTGCGCGGGCACCCGGACCTTCTTCTTCGGCTTAAGGGCAACTACCTCGAGACCGTGGCGCACATGCCGGTGCCGACCGACCTGGGGACGCCCGGCGCCGTCAACAGCCGGCGGCTCGCGAATGCGGGACCGGCGATCGTGGATGTCGCGCATTTCCCCGTCGTGCCCGCGGCCACGGAAGCCGTGCGCGTGACGGCGCGGGTCCATGATCCCGATGGCCTTCGTTCCTTCCGACTGAAGTATCGGTTCGACCCGTCCGTGACCGTGAACCAGGTGGACCTCCGGGACAATGGCATGGAAGGCGACCTCGTCGCGGGGGATGGCGTTCATTCGGCGATCATTCCGGGGCAGGCCGCGGGAGTTCTCGTCGCCTTCTGGATTGAGGCGGTCGACGGGGGCCTGACGGCGGCGACCACCACCTTCCCGGCGGATCCCGCGCTCGGGGAGTGCCTGGTCCGCTTCGGGGAGCAGATTCCATCCGGAAGCTTCGGGACGTATCGGCTTTGGATGACCCAGCGCCGGACCGACGTCTGGACGGAACGCGAGTTCATGAGCAACGAGGCGCTGGACGGCACCGTGGTCTACGGAACCCATCGGGCGATCTACAACGCCGGGGCTCGCTACCGCGGCAGTCCGTTCATCCGTCCGGGTTACACCGGACCGACGGGTTCCTTGTGCGCGTATGTCTGGACACTCCCGTCCGACGATCGGCTGCTGGGTTCCGACGAATTCAACCTCGACTGGCTCGAGCAGCCCGGTCGGGATCCCACGCTCCAAAGGGAAAGGATTTCGTTCTGGATCGGGCAGCAGTTGGGCGTGCCTTTCAGCCACCAGCGGTACGTCCGAATCCTCGTCAACGGCGTGCAGCGCGGCGAAGTGTACGCCGACACCCAGCAGCCGAACCGGGACTATGTGGAGGGCTGGTTCCCGGACGCGCCCGAGGGCGAGATCTTCAAGATCGACGATTGGTTCGAGTTCAACGACGCCGTGCAGCGCGAGTTCAACGAGGACGCGCGCCTGGAGCGGTACGTTTCCGGCGACGGCACCCTTCATCGCACCCGCTACCGTTGGAACTGGGAGAAGAAGGCCAACGGCGGCCTGGACGACGACTACTCCCGGTTCTTGGAGTTGGTCGAGGCCTTGAACCTGCCCGACGAGGCCGAATACACCCAACGTGTGTCGGAGGTTGTCGACCTGGACGGCTGGCTTCGAACGATCGCCACGCGACGGGTGGTCGCCGACTGGGACGGCTACGGCTACAGCCGTGGAAAGAACACCTTCGCCTACCTTCCTCCGGACGGACGCTGGAGCCTTCTGCTGTGGGATCTGGACTTTTCCCTGGGAGGAGGCAGCGACGGGGCCAGCACCACGGTCTACACGGCCAACGATCCGGTGATGGAACGGATGTACCGGAATCCGCTGTTCGGGCGCGTGTATCTCCAGGCGTTTTCCGATGCGATCCGGGGTCCCCTCGCGCCGGGTGTCGCCGACGCCCTGATGGATGCGAACTTCACCGCCTTTCTGGGCAACCAGGTCCAGGCGCAGTCTCCCGCACCCATCGGTTCGTGGATCACCGCGCGCCGGTCTTTCCTGGCCCGGGTTCTCGCGACCAACTCGGCGCCCTGGAGTGTCGGCGTGTCGGGCGGAGGGGTGATGACCACCGACGAAAGCGTGGTGCGTTTGAGCGGCACGTCGCCGATCGACGTTCGGTGGATCGCGGTGAACGGGTTCGCCTACGAACCGTCGTGGAGTTCGACGACCAACTGGTCGCTGGCGATCCCGCTTCGTGCCGGGACGAATTCCCTGGTTCTCGGCGGCATTGATCGGCGCGGCGCGCCGGTGGTGGGATCCTTGTCGACGGTCAGCGTGGTCTACACCGGCGTCGACGAGCGCCCGGAGGACTTCGTCCGAATCACCGAGATCATGTACGAACCGGTGGATCCGGACGCGGAGTTCGTTGAAGTCCACAACGCGTCCACCCGGACGACGTACGATCTCTCCGGTTGGGGGCTTCAGGGCGTTGATCTGGTCGTTCCAGGCGGCCTTGCCCTGGCTCCCGGTGAGTACGCGGTGTTCGTGAAGGATCGGGCGGTTTTTCAGCGCGCCTACGGCGATCGGGCGCGGGTCCTGGCGGAGTTCCCGGGCCGCCTCAACAACGCCGGCGAAACCCTGCGCCTGGTCCGGCCCGGCCCGACTTCGGAACCATGGTTGCCGGTCGATGAAGTCACGTATTCCAACCGGAGCCCCTGGCCGATCCGGGCGACGGGCCAGGGCGGGGCTTTGCAGGTGGTCGATGCCGCCCAGGACAATCGGCGGCCTTCGAACTGGGGCGCGGTCGATGCGATGGGGTACGGCCATTCCGGATGGCGCTTCGTCGCCGTGACGGATCGGGCCGGTTCCTCCACGCTGGTGCTTTCGCTGGGTGGCGCCGGACAGGTCCACGTGGACGACGTGTCGCTCGTTTCGGGACCTGTTCCCAGAACGGGCCCGGAACGGGTGGTAAACGGCGGTTTCGAGGAACCACTGGCCCCCTCCTGGGTCGCCGGTCCCGCCGCCGCATCGGTCATCGACCCCGCGATCCGGCGCTCCGGACGCTCGAGCCTGAAGCTGGTGGGGTCCGCGGGGGGGTCGGCTCCGGATTCGGCTCTGACCCAGACTCTCGCGACGCCGGTTGTTCCCGGGGAGATTTACACGCTGAGCTTCTGGTACCTCGCCGATCCGGAGGGTACGGATCTCATTCTTCGGACCGAAGGCGGAGGGTTGTACACGCTGGTGGACGCCCGGGAATCGTCCGTGGCGCCCGCCACGCCCGGCGCCGCCAGTTCGGTGGCCGCCCCGCTGGCCCCGTTTCCCGACCTCTGGATCAACGAGGTCCTGCCCCGGGGGATCGGTGGATCCGGCGTGCCATGGATCGAACTCCACAACGCCGGTCGGACGTCGGTGAATCTGGCGGGTTGGTCCCTGTCGCCCGATCCAGGCTGGCCGGGCGCGTGGGCTTTTCCGGCGGGCGCGGCGATCGGTGCCGGCGAGTTTCTCGTGGTTTGGGCGGATGGCGGGTCGGGTCTGGCGGCCGACGGGTGGCACGCTGGGTTCACTCTCCCCGCGTCCACGGGTTCGGTCGTCCTCTCGCGAACCGCCGGAGGCGTGCCGTCGGTGGTCGACGTCCTCCACTACGAAGGGTTGTCGAACGGCCGTTCCATGGGCTCGTTCCCCGACGGTGCCTGGTCGGAGCGCCACGTGTTCGAGGTGCCGACCCCGGGGGCGCCCAACGATCGGTTCAGTCCGGTCGTTCGGTTGGTGATCAACGAGTGGATGACTCGCAACAACACGACCGTTGCCGATCCCGCGGACGGCGATTTCGACGATTGGTTCGAACTCTACAATGCGGGGGACACGGCCGTGGATCTGGGAGGCTACACCCTGACGGACGATCCGTCGGAGCCCCGCAAGAGCGCGATTCCCGCGGGATTCGTGCTGGCGCCGCGCTCCGTGATGTTGGTCTGGGCGGATGGCGAACCCGACCAGAACGGCCCGGGGCGGGAATTCCATGCCGACTTCGCGTTGAGCGCCGACGGCGAAACCATCGCGTTGTACTCGCCGGGTGGGAATCTCGTGGACCTCGTGCGGTTCGGGCCCCTGGGCCGCGACGTGAGTGAAGGACTCGTCCCGGATGGCGTCGTTGGGTCGGTGATGCGGTTGCCCGTCCCCTCGCCGCGCGAACGGAACGCGGCGAGTCCCGGGGGCGAGATCCGATTGACGGGCTTGGATGTGGCGGGCGGTTCGACCCTTCTCACCTGGTCCACCGTGGCCGGCCACGTGTATGAAGTGGAAGCGACGGACGTGCTCGGCGCCCCCTGGGTGTCCATGAGCGGCGAGGTGGTCGCCACCGGCCCATCCACGCAATGGCTCGATGCGACGGGAGGCGGAGCAGCCAGGTTCTACCGGGTGGTCCGACGGGGTCCATGATACCGATCATCTCACCCACACAACGCTTCGTATCGGCCGGCGTTCTCCTCGTGATCGGCCTGTTCGCGATGGGACAAGGAGCCTCCGCCGCCGTGCGCTGGGGGGGTGACGTGCTCCGGCAGAAGGCCGAGTGGTATGCCACCGCGGAAGCAAGCGCCGCCGCCGACAACGTCTTGCGTTACCAGTCGGGGGCGGGCGCCTGGCCGAAGAACACCGATCTGCTGGCGCCGGCGACCGACGTCGTGCTCGAGGAGCTGCGGAAGAGCGGCAAGACCGACACCATCGACAATGGGGCCACCACGCTTCCGATTCGCTTTCTGGCGCTTGTGGCCAATGCCACCTCGCGCGAGGAGTACCGCGCGGGAGTCTTGCGTGGGGTGGACTACCTTCTCGCCGCCCAATACCCAAACGGGGGGTTCCCGCAGTTCTTTCCCTTGAGGCCGAAGGGCTACTACTCCCACATCACCTACAACGACGGCGCGATGATCAACGCGCTGGAACTGCTCCGGAACGTGGCCGAACAGAAGGCTCCGTTCGGGTTTGTTGACGACGGTCGCCGGGCAAGAGCGGCGGACGCCGTGGCCCGCGGAATCGACTGCATCCTCAAGACGCAGATCCATCAGAACGGCGGGCCCACGGCATGGTGCGCCCAGCACGACGAGCAAACGCTCGAACCCGCCTGGGCGCGTTCGTACGAACCGCCATCGCTGTCCGGTGGCGAAAGCGTTGGCGTCGTCCGTTTTCTGATGGCGATCGAGAAACCGTCCCCGGAGGTGATCGCGGCCGTCGAAGGCGCCGTGGCCTGGTTCCGCAAGGTCGTGATCAAAGGCCAGCGACTCGATGGAATCCGCCGACCCAACGGCCGCACGGCGCGGATCCTGGTTCCCGATGCGGCGGCCCCGCCGCTCTGGGCTCGCTTTTACGAACTGGAGACGAACCGACCGCTCTACATGGATCGCGACTCCAAGCCGCACCACGACTTCATGCGGGTCGGAGAGGAACGGCGCAGTGGCTACAGCTACCACGGCACCGGGCCCGCCTCCTTGCTGGAGCGGGACTACCCCGCCTGGCGTTCAAGGCTTGGATCCGCTTCGTCTCCGGAACGTCCACGTGATCGGTAGGAGTAACTTGATCCAGGGCCGACGCCGGCGCCATTCCGCAGCGCTCGGAACCCGGAGTTCACGCAGGCCTGGGGCACTCGGTACCGCTGTCCCATGTGCTCGACGACGCGGCTCCCGGGCTCGATCACCAGTACGACGACCTGCGCGCCTTCCGGCAGCCCGGGCGGCAGGGGATACCCTCCCGGTACGGAGAACACCCGAACGCGCGAGCCGACCCGATAGGGGATTTGACGGAGCATCCCGGGAGAATGCGGACGGGATGGGACATTCGCGGTCCACCTTCACGAAAGGCTTGGACGGGGCGGGGGGCGTGCCTAGCCTTCGCGCGTCGCCTTTTCACTCCCAAACATGAAGAAGCTCAACATCGCCCTGATCGGCTACGGGTTCATGGGGCGGACCCACTCCAATGCCTTCCGGCAGTCCTCCAAGTTCTTCGACCTGCAATACGAACCCGTCCTGAAATGCGTGTGCGCTCGGGACGCCGCGAAGGCGCAGGCGTTCGCGGACAACTGGGGCTACGAAGGGATCGAGACCGATTGGAGGAAGCTGATCACCCGAAAGGACATCGACCTCATCGATATCGCGGCGCCGAACAACGTCCATGCCGAGATCGCGATCGCGGCCGCCAAAGCCGGGAAGATGATCCTCTGCGAAAAGCCGCTCTCCATGGATGGACCCCAGGGGCGAAAGATGGTGGCCGCGGTGGAGAAGGCCGGCGTTCCGAACTCGGTCTGGTACAACTACCGCCGGGTCCCCGCCGTCACCCTCGCGAAGCAACTGATCGATGAAGGACGGCTGGGCCGGATCTTCCATTACCGTGCCAAGTTCCTCCAGGACTGGACGATCAATCCTGAGCTGCCCCAGGGCGGCGCGGGGCTCTGGCGCCTCGACGTCAAGGTCGCCGGGTCCGGCGTGACGGGCGATCTGTTGGCCCATTGCATCGATACCGCGATCTGGCTCAACGGCGGCGTCGAAAAGGTCAACGCGATGACCGAGACGTTCGTGAAGTCCCGGACCCACAACCTGACCGGCAAGGTCGAAAAGGTGGGCATCGACGACGCCTGCGCTTTTCTCGCCCGTTTCAAGAACGGATCCCTGGCGACCTTTGAATCCACGCGCTACGCCCGGGGACACAAGGCCCTGTACACGTTCGAGATCAACGGGGAACACGCCTCGATCGCGTGGGATCTTCACGACCTGCACCGCCTCCAGTGGTTCGATCACAAGGACGAAGGCAAGGTTCGCGGCTGGCGGAATCTTCACATCTCCGACGGCGACCAACCCTACATGAAGAACTGGTGGGTGCCGGGTCTCCAGATCGGCTACGAGCACACGTTCACGCACCAGTTCGCCGACTTCGTCAAATCGCTCGAAAAGAACGAACCCTGTTCGCCTTCGTTCCGCGAGGCGCTCGAAACGCAGTTCATCTGCGACGCCGTGCTCAAGTCCGGCAAGACCGGCCGCTGGGAGAAGGTCCCCGCCGCGAAATAGAACCAAAGCGGGCGACGAAGGCCGCCGCGGCGTTCGTCACGGCGCGATTTCCACGGGCCGGACCCGGACGCCTTCCCGAATCCGGTCGCCCGGGTAGAGGACGATTTCCTGGTCGGCCCGAAGGCCTTCCAGGATTTCGACCTCGGTGTCGCTCCGGTGACCGACCTGGACGCGTTGCAGCGCGGTTCGGCCGTTCTCGAGGGTGAATGCGGCCCAGTCGTCGCCGCGCCGAAACAGGGCGCCCGAGGGCACTTTGAGGGTCTCGCGGGTTTCCCACACGACGATGCGGGCTTCCACGCGGAAGCGGTCGCCGAGGCCGGGGCGTTGTTCCGGCGGCGTGACTAGGTCGGCGATCACGTTCACCCGCTGTTCCTCGACGCCGAGCGCCGAGATTTTGGTGAAGGCGGACGGTTCAACCAGCCGGACTCGGGCCTCGAGCGGGGTGTCGCCTCCCCAGTGATGCAGTTCCACCAGCGCGCCGGGAAGGATCGAGGCTCCCTCACGGGACAACACCTCGATCACGACTTCGAGATCGGTCGAATCGCCCAACTGAAGCAGGGCTGTTCCCGGAGCCACCACGCGCGTGCTCGCCTCGGGAACCTGGAGGACTTTTCCGCTGACCGGCGCCAGGACCTCGACGGGCCGCCGGGATTGGGATGATGGTTCGGACGGTTCGCCGACCACGGCCCGTTCTTCGGAAGTCGGCTGTTGGGAAATGTCCCCCGGGCCGGCGGCGGTGCCGTTGGATTGCGCCGTTCCCGCCACGGCCGTCTCCGGGGAGTGGGAGTCATGGAGGGAGAGACGGGCTCCGGGCTCCCGGGCGGGTGGGTATATGACGCCGAACTCGGCGAGTTCGGCTTCGGCGAGGCGCAGGGCGCTTTCGGCGGCGTTGGATTCCTGGGCGGCCGCGGCTTCGCGCCATTGCGCGTTCTCGAGTTCCCTCGCCGACACCGAACCCTCGGCGTGCAGCTTCTTGGAACGCTCGAGATCCATGCGCGCGAACCGAAAGGCCTCGCGGGCCTTGGCGAGTTGCGCGGCGGCGGCGTCCCGGCGGGCCTCCGCGAGGGAGAGGGTCCGGAGGTCGAGAAGCGATGACGGAACGGGATCGAGGATCGCGACGACGGTTTCCCCGGCGCGGACCGGTTCGCCGGCCTTGAGGGTGATGCGTCGCAATTGGCCGGCCACCGGAGCGAAGACCGTGTACCGATTTCGGATTCGGGTGCGGCCCTCCTCATTGACCGTGACGCGCAGCGGTCCCCGGATGACACGCCCGAGTTCGACGGGAATGGGCCGGGGGCGGAGTCCCGCGACGATGGCGCTGACGAGAACGAGCGCGCCGAGCCAGGGCAGCCAACGTCGGCGCGCCTTCCGGCCGCGGACAGGGGCGGGCCGGGGCCGCGGGGTGTGGGATTCGATCGGAGACGAGGACGAGGATGGCATTGTCATTCGGGAGCGCGGAGAGCGCCGACGAGGTTGAGGCTTCGAAGCCGCCTGAGAACGATCAGGGCCGAAAGGACGGAGGCGACGGCGACGACGCCCGCCGCGAAGGAGTAGTTGTGGAGCGTCAGAACGGTTGGAAGGCGGATGGTCTCGGTGTTCACCTGGCGGATGATCCCGGTGGCGAACCCGGTCCCGACCAGCAGCCCGAGAGGGAGGGCGAGCAGGGCCAGGATCACCAGTTCGATGACGAGGATGGAGCCGACTTCGCGTTGGGAAAACCCGATGACCCGGAGGGTGGCGAGTTCGCGGGAACGTTCGGCGAGGGAGATGCGGGCGTTGTTGTAGATCACGCCGAACGACACGACCACGGCGAAGGTCATGTAGATCGACTGGATGAGATTGATGCTGGCGGCGGTGGTGGCTTCGAAATTGGCGCGGAGCGACCGTTTGATCCCGACCCAGCCGACCCGGGGAATCTCCTTGAGGGCGCGCAGGAACAAGGAACGCCGCGCTTGGTCGATGGTGAAGCTCGCGCCGTTGACGAGATCGCCCTCGCCGAGGAGTCGGTTGAGGGCGGAAAGGTCCATGAACGCCGCGACCCCGGTGAAGTCATGGGACAGGCCGGCAACGGGCAGGAGATTGACGGACCGGCGGCCTTCAAGGAATTCGACCTCGACCACGTCCCCGGGTTGAATACGGAGGATCTCGCCCAGGATGGCGGAGATCACGATGCCTTGGGTGGGCGGCGGGATCTCGTGGTACCCGGCTTCGACGACCCGGCTGTGATGCGTTCCCGCGGGAATGCCCTGGAGGGCGAGTTGACGGCTGACATGGCCGGAGCGAATGCGGACCGCGGCGTGGCGGAATGGCTCGACGGAGATCACTCCGGGCAGTTGCCGGAGGAGATGACAGACTTCGATTCCGGTGGGCTCGACGAGTCCGAGGTTCATGTCCTGTCGCTGCACAACGTCCCACTGGAAGCCGAGCAGTTCGTTGACGCTGTCGCGGAAGCAATTGGGGACGATGAGGATTCCGGTGGCGAGGGCGAGGCCGGCCACGGTGAACAGGGCCTGCATGGGCCGGCGCTCGAGATTCCGGACCGCGATCCGGAACGTGTGGGAAAGCAACCCTCCGATGCCGAGCCGTTCCACCAGCGCGGGCCGGTAGTTGGCTGGCGGTTCGGGGCGCATGGCGTCCGCGGGAGGCAGCCTCGCGGCGCGTCGGACAGCGCCGAAGACCCCGATGGTGGCCGCGCAGACGCCGACGACGAGGGCGATGAGGACCGCGGTGCGGTCGAGGCGGAACGCCAGAACGGGGAAACGGAAGAACGCTTCGTACATTCCCACGAGGCGTTGTCCGAGAAAGACTCCGCCGAAAGTTCCAAGGACCGTGCCAGCGGTGACGATGACCAACGCGAACTTCAGGTAGTGAACGACCACTTGGCGGTTGGAGAATCCGAAGGCCTTGAGGATGGCGATCTGTTCGCGCTGGAGATTGAGAAGGCGTGAGAGAACCGCGTTGGTCATGAACGCCGCGACGCTCAGGAAGACGAGGGGGAATCCGATGGAAAGGGTCCCGAGGATCGCGATCTCGTCGGCGACGCGGACGTGGGAGGGATGATCCGGGCGGGCGAAGGCGCCGCGACCGCCGTAGGGTTCGAGCAGGCGATCGAGACCCGCGATGACGGGGCTGGCCGACGCGCCGGGTTCGAGGGTGAGGGAGAAATGGTTGAAGGCCCCATCCAGATCGTACGCGGCGGCGATCTCGTCGTGCCGCATCCAGAAGATCCCATAGGTGCGGTTGTCGGGCAGCGCGGTGCCGGGCCGCGCCTCGAAGACGTACTCGGGCGAAAGCACGATTCCGACCACTCGGACCATCTGCCGTCGACCGTTGAGAAGGAGAGCCAGAGTTCTGCCCGGGAGAATCCGGTTGGCGTTGGCGAACGCTTCGCCGACGAGCACCTCCCCGGGGTTTCCCGGTTGGAGCCAGCGTCCGGAACGCAGGAACAGGCGGTTGAGAAGGGGAGCTTCCCCATCCGGGAGGGAACGAACCATTCCGCTGGCGGGTTCGTCGAGGCCGTCCAGGTCGAGCGTGACCTGCACCGCGAGATCGGGCTGGACCGCGGCCACGCCGGGGAGCGCTTCCAAACGGTTTACGAGGGAATCCGGCGCGCGTTTCAGGTGCCCGAAGACCTGGGCGAATCGGTGGGCTTCGTAGTACTCGCGGCTGGTCGATTCGAGAGACTCGATCAGGCTTCGAGCCATGATCAGCATGGCCAGGCCGCAGGCCATGACGACGGCGACCGCGATCGCCTGGCCTTTCATGCGGCCGAGATCACGGAGGAGCTTGCGGTCGAGGTGCGAAATCATCGTCGGGCACTACCAGCTCAGCGTCCCAGGAGCCGCCCGCCGCGCATTGCGGCGTTGGTGGTGAACGCGTCCGTCCGAGAAATGAATGACCCGGTCCGCCATGTCCGCCATGACGGCATTGTGGGTGATGATGATCGTGAGGGTGCCGAGTTCGCGGTTCGCGCGCTCAATCGCTTCGAGAACCACGATCCCGGTGCGAACATCCAGCGCTCCCGTGGGTTCATCGCAAAGCAGGACCGCCGGCCGCTTGGCGATGGCTCGCGCGATCGCCACGCGCTGCTGTTCGCCACCGGAGAGTTGCGCGGGAAAATGGTCGAGGCGCGAACCCAAATGGACGAGATGCAACGCGTCCTCGGGCGCCATCGGATCCTCGGCGATCTCGGTGATGAGTCCGACATTCTCCCGCGCGGTGAGGCTGGGAATGAGGTTGTAGAACTGAAAGATGAACCCCACCGAATCGCGCCGGTAACGGGTCAGGTCGTCCTCCGTGGCCGAGGTGAGATCGAGCCCGCGATAACGAAGCTCGCCCGACGTCGGGAGATCGAGCCCGCCGATCTGGTTCAGGAGGGTCGTCTTTCCGCTGCCGGACGGTCCCAGCAGAACGATCAATTCACCCGCGTCGAGGTCGAGGTCGACACCCGAAAGCGCGTGGACCGCGGCCTCGCCCTCCCCATAGGTCTTCGACAATCCACGGATCTCGAAGACCCGCCCCGACGTCGGTTGGTGGGTGGCGATCATTGGGGCTTCGTCCGCATTCGTGTTCCGGGGCGAGGCATTGTTCTCCGTCCCGGCGTGAACTCTGGCGGAACCGGGGGATGCTCAACAACCCTTCACGCGCCGGGCCCGTTCAAGGCTGGCGGGGTCGGGTGCTCGGTTGTCGGCGGATCACGTAGAGCAGGGTTCCAATGGCGGCGATGAACAGGACTCCAATGAAACCCACCGCCAGGAGCTTCAGAACGCGCCAGCGGGCGATCATCTGGTCGGTCTTGGATCTTTCCAGTTCGAGGAAGGCCTCGAGTTGCTCGTCCGCCGCGATGAGCTTGAGGGGTTCGTCACGAAGCTTGAGCGTGTGCCAACCCTCGGAGCGCCCGCCGAGGGGCGGGGGGAGTTCCTTGAGGACCGCGGGAGCCGCCAAGGCGAAGCCCTTGTCGTCCCAGGAGGCGTCGCCGGGCCGGGCCCAAAGCCGGTGCGTGCCCTGCTTCTCGGCGAGTTGGAGGATCCGCGCCCAGAGCGCCTCCCGCAATTCGGCCCGCTGATCGCTGCGGCGCACCGAAAAGCTGTGAATCTCCCCGTGGGAACTCGCGAACCGAATTCCCACGGCGGCCAGGATCCAATCCTGCGAATCCACGGCGACCTGGAACTCCGTGAACCGCTTGTCGAGGTCGTACTCGGGAAGCCGGGATTCCCGCCAGAGACCCCGGAGCGTATCGAGATCATCCAGGGTGGCGCGGCGGATGGTGAAGGCCGTGGGGCCCATGCGCGGGTGAAGGTACCCGCCACGTCCCGCCGATGCCAGCGTTCGCGGGAAGTCGCCGGAACGGAACGGCTTGGTGGGTGCCCTTTGGGAAGCCAGCCAAGAAACCGCAGCCTCCGGACAGACTTGGCGCAGGGATTGAGGACCGTCCCGGCTTCGCCGAAACGCCGAACCCTTCGAAGTGTTGACAAAAACGAGAACTGACCCGAAGCGGCCCGCGCGCTTCGGCTGGTGGCGCGCAGAACGCCTACCCGGACGAACGGTTGGAGGGGCCGTATGGCCTGCAGTCGCTGCCGATTCGGGTTCGGTGGGTCAGGGAACCGAACGAGGTGCCCCGAATGCCTTGAGACGAAGCGACCCGGAAAGCCGGATACGGGAAACCCGTCCGTCCGGTTTGATGAGGGGCGGGGGAGCGTGGTGGAAACTGACAATTACGGTCGGTTGAACTTCACCGGCGCTCTCTCGCCTATTCTACCTTCAAGGATGGGTCGCCCCGACCAAGTTTTGCGACCGACGCTGACGCACGATCCAACCCGCTGCCAGTGTGGCGAAGGCGGCGCCGGCCCATATCGTGGACGCTTCGGGAACCGCGACGGCGATCGAGCGCAAGGTCACCGACGACGCCACGCTGGCGAGGGCTGTCAGTTGTCCGTTGGCCAGATTGATCTGGTACAGATCGTTGCCGTTCGAGAGGAACGCGAAATTCATGCCGTCAGCCGGACTGAATACATCGAACCCGACCTGATCACTGATATCGAAGATGCCCCCGTTCAAGGTCAGATCTGCGACGGTGTTGAGCACGGAGAACTGGGGACCGCCGGAGTGGAGATTCAGGGTGTCGAGGTCGGAGTCGATGCTGTAAAGTGCGGTGGAGCCGGGAGCATCGACATTGTTGATGTAGGCGGCGGCTCTCAGGTTGGGGTTGGCGCCCGCGTGGATGTCGGCCGCCGCGTAGGCCAGCGTTCCGTCGGACGTGACCACGCCGGAATTCGGGGTGATTCGGAAGTTCGAATCGTCCGAGAAGACTCGAAGACGATCCGCGGCCGGATTGAAATCGATGGCTGTGGGACTGCCGAGGGTGGCATTGGGTACGTTGACCGACGCGGCGCCGGTTGTGGGATCGATCCGATAGAGAGTGCCGCTCTCACCAAGACCGTAGAGACGACGGTCGCCGGAGAAGAATGCATCGATGTCGACGAGGGAATCGCCGGCGGGGAGGCCTGAAATCGGAACGTCGAGCGAAACAGCGCCCGTGGTATCGAAGCGGAGAAGTCGATTTCCATCAGTCGAGAGCCCGAGGAAATCGGTGCCGAACGAAGGAGTAGCGACGAGCGGCAGAATGGCTGCGCCCATAAGTTTGGTGCGGAGGTTTTTCATACGATCATTGCTTGTGCAACCATACTTACGAACGAAGCGAGGGATCGGATGCATAGGCCGGGAAACCTTCGCCTTCGCCTCCGCCACGGCCAGTTTGGTGTTCCGAAACTCCAGAATGTAGTCCGCGATCAGCGGCCTCCCGCGGCGGCCATGGCCCTCGATGCGGCCGGGTGCGATCCCGTACTCGCGACGGAAGCGGCTGCCTTCGACCACGCCCCAGCCCACCGCCTTCGAGGCGGGATCGAGATGCTAGGCGCGTGTCTCGGCTTCGTTCATCGCTGCTTGAGGGCGTATCGACCGCCTTTTTTCGTTCCGATCTTTTCGACCAGCCCGGCTTCCAGCAAGGGGCGCAGCAGATCCATCGCCCCCTGCTTCGAAATGTCGAGAGCAGCCCACAACCCAGCCGGAGCCATGCTCCCGTGCTCGGCTAGGGGTCGGTTCTTGTTATTGTCGCATTTGCCCTTCTTTGCGCGCCGGTGCCGGACGCGTGATGCGCCCGGACCCATCGCCACAACCGCATTCCGCAGGAAGCCCGGTTTCAACGGTCCGTGCATGTGCGAAATCCTGGCCCCGATCCCGTCCGGGACACCCTCCAACTTCTGGAATCCCTCGGCAGGCAGTGGCGACAATAACAAGAACTGACCCCTTCAGGGACAGCACAGCGCCACCTTTTGGGTGCATCGACGCCCGGCATGGACTATTTGTCCGGGGATCAATCACGATATGTCACGTTCAGGGTCAGTCACTTGCCTCGGCTGCGGTGGAAAATTGGCGTTCAACTGGATAGTCTGCCCGCTCTGCGGAACCAGAATCGACCTCGACGAACCAGCCCTCGTCGAGCGCCTTCAGGAATCAATCGCGACCGACATCAAGGAGTTCCATGCCGCTAAGTGGCTCAGTCGCGAAGCTAACTTCTTTGAGGAAACGAAGACACATCGTATCGAAGATTGGAGTTGGGGCTCAAGGTTGGAATGGCCAGCCGCTCAGTGGCTATTGGCCCGGTCGTTCTATGCGGCGCCGTACTTACCGCAAGCAGAAATAGATCGCGTGGAGACATTATACAAATCGGCTGCCGAAAAGGGCTTTCCTCCAGCCCAAAATGATTACGGATACCTTCTAGCGCAACGTTACAAGAACTATGAGGCAAGAATCAAATGGGTTACTCGAGCATCCGCCCAAGGTTACATTGAGGCAAAGTTCAATTCGGTATACCTACTGAAAGAATTAGGCCGACCAGAACCCGAGCTAGTAGCAGCGCTGAGGCTCGTTGCGGATCTTGGATTCCCTCGCGCACAAGATGAAATGGGTTCCCTCCATTACCACGGTTTTAACGGAATCTGTCGTCAATTTCCAAAGGATTATCGAGTGGCCTTTGAGTATTACCTGAAGGCGGCTACCCAAGGCTTTGGGGAAGCCCAGCGGACCATCGCTTGGCTCTACTTCAAAGGCGAAGGGGTGGGACGGAACATAAGTGCCGCGCGGGAATGGCTGGTAAAAGCTGAGCGTCAAAAAGTCTACGGCACCCAGTTTCTGCGAAATCGGCTCGATAGTCCGTGGTGGCAATTAATTGATTTCGTGAGGGGAGCCTGAATCTTATGCGCTGATTGTAGGAGCAACAACTTTTCGGGTCGTCGCCGCGTCGGATAGTTCGGTTTACAGGGAAAACGACCGCGAGATGTACTTACAAGTTCCCTCAATCCCAGGGAAAATTGATTCTTCGGTTACACCGAGTAGGCCTAGTCGCTCGATGGTCTCCGCGCATAGTTCGGAGGAGATTTCATCCTTGCCAAGGTGCTTGCCGAAGTCAGGCATCCTTTCAAGCGGAGTCCAGGGTGTATCCTTAGCCTTCAGGCGATGCAGCGTGAATGCGCTATGTTGGGCGGCAGCCCGGGGATCATGCCATTGTGGCCTGACAACGAGAACCGGCTTGTCCTCCACATATGAGAACGGATCAACGCTTTCCTCTGCGATTTGGTTCTGTGGCACTTGGAATCGCCAAAGGTAGCCCTTCTTTTCAGGGCCTGCGCAAGCGAACCAGAGTGCAATGAGTATGTTCTCAGTCCAGTCCAGTAGTCGGGTTCGCATTCCATAGTGCTGAGCTACAACAAGGCGATTAAGCGCAGTTTCAGACGAGAAGTTCTTGAACGCCAGTCTTCGTTGCAACTCTCCCGCTGCCGACATCTCCAAGACCGTCCTGTCGGTACCTGAATGCGGTTCTCGTGCAACGGCTGGAAGAAGTGGCCCATCGCAGGTTTGTCCGCGAAAGAGAAAGAGGGGAGCGGTGACCTTTGGCGCGCCGAGGATCCTTGGATTGATGAGTTCGTCGAAGGATCGAGCGCATCGGACCGTGTGGAGGTCGCCTGTGTGTTTGACCCTTGTGTATTCCATGCTCGTGGCAGTCTTGTGCATCTGTAATGCTTTCCTCGACCGGCAAAGCCGGTCAATGCCTGAGGACGCACCCATTGCTAGTGGAGATGTGAGTCAAGAGATGGACAGCCTGCGGAGGATCCGGCGGGCGGCACGAGGTGGCAATCGCTCCCTTGAAGCGTCGTGAAGGGGTCGGCCCCGATCACGTCCGGGACAAGTTCCACTTCTGGTATCCCTCGGCAGGCAGTGGCGACATTAACAAGAACTCAAACCCGGTACGCTCTGGGTCCTACTTCTCCGTCACCCGGTAGAACCGGCTTGTGCCATGGGCCGGAACCGGGTCGGTGAAGACCGGGGGTTTGCCGTCGGTGTTCAGAACCGTGCCGACCGGAGTCCAGTGCTCGAGGTCGACGGAGGCTTCGACGTCGATGGCCATTCCCTTCCGGCAGGCCACCGCATGATGGTCCCCATCGGCGTCAGTTTTGGGGGCTCCTGGATCACCAGCGACTGGTTGACGGTCACGTCCCGGGATTCCTGCACCGCCCCCGAGGGCCATTCGAGCCGGAGGACCTCGACCTTGGGCGCATCGGCGAGCCCGAAGTGGGTGATGAGCGGCCCGCCACCGCCGGGATGGATCACCTGGCGCAGCTGCCAGCGGCTTTGGCCGCCGAGGGTGGACTTCACTCGGACCTTGGTGCCGACCGCGTCCCGGTTGGAGACCCGCCCGATGCACCGGACCTTGAGCCAGTGGTTGGCGTTGCCGGTGGCGGGCAGGTTGTTGCGGTAGGCGACGGTGCGGTTGTCCCCTTGCTTGGAACCGATGAGATCGTGGAGCCCGTCATTGTCGTAGTCGCCCCAGGAGGCGGATGGAATGTCAACCCGAGTGACCGAAACCCCGAGGTCGGGCTGCCCGCCTGGACTCGTCGGAAGGTCCCAGCCCCCTGGTTCACGTGCAGCCGCCCGTTTTCAGGCTGTGTCACGGGGGGTTCCCACAAACGGGACAGTTCTTGTTATTGTCGCTATGGGATGGCGGGAGCGGGGGCACTGGCATCGGTTCAGGCCGGTGGGTGGAGCCAAGTGATTCTGATTTCCTTCTCCAGCGGGCGGAACTCGCGATCGCCGGTGACCAGTGATGCATTGCGCTCCTTGGCGAGCGCGGCCGCGAAGGCATCCGCGAGACTGATCCGGTATCGGGCCTTGAAGTGCGCCGCTCCATCCGCCAGTCGACGGTCGATGGCATGGAACTCAATGGGAGCCGCCGAGAGCTCTCGGGCGACCGCTTCCCAGGCCGCGTCGCCGTCCTTGCGTCGGACGATGTACTGAACCTCCGCGCAATTGGCCTCTGTCATCTGGAGCGGTTGGTCAACCTCGCCAGCGCGCTCGAGGAGTCGCGCCACCCTTCTCATCCAACGCAAGGCGATTGGTCGGACAATTGTCGGCAGTCTAACGCATCCGTGAAGGGGTTACTGCTTGTTTTGGCCGCTATGGGATTGCGGGCGCGGGAAGGGTTGCGTTGGTTCCGACGGTTCCTTTGCGTTTCCGGTGGCTGGCGGGACGGCGCCCTGGGTCCGAATCCATGAAACGGGCGAGCCCTGTAAGGGCGATACCATCCGCGCGAAGGGAAGGAATGGTGGCACCCTTTCAGGGTGCGGTCCCACGGGGCGTCAGCAACCCAGGGCAGGGACCCTCGGTCGCCTCGGGCCCCAGCCCTGGGCTATCCAAGGACGCCCCGTTGGGGCTCGGGACACAAGGTGCAGAAAGTACCCACGATCGCAGAAAGTATCCGTCCCTTAGCGGCGCCCCTTCCATCCTTCTACCTCGGGGCGCGCAGTTGCGAGGCGCGGAGTTGGAAGGCGGCTGCGGAAGTCGGGAAGGTGCGGGCGAGGGTTTCGTACACGGCGGCGGACTGTTCGCGGAGTCCGAGGGATTCGGCGAGTCGGGCGGCTTCGACGCCGGCGCGGTTCAGCCAGAACGGCGACGCGTTCTCGCCCGGGCGGAGGTTGCCGCCCTGGAAGACATTGAGCAGGCGGTCGAGGGCCTCTTTGTGGAGCGGATCGAGTTTGGCCGCTGGCGTTTTCGGAGCCTGTTTCTCGCGGACGAGGGCGAGGCCGACCTCCGCCTGGCTTCGGGTCGCGATGTCGGCGGAAGTCGTCTTGAGGATTTCGAGGTACAGGCGCGCCGCCTCCGCGTACGCCGCCGTCGCCTGGGACGGATCGAGTTCGGCCCGCTGGAGGTGGCAATTCGCGAGCTTTCCCTGGGCGAGCACGGATTCGCGGGAATCCGGGAATTTTTCGATGACATACACGAACGCGTTCATGGCGTCGGTGAGTTTGTCGTCGGACTCGGGATCGAGGAGGAAGGCGTCGCCGAGGGCGAAGTAGGCGCGGGCGACGAGTTCGGGAGGGATGGCGGAGTTGGTGACGGCCGGGGGGCCGTTGGCGATGAGCCAGCGGAAGTAGGGTTTCGCGTCCTTGTAGCCCTGGCGCGCGAACGCCGCGCGTCCCGCCATGAGGCGGGATTCGAACGTGAGGCGCGAGACGGGCCAGTTGGTTCTCTGGAACACGAGTTGATAGCTGCCTTCTGCGGCGGCGAAGTTGCCGATTCCGTAGAGGTGATCGGCGACCCACATCTGGGCCTGGGGCGCGTCGGGGTCGTCGGGGAAGCGGGCCAGGAAGTTCGTGTAGACCTCGAACGCCTTGGTTTCGTTGCCCGCCTTGAAGGCGGCCCAGCCGCGTTCGAATTCGGCCCGGGCGATCCCCGGATGGTTCGTATGGGTCCGCGTCCAGTCGTCGAGCTGCTGCAGGGCGGGAGTCCAGTTCCGTTCGCGGAGGTACGAACGGGCCACGGCGAGCTGGAGGTCGGGAAGGGCGCTGAAATTGACCAATTGACGGGAGAGCTGTTGCAGCGTTTCCCGGGCGCGATGAGGTGGATCGAGGCGGGCGAGCGCCTGGCCGTAGAGGATCCGGGTGTCGTCGCGGAATCTTCCGTCGGGGAATTCGAGGACGGCCCGTCCGGCGAGGTCGCTGGCGAGATCCCGCTGACCGGATTCCAGCGCGGCGAGGGCGCCGAGGTAGAGGGCGCGTTCGCGGACCGCGCCGCGCACATCGGGCGATCCCACGTAATTCTGGATGACGTGCAGGTAGTTGGTGAGGGCGGCGGCGTAGTTGGTGACCTGGAGGAAGCAGTCCCCGAGTTTGAACTGGGCGATGGCCTGGGCGGTGGAGTGGGGGAGGAGGTTCGCAGCGTATTGAAACGCCTGAAGCGCGCCGGCGGGTTGGTCCGTGGTGAGCGCGCACCATCCAAGGGCGTACCAGGCGCGCCCGGCGACGGTTGCGGAGGTGGTGTTGGAAACGACGCCCGAGAGCAGGACCTGGACTTCGCCGATCCGGTTCGAGGCGGAGGTCGGGCCGGTTTGGGCGAAGTGTTGTTGGAGGCGGAGTTCGGCGATGGCGACGCGCGCGGCGGCGGCTGCCAGGTCGCTTCGGGAATCGCCTTTGGCGGCGGTCGAGAGGAGGGTGATGGCGGGTTCGATCCGGGGAGGGTCGAGGGGGATTTGGGACAATCCGAGAAGCGCGTCGCGGCGCCATTCGACCGGGGTGGAGTCGGCGAGGTTGTTCGTCAGCGCGTTGAAGGCTTCCGCGGGTTGGGCGGCGCGGAGGAGGACGTCGGCGCGTGTGCTGTGGCTGCGGGCCACGAGGTCCCGCGAGGCGGCGGCCTGGGCGAGGACGAGGAGATTGGAACTGGCCTGGATGGCGGGGACGGTCTGTTGGTTGGTCAGGAGCAGGGAAGTCACCAGGAACTGGCGTTCCCAGGCCTGAACCGGCGTGAGGGGGCGGTTCGTCAGGCGATCGAGTTCCGCCTCGGCGGCGCCGGCGTTTCCGCCGCGCAGTCGGGCTTCGGCGAGCAGGAGGCTGCCTCGGACCGCGAGTTCGTCGTTGGGTTGGGCGGCGGCGGCGACGGGGAAGGCGTTGGTCGCGACGGAGAGGAGGTCGGCGGCGGCCGGGTAGTCGCCGGACCGGAACAGGGCGAGGGCCTCGCCGAATCCCGCCTTCAGGAGCAGGCCGGAATTGGGTGTTTCGACGATAAGGCGATGGAACGCCCGCGCCGCCGCGGCGAAATCGCCGTGTCGCATGTGGATTTCGCCGAGGAAATGGAGAGCCTGATCCTTGAGGCTCCCGATGCTTTCGAGGCGTTCCTCGAGCAATTGAATGGCGACCTGGGTCTGGCTGATGTCGGCGCGCGCGCGGGCTTCCAGCAGGACGGCGTCCGGAAGGAGTGAGGACGTCGGATTCGCCGCCCGGAACGCGGCCAGGTCCGTGGCGGCTTTTTCGGCAAACCCGGAATGAAGGGCGCGGACAGCCGCGTCGAAGGCGATCCGTTCCTCGGGCGATTGGGCTCGTGCTGGCCAACCCGACAACGTCAGCGTCAGCGCGATCGTCGGGGCCAGCGCCAGGGCCTGAGCCAGGGCCAGGGCCACCTGGTGGATCAACGCAAGCGCCAGAATGCGCATCCTTCGGCCGACCCGCGTGAAGGCATCGGTGCGGCGTTCCGCCCAGGAAGGGAGGCTGGGTGGAAGGGATGCCGGGGACGACGGATGGGGCGTGTCGGCGGGCCGCGGGTTCGCTGGGGAGCGGTTCATGCGGGGGTGGCGGGACTTCGGTGAAGGTGGCGTTGGAGGTGGCGGCCGGTGTGGGAAGCCTCGCAGGCGGCGATCTGTTCGGGCGGGCCTTCGGCGACAATGCGTCCGCCGCCGGATCCTCCTTCGGGGCCGAGGTCGAGGACCCAGTCGGCGGTTTTGATCACGTCCAGGTTGTGTTCGATCACGATGAGGGTGTTGCCGGCGTCCCGGAGTCGGAACAGGACTTCGAGGAGTTTGGCGACGTCGTGGAAGTGAAGCCCGGTCGTGGGTTCGTCAAGCAGGTAGAGGGTGCGCCCGGTGTATTTCCGGCTGAGTTCGGCGGCGAGCTTGAGGCGTTGGGCTTCGCCGCCCGAGAGTGTTGTGCCGGCCTGGCCGAGGCGGAGGTAGCCGAGCCCGACCTCGGCGAGGGTCGTGCAGATCTCGTGGAGATTGGGGATTGAACGGAAGAAAGGGATGGCTTCGTCGACGGTGAGGGCGAGCACATCGGCGATGTTGAGGCCCTTGTAGGCGATCTCGAGGGTTTCGCGATTGTATCGACGGCCAGCGCATTTTTCGCAGACCACATCGACGGGAGGCAGGAAGTGCATGTCGATGCGGAGGACGCCGTCGCCTTCGCAGGCTTCGCATCGTCCACCCTTGACGTTGAAACTGAAGCGCCCCGGTCCATAGCCGCGAACCCGGGCGGCCGGGAGTTCGGAGAAAAGATCGCGGATCTCGTTGAACAGGCCCGTGAAGGTGGCGGGATTGCTCCTGGGGGTTCGACCGATGGGGCTCTGGTCGATGACGACCAGCTTGTCGAGGCGCTCCGATCCAAGGATCTCCCGGTGGGCGCCGGGGCGCTCACGGGAATTGTGCCACTGCCGCGCGAGGGCGCGCCGGAGGATGTCGTCGACGAGCGTGCTTTTTCCCGAGCCGCTGACGCCGGTGACACACGTGAGGTTGCCGAGGGGGAAGCGGGCATCGACGGCACGGAGGTTGTTTTCGGCGGCGCCGAGCACTTCGAGCCAGCCGCGGTCCTTCGAAGGTGCGAGCCGCCTTCGGGGGACGGGAACCGAGAGATCACCCTTCAGATATCGGCCGGTGAGGGATTTGGGGTTCGCGAGAATATCGGGAAGTGGACCCGCCGCGACGATCTCCCCGCCATGCACTCCGGCGCCCGGGCCGAGGTCGACGATATGATCCGCGTGACGGATTGTGTCCTCGTCGTGTTCGACAACCAGGACGGTGTTCCCGAGGTCCCGCAGGCGGATGAGAGTTTCCAGGAGTCGATCGTTGTCGCGCTGGTGAAGGCCGATGCTGGGTTCGTCGAGGATGTAGAGGACTCCGACGAGTCCGGCGCCGATTTGGGTGGCGAGGCGAATGCGTTGGGCCTCCCCGCCGCTGAGGGTGCCGCTTTCGCGATCCAAGGTCAGGTAGCCGAGTCCCACCTTGCGCAGGAAGCCGAGCCTCGACCGGATCTCGTGGAGGATCTCGGCGACGATTGGTTGCTGGGAGGACGAGAATTCCACGGCTTCAAAGAACTCGGCGGCCTGATCGATCGACAGGGCGCAAGTGTCCATGATCGAAAGACCGGGAGGGGAGGTGCTGGCGGGCTTCGATGAAAGGGCGGATGAGGATGAGGACGCGGATGAGGATGAGGATGCGGATTCCGACGGCGACTTCGATTCCGACCCCGATTCCAAATCCGATTCCGATTTTGGCGTGGGCGTCGGCGGGGGTGCGGGTGTGGGTGGTGTTGCGGCTTGGCTGGGAACGAACCGGTCACGATGGGCTTGGGTGCCGATCGTGACGGCGAGGACGGTGGGGCTGAGGCGCCGGCCGTGGCAGGCGTCGCAGTGCGTCGGCGACATGAAGGTCTTGAGGCGGTTCCTGGTGAACTCGCTTTCGCTTTCCTGGAAGAGCCTTTGCAGATGGGGGACGACGCCCTCGAAGGGTTTCTCGACGCGGGTCGGCGTCCCCGCCTTGAGGAACGTGAAGGGAATGGGGGTCTCGCCGGACCCGTGGAGGACGAGGTGGCGAAACGATTCCGGAAGATCGCGCCAGGGGGTGTCGACGCTTTGGCTGGCGTGGGCGGCGACACCGCGGAGAAGGGCCTTGTAGTAGACGAGCATTCGTTTGCCGCCGCGGCGCCAGGGGAGGACGGCGCCTGACTCCAGGGATTTCGAGGTGTCGGGAACAATCAGGCCGGGATCGAAGACGAGTTTTTGGCCCAGTCCCTGGCACACGGGGCACGCGCCGTGCGGGGAATTGAACGAGAAGTGCCGGGGTGTGAGCACATCGAAACTGCGGCCGGTGGCCCGGCTGTAGTTGCGATTGGAAAGGCGTTCCTCGGACCAGGCGTCGGGGGTGGGGCTGGCGGGGGGTTGATGAAGCGCGATCAAGGTTCCCTCGCCCCATTTCAGGGCGATCTCGACCGAGTCGGTGTGACGTCCACGGATTCGGTCCTCGACGACCAGGCGATCGACGACGACCTCGATGTCGTGGGGCTTGCGTGGGTCGAGACGGGGCCGGGTGTTTTCGGCGAGATCGGCGATGGCGGCGTCGATGCGCGCGCGGACGAAGCCTTCGCGGGCGAGTCGCTCGAGCACATCGCGGAACTCGCCTTTCTGGGCGCGGACGACCGGGGCGAGGATCATGAGCCGGGTGCGGGGCGGGAGGGCGAGGAGGCGGTCGATGATGTCGCTGGTGGTCTGGCGGCGGATGGGTTCGCCGGTGTCGGGGCAATGCTGTTGGCCGGCGTGGGTGAAGAGGAGGCGGAGGAAGTCGAAGATCTCGGTTGTGGTGGCGATGGTGGAGCGGGGATTGGACGCGGCGGTGCGTTGCTCGATGGCGATGGCGGGTGAGAGGCCCTCGATGAAATCGACCTCGGGTCTCCGGAGTTGGTCGAGGAACTGCCGGGCGTAGGCGGAGAGGGATTCGACGTATTTGCGCTGGCCCTCGGCGAAAAGGGTGTCGAAGGCAAGGGAGGATTTGCCCGAGCCGCTCAGGCCGGTGAACACGACGAGGCGATTACGGGGCAGGGTGAGCGAAACGTTTTTCAGGTTGTGCTCACGCGCCCCGCCGATCCGGATGAAATCCTGACCCATGGTGCGGGGTTTTTGCCTTTGGGGCAGCGGGCGATTCTAGGGAAGGGCAGGGCGGGTGTCCACAGGTGGGACCTTGTGGGAATTCGCGGAGTCATTCGCGGACAGCGCGCCGGAGAATGGGTCCGAGGACTTTCGCCTGGGCGTCGGCTTGCCGCATGAAACCGAGGTCGTTCGGATGCGAGCTGTCGACGGTTCCCTCGCCGTCGTCCCCGAGCAGGCGCTCCCCCGGGAGGTAGCTGAGGTGTTTGACCCCGGATTTTCGGAGTCGCTCGAACGCCGCGCGGAGTGCCGCGCGACTGGATTCGTTGCGCTCGCGCTTGCTAGAAACCAGGAACGAGTCCGCGTAGGTCCGGTCCTCGACCAGGACGATGGGGGTTCGTGGGTGGCTCGCGCGCAGCTTCCGGACGAACGGTTCGACCCGTTCGGTTACTTCGGCGGCGTTCATGTTGGGAAGACAGTCGAGGACATAGACGACGGGATCGAGTTCCGCGAGAAGGTCGGCCAGCTCGGGCTCCATCTTGCCGTTGCCGGAGAATCCGAGGTTGATGTGGGGTCGGTGGAATCGGCGTCCGAGGATGGCGGCGTGGGTCATTCCGGGACGGGAGGCGCAGGCGCCGTGGAGGATGGACGTCCCGTAGAAGAGGATTGGGCGGCGGGAGCCCTCACCCCACGCGCCGGCGGGGGACAGGGAATCTCCAGCGGGGACGCCGACCTCGGCGGATCGGGTGCCGTTGTAGAGGGGAAGATAGAGGAGGTATTCGCGCGGTCCTGGGCGAAGGCCGCGGATGAGGACTGCGGTGTTCGTCGTCTGGAGGGGACGGCCGACCGCGAGCCAGCGCCAGTCACCGTCGTCGGACTTGGCGTAGAGATCGAGGCCGCTGACTCCCGTGGCCGCCATGTGGGGCATCGCGAGATTCGACGACGTGACCTCCCAGCGGGCGTGGATTTCGGTCGCGTCGGTGACGAACCGGACGTGCATTCCGGCCGAGTGGCGGCTCAGGTTCCACACGGGAGGCCGGACGACGCCTTCGGCGCGGGCCGGGAGGCGGTCGAAGGGCGCCGCGGTTTCGCGCCAGCCCTGGCCTTCGACGCCCAACCGCCGGACATCCATCCATTCGACCGGTTTGCCCTGGGGATCCGCCTGTTGGGCGTGGAGCGAAACGGTCAGGCGCAACACGGTGAGAAGCCACAGCGCGCGGAGGAGCGGATGGGACATGGCTCGAAGACTATCGACCTGTCCGCCACGCCTCAATCGTCCGGTTCCGCATGGGGATGGAGGGAAGGGATGGAAGGGGTGCCGCCGCAAAGAGGATCCGTCCCGTTGTCCTATCATCTCTCGGGAACCCGAAGCGCGATCAGTTCCTGGGGAGTGCGGATATGGAGGGTGTTCTTGGAGAAGGTGAGGGGCGTCTCCATTCGGGTGGGCTTGAACAACTCCCGCCGGCCCACGACCCGGCAGCCTTCGCGGGTTACCGACATCACTTCCAGCGTGCCGACTCGGTCCCTGACGAAGACCAGCCATACTCCGAGCACGATCAGTTGGCCGTCCGTTTCCTCCGGTTCCTGCCACAACCGCTTTCCGGTGTCGGAATCCAGCGCGGTGAGACGACGGTCGTGGAGGCCGACAAGCAGGCCATTGACGTGGACCCGAGGTGGTTCGGGGTGCGAGCATTGCCGGGTCATGAGCGGAGCATTCGTCATCAGGGGAGCCGAGCCGGGCGACGTGGAGATCATCGCGGAATACAATCGTCGGCTGGCGTGGGAGACCGAGCACCTCGAACTGGATCCCGGGGTGGTGCGGCGAGGGGTGGAGGCGTTGATTCGCGATCGTTCGAAGGGTGAATACTTCGTCGCGGAGGCGACGGGGAGCACGGCCGACGGGGTGATTGGGCAATGCTGCGTGACCTACGAATGGAGTGATTGGAGGAATGGGAACATGTGGTGGTTTCAGAGCGTGTATGTGCACGCGGACTGGCGGGCCCGGGGCGTGTTTCGGCGGTTGTTCGACCACGTGCACGCGGCGGCGGTGAGCCAGGGGGTGGTGGGACTCCGGCTTTACGTGGAACAGGACAACCGGACGGCGCAGGAAGTCTACCGTCGGCGCGGAATGCGGCAGACCGCGTACCGGGTCTTTGAAAGGGCCCTTTGATGGGGAGGAGGGGGGAGGGGCGGAGGCGTTTCCGTCGGTGGGACCGGAGCCCGTTCCCGGCGCGTCAGGATGCGAGCGCTGTGGCGGACGTCCCCGGCGGGATGTTTCCGGGCGGGGGGAAGATGAGGGGGACGTAGTTCCTTCGGATCGAAACGAGCCGCAGCGGATTCAAGACGGCTTCGGCGATCCGATCCTGTTCGCGAACAAAGGCCCAGAGTGGCTGGGGCACCGTTGGAATCAGGTGGAACACAGCTTCGACGAGACGGTCCCAGTCCCCGGCGAATCGTTCCATATCGTCGGGAAAGACCTGACGTCGGCAGTTCGGGGAGCCGCAGGCGCATTGGAAAGCCTCGCGGATGTTCAGGGTGCCGTAATCGTCGGTGAGCTCCTCGCCGGGGGCGATGTCGCGGACGGCGATTTCGAACTCGTACCCCGCGCCGAGGCAATTGGCGTTGCAGGAATGGTTGAAGAACCGGGAATGGTCCCAGCACAGGACGTGCTGGCCGTAGGCATCCACGAAGCAGTACTTGTCGAGGATTCTCCGGTAGGCGGGCGCCATGGCCGCGACTTCGCCTTCGGTGAACGCCTGGTCAAGTTCGTCCCGGGCCCAGGTGATCGTTCCTCGGGGAATGAAGCGGGTCGCGAAAACCCCGAAGCCGATGTGCTCGTTGACCAAGCGCAACTCCGTGTCCGGATGAATCATCGCGGCCGGATGCCATATCAGGTCCTTGCGGGGTCTCAATACGAATTGTGACCCAACCGTCGAAAAATCGGCATCAACGCCCGCGGAGGGCGGCTTCGACGGTCACGGCGAGGTGGGCCGCCCCCACGGCGTCGGGGTGGACGCCGTCGGGGAATGCGTCCGCCGAATGACGGGTGGCGAGTTCGAGGTCGATGAGGGGCCATCCTTCTCGGATGGCCGCGCGGCGGAGGGTGGCGGCAATGGGGCCGGAGGTGATTTCCGAAGTGATGCCCCATCGATCCTCGAAGACCGTTGGGGGCGTGCAGACGTAGACGATCGGCTGGGTGGGGAGGGCCAGGAACGCCCGGACCATCGAGTAGAGATCGCGTTCGAACGTGTTCTGGAAGCGCCAGTTCTGGGGTTTGGAATCGTTGGTTCCGAGGGCGATGACGACGACCCTGGGAAGGAATTCGAGAGCCTGCCCGAAGGCGCCGGTCTCGGTGTAAGGGTGGTCGCCGCCCTTGAGCAGGGTGGCGCCACTGACGCCGAAGTTCCGGACCTCGTAGGCGTTCCCGAGCAGTTGGGCGAGGACGGCGGGGTAGGCGGACGACTCGGGGTGGGCGAGTCCGGCGCCGGCGGTGATGCTGTCGCCGACGCAGGCGACGCGGGTGCGACCCCGGAATTCGCGGGCGGGGATCGCCCGTTTGGGAGGGGTATTGCAGCCCGAGACCACGAACGCTCCGACGGCGGCCAGGGCCGCGCGACGGGAGTATGGAGAACGCCACCAGCGCATGCGCATGGGCGACTCTAGGGGACCCCCCGGAGGGTCGTGCAAGCATCCCGGGACCCGAAGGGACCGATGGAACCCATGGAACCGATGGGACCGGCCTGGATGGACGGGAAGCGGCAGGGGGCTAGGCGCCCTTGGCGTGTCGGGCGGCGACGACCGACCAGTCGATCACCTGGAAGAACGCCCCGACGTAGTCGGCCCGCTTGTTCTGATACTTGAGATAATAGGCGTGTTCCCAGACGTCGATGCCGAGGAGCGGGACGCGTCCGGCCATGTAGGGGGAATCCTGATTGGCGGTGGCTTCGACGAGGACATCGCCGGACTTGTCACGGCTGAGCCAGGCCCAACCGGATCCGAACACGGAGAGCGCGGCGCGGCTGAACTCGGCCTTGAAGGCGTCGAAGGTTCCGAATCGTTTGACGATGGCTTCCATGAGGGGCCCGGACGGGGTGGAGCCACCGTTGCGTTTGAGCGTCTGCCAGAAGATCGAGTGATTCACGTGGCCGCCTCCGTGATTGCGGACCGCGGTTCGGATGGTCTCGGGCACTTCGCCAAGTTGGGAGATCAGGTCCTCGGCGGATTTCGCGGCGAGATCGGGGTGGCCGACGAGGGCCCGGTTGAGCGACATCACGTACGCCGCGTGATGGCGGTCGTGATGGATCTCCATGGTTTTGGCGTCGATGAAGGGTTCCAGGGAATCGACGGCGTAGGCGAGGGGTGGGAGGCGGTGGGGTCCCGTGGGCGCGGGTGCCGCGGCCGGAGCGGCGGCGGGAGCCTGGGCGCGAAGCTTCGGGGCGGCGAGCGTGGCGGCGGTGGGAACGAGGGCGACGGCCTTGAGTGCGGTGCGGCGGTTGATCATAGGAACAGTCGGAAGGATGACGGAGGTTCGCGTGACGTCAATGAATGAGGACTCCGCCGGGTTTCGCGGGGACGCGGGGACGCGGGGACGGAGCATTCATCCGATCTCGCGTGGAACGTCGAGCTGCTCCTTCTGGGAGGCGATCTGCCGGGTGATCTCGAAGGCCAGGTCCAGCGCCAGTTTGGCGGACTCGCCGCTCACCAGGGGTGTCTGGTGTTTTCGCACGCAGTCGATGAAGTGCGTGAGTTCGAGCATGAGCGGCTCTTCGCGTGTGATCGGCACGGGTTCACGGACGATCCGGCGTCCGGCGAATTCGACCACGATCGAGGCGTCCCGCGCATGGAGGAGCTTCTTGAGAAGGGAGCTTTCCTTCTCGTCCGCCCGGGCGAGGCGGAGCGTGTAGCCCGACTGCGCCCTGTAATCGAGGGACACATAGGCCGGTTGCGCTCCGCCGGAGAACACCCGGATCTTGCGCATCCGCTCCGAACTGACGCGGCTGGCGGTGAGGTTGGCGACGCAGCCGTTGGCGAACCGGAGGCGGGCGTTGGCGATGTCCTCGCCGCGGCTGAGCACGGCGATCCCGACGCCGTCGACGCTCACGACGGGGGATTTGACGAAGGCGAGGATGATGTCGAGATCGTGGATCATGAGATCCAGGACGACGCCCACGTCGGTGCTTCGGGCCGGGAAGGGGGAGAGGCGGTGGGCCTCGATGAACCGGGGCTCGGGCGCGACTTCCTGGAGGCGTTGGAAGACGGGATTGAACCTCTCGACATGGCCCACCTGAAGGACGCAGCCGTGGGATTGGGCCAGGGCGACCAACGCGGCGGCGTCCTCCGGATTGTCGGTCATCGGCTTCTCGACAAGGACGTGCTTTCCACGGAGGAGAAGATCCCGCGCGATCGCGAAGTGGGACGACGTCGGGGTGACGATGCTGAGGGCGTCGGCGACGTCCGCCGCCTGTTCGATACTGGCGAGGACGGGGACCCGGTGGCGGTCCGCGACGGACCGAGCCACCTCCGGCGACGTGTCGAAGACCCCGACGAACTCGATTTCACCCGCGCCGGCCAGGCTGGCGTATATCCGGGAGTGTTCCTTCCCGAGGGATCCGGTGCCGATGACGGCGACGCGCAGGGCGGCACGCATGCGGGGACGTTACCCGAGAGGTCGGGGCGAGCCGATCACGAATTTCGATCAAGAACTCGGATGGACAATTCGCGTCCGCGCCCTCAACGATCGGCCCCGGAGATGACCGGGCGTGTCCGCCCGGGATGCCGCCGCATGACGAAGCCGACCTGGAAAGCGAAGCTCGAGGCCTTTCTCGAACTGGAATCGATGGGCCAGTCGAAGGACGAGGAGGTGTACGTCCCTCGAAAGGACCTGCGCCTGGTGTTTTGGGTGGATGGCGGGCCGAAGGTCGTCGGCCACCGTGGCAATCTGGTGGTGAACTTCAACGACCCGGATCTGCTCGTCCTTTCGCTCCAGGTCCGGAAGGCGGTCCGGATCTATCGGATCCCGTACGCGCGGTTGGCGTGTGTCGAGTTGGTTCACGGTGCCGGGGATGTCGATGATCTGATGCCCCGGAAGGCGGCGCTCAACTGACGTCCGCGACTACGAGGAGGGGGGCGGCTTCTGGCTGGGGTCGGCGGATTCCGGGAAGCGGATCAGTCGCGGGTCGAGCGCGAAGGGTCGCGGGGGACCGACACGGATTCGTCCGAAATCCGGGTGGGCTGGATTGAGAAGGTAGTTGTGTTCGTCCGGGACGAGCACACTGGGTACCGCCAAGACGGCCGACCGGGAGTGTCGGACCCATTCGGTTCCAATCTGTTGAGTCACCCGGGGAGGCGGCTGGGATCGCCAGGCGGCCGGGAGACGGGCCGCCGGGTAGACTTCGATCAACGCCGATTCGCAGGTGACAGGGAAGACGACCCACCGGAAGGGGAGGGGAGGATTGAGGTGAACGAGCAGTTCGAGGGCCGCCAGGGACTGGGTGGCGCTGGTGTAGACCACCCGGGTTCCGCGCAGGTTCCAGCGACCACCGTTCCTCGCGGCGCCTTCGCCGGAGAAGGCGCCGTCGGCATGGCGCTCCTTGATGATCCGCCAGAGCGTCCGCATCGGCCCATCCGGGGTTCGGACGATCAGGAGTAGACGCCGAACTCGATGCGCCCGAGGAGGTCCTCCACTTCCCGCGCGCCGGTTTCGGTCACGGCGAAGTCGAGGGGAGCCACTCCGCCCAACCCCTGCTGGACCGAATCCAGCCAGCGCCGGGCGTTTTCCTCGCCATCGAGAACCTCCGCGGCGCGCCCCACCAAACGCGCGAACCTGACCACGCGGTCGGACTCCGCCGGATCGAGCCGTCCCTGGGTCCGCCGGCGGTGAAGGGTGGCTTTGGAGATGCCAAGGAGGGTGGCGAGTCGGTCCAGGGGAATTCCGAGACTTTCACGCAGGGCCTCCAATTCCGCGATCGGAAGCCCCAGCTCGATCGCATGCACGATGCGGGACGGGGTCAGGTCCACCTCCATGGGGCCGGACTTGGGCGCGCGCAAATGGAACCCCACGACTCCGGCCGCCCGCGCCGCCGGGAGACGGGACGCGGACCGTGACCCAGACTGTTTCATATGTAACTATGGTTGGTATCAATTGAAACCGTGTCAAGGCACGGGTTCCGGTCGTTCCGCCGGTCGTTTCCGGACCTCACTTTGCCCGTCCGCGGCGGCGTTGGCGGCGGGAGAAGGGTCTTCGACCACGGCCTGGGGACCTTCTTCCATTCCAGGCGGGTTCAATCGATTCGGCGGGATCGGTTCATCCGTTGGGGCGGATCCGGGCTCGGAAGGTATCGGGATCTCGGGCTGGGAATGGACCTGGGCATCGAGGGTCTGCCCGTGGTTGCGGCCGAAAAGTCCGAACAAGAGCCGGAGGGGCTGCAAGGGGAGCAGGAGAAACTTGGGGACGTACAGCGGTTCCGCCTCCACGTCGGAGAGGGTCCCCGTGATGCGGAACTCGAAGAGTTTGGTGAGGGGCCGGAGAATGAGGCCGAACAGCGGCCCCATGGGGGTGAAGTTCCCGAGGACCTGGGCTTCGACCTTCGCGTTGATCCTTTGGTCGAAGTCGACCTGACCCCGGTAGAACAACTTGGCCGGGGGGCAGTCGATGGTGAAATCGCGCGTGTGGACGACGCTGTCCTCGATCGTGAAGGAGGCTTCGGCGGCTCGCGCGCGATTGTTGCCCAGGCCGGGCACCACGGCGTTGAGAATAGGGCTGAAGAAGCCAAAGATCGGAGCGTCCCAGAGCAGTCCGTCCGTGAGCGTGGCGTGGCCGGCGCCGTTCCAGGAATGGAGGTCCGAGGTCCTGGCGGAGTGGATCTGGAGATCGAGATCGAATTCCCCGCTGGCGACGTTGGTCCGGTTCCCGGACGCATGGCGGAGCAGTTTCCCGAGTTCCGCCTGGCGGATCCGCGCTTCGAACCGGTAGAGGCCGTCGTCGGGATTCGCCAGATCGAAGAAGGCGTTTCCCGCGAGGGTGCCGTCGAAGAACCGGCCGCTGAGATTGGTGAAGGTGAGCGTGGAACCCTTCCAGAGAAGGTCGGTCTCGATGGTTTCGGCTTTCAGGCGCCAGAACTCGAACGGCCCTCCCTGGATGGCGAGGGTGAGATCGGCGGAATCCGTGTCCCTTGGGCGGATGGTTCCGTTGGCGCGGATGCGGGGAGGAGTGGCGAACCGGTAGGGGGCGAGTTTCGCCGGAAATGAGGGGCTGATGGCGGCCGCGGCGGCGAAGGGTTCGATGGTGTTCACCGCATTCGTGAGCCACAGGCGGTCGTCGGCGAAATCGTAGCCGACCCCTTCGGCGACGGCTTCGCCGGCGTCGCGGGTCAATCGAACGGGGGCCGCCACGAGGAACCGGTTGGTGTAGGTGATCCGCGCGTCGAGATGGTCGAAGCGCTGGGCGCGGAAGGTGAAATTCGTGGCGGTGATCGTGCCGAGAATTGCCTGCCGGGTGCCTTCGGTCCAGGGGCCCCAGACGGAGACCTCGGCATCGACGGGACTGTGGAATTCGAAGAGATCGACGACTTCGGCGCTTTGTTCGCCGAGGACGGGTTTGAGAACCGGAGGCATCACCCGGCCGCGCGCGTCGATCCGGTATTCGCGGGTGCCCTCGCTGTATTCGACGGCGATTTCCTGGCGGCCCTCGGGACGGACCGTCCTCAGGTTGGGCAGGCGCCAGGTATCGCCGTCGTAGGAGATGGACGAGACGGCCTCGTTGAAAGGGATGCCCTTGAAACTTCCCGCGCCGACCCGGACCCGTCCATCGACCTGGAGCGTGGGTTTGACCGTGGCGTCCCAGTCGACGTCGGTCGCGCCCCAGGGCGGCAGGGTGGCCCGCGCCTGGGCTTCGATCCACGGGGGTTCGGCCCACTGATAGCGCGCGAGGTTGTCGCGGCTCCGCGGACCCAGGAGCGGGTCGAGGCCGTGGAGATCGAAGGTGGACTCGGCGATCAGGGTGGCGACCCGGGACGTCACGTCGAGATCGCCGCGGACCCGCAGACGGCCGCCATGGAGGTGGGCGTCGAACTCCCGGAGGGCGAGACGGGGGGCTTTCCAGTCGAGGACCGTGTGGACCTGGTCGATCGCGAGTCGGTCCGAGCTGAGGCCGGCGAGATCGATGTCGAGGCGTCCCGTCAGGGGCCAGGCATCGGCCCAGAAGGCGGTCTCCGGAGGTGGGGGGTGGAGCTCCGGGGACGGAGCGGCCGCGGCGAGATCGAAGTGGATTCGACCGGGGCCGGTTCGCCCGCGTGAGTCGGTCATCGAGCCCGTGGAGAGGGTTCCATCGAGTCGGGCGGGGCGGGTCCAGTCGGGGGTGGAAACGAGGTGAAAGGCGAAGCTCGGGGCGGCGACGATCAGCGGATCGGGGTTGCCGGTGCCGATTTCGAGGCGTCCGGCGTGGCCCTGGAGGAGGGAATCGAACAGGGCTTCGCGAAGGTTGGGAACCTCGGGAATCCGGGAGGTTCCGGAGAGGGTGAGGCTTCGGGCGCGGAGGCCGCGAAGGAAGACATGATCGGCCCGGGCTTCCCAGGTCGCGTTGGTGAAGGCGAAAGGAAGGGCTGTGCTGGTCAATTGGGCGCGGATTTCGAGCTGGCTGAGGCCGCCGTGTCCGGTCTGCAACTCGCCCAGTTCGAGGACGACCGACGCCTGGGAGGGCAAGTCGGGCGCGGAAGGCGGGAGGATGCGCGTGGAGAATCGGAGGTTGAGGAGATTGCCGCGGACGGTGTTCGCGGAGGGGACTTCGACGAAGAGATCCCCGTGGGTGGCGGGGATTTTCTGGCCGTCGAGATTCAGGTGGACGGCGATTCGGGCGGATTGGGCATTCGTGAACGACTGCAATTCACGGACGAAGCCACGGATGAGGCGGAGGGTTCGTTCGCGCGCGGCGGGGTCCTGGCCGGGCCGAAGTCCGGGTCGTCGCAGGGCGGCGGTGTTGGTGATCTGGGCGCTCAGTTCGAATTGAAGGCCCTCGAGGCGCGCGGCGAGGCGGGGGATTTCCCAGTGGTCGCCTTCGCGGAACCGGACCTGGGCGGAGATGTCATCGATGTGGATTTGGACGGGCGGTTCATTGGAGACCAGGAGGGGGATCGAGGCGTTGCCTCGGCGGACGCTGAAACCCCGGAGCATCCTGGATTGCCGGATCCAGGCGAGCGGCGGCGAGACGTCGAGGTCGGCTTCGGCGAGTTGGATGGCGACGCCGGGGTTGTTGGTGCCGCCCCAGGCGACCCGGAGATCCTCGGCCACCAGGCCTCGGAACCACTGGAAATGGAGGGACCGGAAATTGGCGACGATCCCCCGACGGGCGAGTTCATCCACGACGCGCAGGCGGAGGAAATTGGGAAGTCCGACGACCCGGAGCCAGGTGAGGCTCGCCAGGAGGAGGAAGATGGCGGTGAGGAGGGCGATGCGGAACGCGCGAAAAGCGTACCGGCACCACCGCCAGCGTTTTCGGTGGATGGGATCCGGGCTCTCCATGGTGTCCGTCAGGGCTGGGACCCGGGATCGGCGGTGACACCGAGTTCGCGCAGGAGATCGTCGCAGGCGTGGCCGGGGAGTTCAAACGTGAGTTGGGAACCGTCCGAGAGGGTGGTCGCGACGTACCGGTTGCCGCCGGGGCTGTGCTTCCCGAACGAAACCCGGATCTGGTTTGTGGAGTCGTTCCCGCGGAGTTCGAGCGTGAGTTCCGGTCCCCGGCCGATGCCGAAGGCCTGGTTCCTGGAGTCGCCGAAAGCGATCCACGAGAGGGCCCGGGAGGAGCCGGCGACGTGCAGCGCCTCATCGAGCGCGAAGGGATTGATGTCGTTGCGCAATCCCGGGGGCACGGTCCAGTCATTCGTCCCCTGCCTTCGAACCGTCCATTCGAGATCGGCGTTCCGAATGGTGATCGCGGAGACCTGGGTCGAGTCGAAACGCCAGACGGTGCGATCGCGCAATTGCCAGGCCGCGCTCGGCACGACGTCGAGATCGGCGGGGTTGAGCAGGTAGACCGGGGGCTCGCCCTGGACGCGCGCGAACCGCCGGTTGTCCAGAAGCGCCCCGAATTCCAGGACGGCGGCCGTGGTGTTGGTATCGCCCGTCGTCGACCGAAGGGTGAGCCGGCCGGCGGGCGGGGCGAGGCCGTAGGTCGCCAGATCAAGGTCGGTGACGACCTCCTTGGCGATGTCGATGATCTCCAGGGCGGCGAGCGTCGAGAGCAGTCTTTCGACGAGGGTGGCGTCGGCGGGAATGTCGTCGGGGAGAATGCGCCAGTTCTCGGCGACCTTCGAGAGCCGGAACGATTCGCCGCCCGCGAACTCGATTTCCCGGAGCGCGGCGGGGTCGAAGCGCAGGATCCTGCGGTCCAGGAGGTCCTTGTACGAGACCCGGAGGAGGTCGGTGGTCTCGGCTGGAACGGTCAGCAGTTCGCGGTCGCCCGGACGTTGGGCGTAGAAGGTGGGGGCGTTCGTGACGGGGCCGCCGATGGAGACGCCGAAGACCTCGTTGCTGCCCCGGGCGAGGCTGACGGTGAGCCGGGGAGGCTTGAGGCCGGTGAGTTCGGGTGGCGGCGCGGAGGTCGGGGCGACGAAGTCCTGGATCTGCATGAACCCGAGGCGACGGATCAGGATACCGACGCGGTTGGGGTCGGCCCGCGCGACGCGGGGTTCGATGAGGCTCCAGAGTCCGTTGGTCGAGTTGCGCGCCAGGGTGAACGGAGCGCCCTGGGGATCGACGCGGATCCGATCGAACACGAGGCGGTCGAGGGGGATGAGGGTGGTTTCCCGCCAGCCATCGGGGCGCAGGGGGAGAAGGTCGGCGAGGTCGGCGTCGGCGGCGAAGATTCCGGGGATGCCGACGACCTGGCAGTAGACCTGGGTGCCCTGGATGCTTCGAACGCCGAGCAGCAGTTCGGTGGGTCCGGAGGGGCCCACGAGGGTGACGGACGCGACGGGCGGGTTGAGCCCGAATTCCGCGGCGGCCTGGGGGCGGGCGCGGAGTTCCGCCGTGGTCAGGATGGACTGGCCTCGGAGGGCGGCGACGCGCTGGAGGAGGCCGTCGGCGAGTTGCTGTTGCGCCGGCTGAAGATCCAGGGAGGCGATCCGCCACAATCCGTTGGTTTTCACGAGGCGAACGGTGGATTCGCCGGGGGCCTGGACTTCGATGGCGGCAATGGTGGCGGGATCGAACCGGGGGACGACACGGGGGGCGACCGTGGTGCGATGTCGTGCGAGGCGGGCCGGTTGTTCGACGAAACGAATGAACAGCGCGAGGCCGAGAGCCGCTCCGGTCAACCTGACTGTCGTGCGCCTATTCATTCCAAGGGTGTGGGGG